>NZ_JBHSMS010000011.1:0-111740 GCF_042656795.1 Massilia jejuensis | reverse complement strand
GCGGCGCCGTCGCCGGCGCACGGTCGGCCGCCGCACCGGTGGCGGGCGCCGCGCGCAGCCAGGTCGCCAGCACCCGCGACTACGCCGCCGGCACCGCCGCCGGCCTACGCGGCGCGGCCCGGGACGCGGCAGCCGCGGGCGCCGGCAGCGCGCGCGCCCTGGCAGGCAAGGCCACGTCGGCGCAGTTCCCGGCATCGGCATCGGCTTCGGTCGGCGGCTCGGCCTCGGCCAGCGGCGGCGCCGGCGCCAACGCCGGCAGCGGCAACTGAGATCGTCCGAGCCGCCGGTTCAAGGTTGAAGAGGCGCACCTTCCCCTGGGCGAGGTGCGCCTTTATGCGGATTCAACATGTCCTTATTGGAATTCGATCCTTCCTGCGGTCATTCGCATGGCCTATACTCGCGGGTCCGTTCATTCACGCCCCTGGAGACCCGATGGCCAACCGCCGCACCCTGCTTGCCTGCGCGATCGCGCTTTGCGCCCAGTTCGCCGTGGCCGCCGGCGCCCACGCCGACCAGCTGGCCGACATCAAGAAGAAGGGCGAGATCGTCTTCGGCGTGCTCGGCACCGACGAACCGAACAGCTTCATCGATCCGAAGACCCGTGCACTGGTAGGCTACGAAATCGACCTGGCGACAGCCGTCGCCAGGAAGATCGGGGTCAGGCCTGTGTTCAAGCAGATGTCGGTCGCGGCCCGTATTCCCGAACTCCAGCAAGGCCATGTCGACGTACTGGCCGCGACGCTTACCCACAACAAGGAGCGCGAGTCGCAGGTCGATTTCGCGCTCACCCACTTCGTCACCGGCTCGAAAGTCATGGTGCGCAACGCCAGCGGCGTGACCGCGCTGGCGCAACTGGCCGGCAAGAAGGTCGTCACGGTCCGCGGCGGCACCCAGGAAACGAACATCCGCGCCGCCGTCCCGACCGCCACCGTCGTCACCTTCGAGAATACCCAGCAAGCCTTCCAGGCCCTGCAGCAGGGCAAGGGCATCGCCTACGTGAACGACGAGTCCTCGCTCCTGGCCGATTTCGGCAAGCTCGGTCCGAACGCGAAGAACTTCACGATCCTGCCCACCAGCATCGGCATCGAATCGATCGCGCTCGGCCTGCGCAAGGGCGAAAAAGGTCTCAAGACCGTGGTCGACGCCACCCTGCGCGAGCTGGAAACGAGCGGCGCGGCGAACGCCCTGTTCATGAAATGGTATGGGCCGGGCACGCGCCCGAACATCGCCACGCGCGGCTTCACCATCCACACCGACAAGCTCTGAGTCGTCTCCGTTGACGTTTTTCGACGCAAGCCCGATCCAGGGCGGGCAATACCACGACTGGCTGGTGCAGGGATTCATCGTGTCGCTGCAGCTGCTGCTTGCGAGCTTCGTGATCGCCTTGCCGCTGGGCGTAGCGATTGCGCTGATGCGCACTGCGCCCAGCCGCGCGCTGCAGGCAATCGGCGCGACCGTCGTCGAAGGCATCCGCAACGTCCCGCTGCTGGCGCACCTGCTGTTCTGGTATTTCGCCTTTCCCGAACTGCTGCCCGAGCCGGTCAAGCTGGCGCTCTACGAGAACAACCCCGAGTTCGTCTGCGCCGTCATCGCGCTGTCGCTGTACGCCGGCGTGCACATGGCCGAGGACATCCGCAGCGGCATGCGCGCCGTGCCCGCATCGCAAATGGAAGCGGCGCGTTCGCTCGGCCTGGGGCGCATCGCGTCCCTGCGCCTGGTCGTGCTGCCCCAGAGCATCCGCATCGCCGTGCCGCCGCTGCTGTCGCAGACGGTCAACCTGTGGAAGGACACCAGCGTGGCCACCGTGATCGGCGCGGCCGAGATGATGTACCAGGCCGCGCGCGTCGAGACGGCGACCTTCCGCAGCGTCGAAGCGTTCACCTTCGCGACGCTGGCCTACCTGACCGTGTCGCTGGCGATTTCGCTGGCCGCCCAGCTGTATGCGCGCCGTTTTCCGGTGAGGACCTGAGATGATCGAACTCATCCAGGACTACTGGCTCTATTTCCTGGTCGGCCAATACCCGAACGGGCCGCTCGGCGGCCTCGCGCTCACGGTGCTGCTGTCGGGGGCCGCCCTGGTACTGGCCATGCCGCTCGGCCTGGTGCTGGGCGTGGCGCGCGTCAGTCCGTGGCGCGCCGTGCGCTGGCCGGTGGCCGTGCTGGTGCAGCTCGTGCGCGCCGTGCCGCTGCTGCTGGTCGTGTTCTGGGCCTACTTCTTCCTGCCGGCCGTCACCGGCGTGAAGACCGGACAGGCCACGACCATGCTGATGACCCTGGTCCTGTTCGATGCCGTCTACCTGGCCGAGATCGTCGGCGCCGGCATCAAGTCGCTGCCCAGGGGCCAGCTCGAAGGCGCGCGTTCGCTCGGCCTGTCCTACGGCCAGGCGCTGCGCCTGGTGATCCTGCCGCAGGCGCTGCGCCATGTCTCGCCCTCGCTGGTGAGCCAGCTGGTGGCGACCATCAAGGCCACCTCGCTCGGCTACATCATCGGCCTGTCCGAAGTCTCGTTCATCGCCACCCAGGTCAATACGCTGGTGTTCACGAAGGCGGTCGAGGTCTATATCGTGCTCGCGCTGACCTATTTCATCTTGTGCTTCGGCCTGTCGCGGCTGGCCTTCCTGCTCGAGCGCCGCCTGAACCGGCGTCCGGCGCATGCCATCGATCCGGCCGGGGCCGGCCCATGATCGCGCTCCAAGGCCTCGACGAGTGGCACGGCCGGCATCCCGTCTATCCGCGCGCGCCGCTGCCCGACCGACCGCGGCTACCGCCGATCAGGCGTTCTTCATCCTGGCCGCGGCCTTTTCCGTGGCCAGCGCGCCCATGTCCAGCTCGATCCAGGTCGGCACGTGGTCGCTCGGCTTGTCGCGCCCGCGGATGGCGTGGTCGGTGCCGGCCGCGCGCAGCGCCGGCGCCAGCGCGGGGCTGAGCAGCAGGTGGTCGATGCGCAGGCCGGCGTTGCGTCCATAGGCATCGCGGAAATAATCGTAGAAGGTGTAGATGACTTCGTCCGGGTGCATGGCGCGCAGCGCGTCCGTCCAACCCTGGTTCAGCAGCCGGTGGAAGGCTTCGCGCGATTCGGGCCGGAACAGCGCGTCGGTCAGCCAGCGTTCCGGCTTGTAGACGTCGAGTTCGGTCGGCATGACGTTGTAGTCGCCGGCGATCACGACCGGCGTACCGGTCTCCAGCAGTTGCCGGGCGCGCGTGATGAGCCTTTCGAACCAGGCCAGCTTGTAGTCGAACTTGGGTCCGGGCGCTGGGTTGCCGTTCGGCAGGTACAGGCAGGCTACCACCAGGTCGCCCACCACCGCTTCCAGATAACGGCTCTGCTCGTCGCTATCGTCGCCCGGAAGGCCCCGCGCGACTTCGACCGGGTCGCTGCCGCGCGCAAGGATCGCCACGCCGTTCCAGCTCTTTTGCCCCTGCCAGATCGCCCCGTAGCCGGCGGCATTGAGCTCGGCCAGCGGGAAGCGTTCCTGCGGCGACTTCAACTCTTGCAGGCATGCCACGTCCGGTTGCGTCTCTTCTAGCCATTCGAGCAGGGCCGGCAGGCGGCTGCCCATGCCGTTGATGTTGAAGGTGGCAACTCGCATGTTTTCTCCGATGTAAATAGCGATAGGTACGTCAATGCCAGCCCTGCCGCCGCTCGCACGGCGGCGGGATGGAACGCAGATGTTGCTGAAAATCTATGTATCTTGAAAACCACAAGTAAGGCTGAGCGTGCGCAGTGATTTGTGCAAAATCTATATGATGAGATTTTACTTAATTCCCGGAGACACACATGTTCACTTCCACCCTGCGCGCGATTGCCCGTCCAGCCGCTGCTGCTCTTTTGCTCGCTGCTTCGGCCACCGCATCCGCAGGAAACTGGGTCGTCGCACCGCTCGAGGTCGAAGGCGTGCTGGTCGAAGCCGTCGGCTCGGCCGAACGTTGCCCGTCGAAATTCGGTGGCACCATCAGCGGTCGTGGCGAAAGCGCCCTGATGGGCGGCAAGGTCGTGTTCATCGCGACCGACTGCATCACCCCGGTTGGCCCCCTGTTTAATTTCAACGGCGGCAAGTTCATCGTCATGACCACCTCGGGCGACCAGATCTATGCCAATTACAGCGGCCAGTTCGTGCCGACCGGCGTCGGCGCCAACTACGTGTTCTCGGGTGCGACCTTCCAGGTCACCGGCGGCACCGGCAAATTTGCCCGTATCACCGGCGGCGGCTCCCTCTCGGGCGGCGAAGACATGAGCACCGGTACCGGCAATATCAAACTGGTCGGCAAGGTCCTGTACTACAAGGACTGATCCTGGCTTGCGCCGGCAAAACGGCGCCAGAGATGGCGCCGTTTTTTTGCGTCCGGATTCCGTGCGGTCAGTCCTACATGGCAGGCGCGCGTGCGCCGATTGTGCCGGTGCACCAGCCCCTTAAGATGCCCGGATACCAACGATCGAGGAGAACATGATGTCGACATACGACGACAAGAAGGACAAGAAGGACGTGAAGGGCCGCTCCTGGGACCAGATCACGAAAAACGGTACCAGCAGTGCCGGCAGCATGGGCGTGGGCGGCACCGGCGATAGCGGCAAGCTGCAGCGCGAGGGCAATGCGCAATCGGCCGGGCGTACCGACGACCTGCTCGACGATGGCGCAACGCCCACCGGCGACAAGGGCTTCTCGGGCGGCGGCGGCCAGATCCAGACTGGTCTGGAAGGCATCGGCCAGCTCACCGGCGGCGCGCAAGGCAACCGCCAGTCGGGCCAGCCGGGCAGCCATGGCGGTCAGGGGGCACGCGTCGAGGATGAGGGCCGCGACGACGACCCGGCTTCCAGGGGCCAGCAAAACCGCTGAGTGCTGCCGCGCCGGCGGGGCCGCACCAGGCGCCCGCGCGGCGATCCTCCTTCAGTCGGCGACCGGTCCCTGGGCCACGTCCTGCAGCGCCAGACGCGCCAGCTCGAGGATGCCGGCGCGCGACTTGGCGGCGGCGATGAAGCGCCCGTTGTGGCAAAAGCTCGCATCCGGCACGCCCGTAACCAGCGCCAGGTCGGCGTCGCGCAGGCCGGCCCAGGCGGCAGGCAGGTCGGCCCGGGCGTCGAAACTGTCGGCGCTGACCGGCACCGCATGGATCATGTAGCGCTGCTCGGCGATGCTGTGGCTGATGACGAACAGGACCTTCGGCATTTCCTTGCGCACCACGGCGGTCCAGGGCAGGGCGCCATTGTCCAGCAATAGCAGCTTGCCGCCTTCGAGCACTTGCGCCCCGCGCACCTGCTCCAGCGCCAGCAGGGCGCCGACCCGGTACTTGACCGAGTTGACCATGATCTCCGCGAGCAGCGCCATCGCCTTGCGAAACTGCGCCAGCCGGTACGCCTCGGAGTCGGCGCCGTAGCCGAGCCGCTGCTCGTCCATCCAGTTCGGATTGAAGCCCGAGACGACGGCCGACAGGCCATAGCCGCCCGGCGCGCTCTTGGCCGCGCCGACGTCCGACAGGTCGAGGTACTGGACGATGTCGGCGTCGATCGCATACGCCATCTGCTGGCTCGCGTCGGGCGAGAGCGCGTAGCCGGCGTGTTGCCGGGCCAGCGCGGCAACGCAGCGCGCGCCGTACTCGCGCCACACCAGGCCCGCGCTGGCGTACGGCACGCCGGACTGGCGCGCGCAGTCGAAACCCTTCTGGTGGTGGTCGAAGCGGCCCCTGGCCGGATCGTGGACGCCGCCGACGTCGATCGCGAAATCGGCGGCATCGATGGCGGCCATGTCGCGCGTGCGTACCAGCTCGCTGTCCGGATACAGGATGAACAGGACGGCGCATGCCCAGGCGTCGTCGGCGTGAAATTTGCCGCTATGTGTGGCCACGATCATACAGAACTCCATTCCAAAAAATACCGGCCGATGCCGCGCATCCCTGCCGCGTGCCCGCCGGGCACGGCCGCGCCGCGTCCGGTGCGCGATCATACCGGTTCGGGAGGAAGCGCGGGTAAAACGGCGTGCGCCCCGCCGCAGCCCCACCGCCGGGAAAGGCCGTTCCAGCTCGCGCGCGGCGCGCCAGGCCGGGGCTGTGGTAGCGTTGCAGCGTTTCCTCATGCGATGCAATCCGAGGGTCCTTTGAAAAACAAGCTCGAACGCTTCATGCCGCGCGGTCTGGGCACCCAGCTGGCCCTGGCCTTTTCCCTATTGTCGATCGTACTCACGACAGCCCTGGTCGCGCTCGTCGAGCGCCGCGCCGTCGCCGAGGTCGAAACGCGCATCGGGGAAGGACTGGCCGACCTCGCGTCCCAGACTTCCGACAAGCTCGAGCGCGGCATGTTCGAGCGCTACCGTGAAGTGGCCCTGATCGCGCGCCGTGCCGCCCTGGTCGAGCACGACTATGAGGCGGCGGCGCGGGCCCAGGTGCTCGCGCAGGTGCAGCAGAGCTATACCTACTACGAATGGCTCGGCATCGCCGACCGTGACGGGAAGGTTTTGGCGGCGGGCAATAATTTGCTGGTTGGCGCCAACGTCGCTTCCCGGCCCTGGTTCCGCCAGGGCCTGGTCGGCGGCTTCGTGGGCGACGTCCACGAGGCCGTGCTGCTGGCCAAGCTGCTGCCGCCGCAGCCGGGCCAGGGGCGGCGCTTCGTCGATGTGTCGTTTCCGTTCGCTGACGCCGGCGGCAAGGTGCAGGGGGTGCTCGGGGCGCACCTGTCCTGGCGCTGGGCACGCGAGGTCGAGCAGTCGGTGGTGGGTTCCTTCGCACGCCGTAATTCGGTTGAAACCTTTATCCTGAGCAGCACGGGCAAGGTGCTGCTCGGCCCGCCGGAGCTGATCGATGCAACGCTCGCGCTGGAAAGCTTCCGGCGCGCCACGGCGACCCGACAGGGCGGTTTCACGGTCGAGCGCTGGCCGGATGGAAAACGTTACCTGGTCGGCTACCAGAAAGGCGCCGGTTATTCCTATTATCCGGGCCTGGGCTGGGTGGTGCTGGTGCGCCAGGGCGTCGACGACGCCTACGCGCCGGTGCGCGACATGCGCACCCAGCTGCTCGTGGGCGGGGTCGCGCTGGCCCTGCTGTGCTCGCTGGCCGGCCTGTGGATGGCGCGCCGCGTCACGCGCCCGCTCGCACAACTGGCCAGGTCGGCGGGCGAGGTCAGCGGTGGCGGTGCGTCCTCGATCCCGTCCGACCAGGGCGGCTACGCCGAGGTGCGAGCCCTGAGCCGTTCCCTCGATACCCTGGTAGGCGATCTCGAGGAGCGGCGGCGCCAGCTGCTGCAAGTCAACAGCACGCTCGAGAGCGTGGTCGAGGCGCGCACGCTCGAACTGCGGCGCGCCCTCGACACCGTGCGCGCCAGCGAAGCGCGCATCCGGGCCATCGTCGACACCGCGCACGACGCTTTCATCGGGGCCGATCTTGCGGGCCGCATCATCGAATGGAACAAGCAGGCCGAGCAGTTACTCGGCTGGCGCCGCGACGAAGTGATCGGCAAGCGCCTGGTCGAGCTGATGCTGCCGGAGCGTTTTCGCCCGCAAGCAGGCCAGGCCAGGGCGTCTTTCCTCGACGGCGGCCAGGACGGTGCGCTCGACCGCCGCGTGGAACGGGTCGTCACCGATCGTCACGGCGTCGAGATCCCGGTTGAAATGAGTACCGGCCTGACCGGGCAGGGCGACGCCGCCACCTTCAGCATCTTCCTGCGCGATATTACCGAACGCAAGCGCATCGACCGCATGAAAAACGAATTCGTCGGCACCGTCTCGCACGAGCTGCGCACGCCGCTGACCTCGATCCGGGCCTCGCTGGCCTTGCTCGCCGACGGCGTGCTCGGGCCGCTGCCCGCGGACATGCAGGAAGTGATCGATATCTGCAACGACAACTGCATCCGCCTCAATCGCCTGGTCGACGACATGCTCGACATCCAGAAGATCGAGGCCGGGATGATGAGCTTCGCGCCCGTCATGCAGCCCGTGCTGCCGCTGGCGCGCGAGGCGCTGCGCACGATGCGCGGCATGGCCACCGCCGCCGGCGTGTCGCTCGTGCTCGACAGCGGTCCAGGGGCCGAGGCGATCGTCGCGAACTTCGATATGGATCGCCTGACTCAGGTGCTGACCAACCTGTTGTCGAATGCGATCAAGGTGGCGCCGCGGGGCAGCCCGGTCCTGCTGCAACTGATCGCCGAGCACGGCGGGGCGCGCTTGTCGGTCTGCGACCGCGGGCCGGGCATTCCGCCGGCCATGCGCGAACGGGTCTTCCAGCCTTTCGTCCAGATCGGTGCGAAGGGGAGCGACGCCGGCGGCACCGGGCTCGGACTGGCTATCTGCAAGCGTATCGTCGACGAGCATGGAGGCGCGATCGAGATCGCCGATGCGCCCGGTGGGGGCACGGTTTTCCACGTGATCCTGACGCGCGACGGCCCGGCCCGCCACGCGCCGGCGACATGACATGACATTCTTTCATGCAAGCGATGCTTCCAAGCAACAATTACTGATTTGATCGTTGTTGCCGTCTTTGCCGATTAACGAAATTCTGGCATAGTTGATGCGTAGCAACTCTGCGCATCACTATCCAGGAGAATTCTCATGTCTGCATCGACATTTCGCCGTGCCATCGCCAGTGCGCAGCATCGCCGCCCTTAACGAGCTGCGCTATTTCGACGCGCGCGGCCTCTTCAGCACCGGCGGCGTGGCGACGCTGCATGGTACCGGACGCCGTTACCTGCGTCACGACAGCACGTGGAGCTGGGCCGATCCGGCCGCGCTGGCCTCGCTCCGGGTGGGCGACCTGGTGAACCGCTCGTTCTCGTGGACCCGTTCCCTGCGCATGGCCGGCGTCGAGTGGCGCAATAATTTCGAGCTGCGCCCCGATCTGGTCACCTATCCGGTGGCCGGCCTGAAGGGTTCGGCGGTGGTGCCCAGCAGCGTCAGCCTGTTCGTGAACGGGATACGGGCTGGTCTCAACCGGCTTGCCGGACGTGCCGGTACCGCAGGAAAACCGCCTGATCGGACGGACCGACGCCGGCGGCCGGTTCCTGCTGCCCGACCTGGCGCCATACTCCCCGAACCGGCTGGCGACCGACACTTCGGAGCTGCCGCTCGCCGCCCACGTGCGCACGGCCAGCATTGACGTCGTGCCGCAGCAACTGGCCGGCCTCGTGGCGCGTTTCGAGGTCGAGCGCTACGTGGCGGCACGCGCGCCCGAAGGAGCGTGCGAAGTGAAATTCGATGTCGACCCGGCGCCGGGCGCGGCGCCCGCGCGGATCGGGCCGCTGACCTGCGCGCCTCTCGGAGGACCATGAAAATACTCGAAAAATGCATGCACTGGGCCCTGCTGGCCCTGGTGCTGTGGCTCGGCAGCGGCGAGTCCGCGCGTGCCGACAGCTGCGTCGCCGTGATGACCGATGTCGTCTTCGCCCAGGTCAGTCCGATCGCGGGCAGCGATTATTTCGCCAGCGGCCCACTCACCATCAAGTGCGTGATGTCGCCGCGCCTGCCGACCGTCCTGTTCCCGAACCTGTCGTAGTGCGCCAGCCTGGGCGCCGGCAGCGGCGGCGCCTCCGGCGCATGGCGCACGATGGCCGCCGGCGGGTCGCGCCTGCCCTACAACCTGTATCTCGACAGCAGCTATGGCGGCGCGGCGGTCTGGGGCGGCGCCGCCATGCCGGCCAACCAGACGCCGCTGCTCGTCTCGGTGCCGGCCGGCGTGGTGGCGATGGGGTCTTTTTCCCGTACTCATACGATTTACGGCAAGGTGCCCGGTTCAATGCTGGCAGGCGTTGCCACCGCCGGTAATGCCGACACGGTCTTTGCGAGCATTTTCGGCGCCGACGCCACCTTCACTTACGCCTTCTCGAGCGTGAGCGGCACGCCTTCCTGTACCGCGGGGACCACCTCGACGCTCCCGTTCCAGGTGCGCGCCACGGTCATTAACGATGCCGTCATCAATGCCTCGAACCTGCAGTTCGGCAGCAGCAGCGTTCTCACAGGCACAGTGCGCGCGAATGCCGCGCTGGCGCTCCAGCTGACGGCCAACAATGCCTATCGTATCGCCCTGGACGGCGGCATGCACGGCAGCGTCGGCGAGCGCCGCATGCGCAACGCCCTGACCGGGGAAACGGTGCGCTACGTTATTTCCGGCACCCCGGACGGTCCGGGCTGGGGCGACGGCACGGCGGGCACGTCGACGGTGGCCGGCACCGGCACCGGCACGGTGCAGAGCCTGCCCCTGTACGGCAGGGTGCCGCCGCAGCCGACGCCGTCGCCGGGCGACTACAAGGATACGCTGACCGTGACGGTGTATTTCTAGGTATGCACCGAAAGATGCGCGTGGCCGTGGCTGCGCGGCCGGCGCGTTGCCGCTTCGCCCCGTTTCCGGTCGCGTCTTCGAGCGTTCCGCGAAGTGCTGCGCCGGCTAGGCGAAGGCGGCGGCGGGGCGCGCCTCAGAATGTCAGGACCCAGCTCGCGCCGCCGGACGCCTGCACCTGGGATGCGAGGCGGTAAGGGCTGGCGTCGGTGCAGGAGACGCGCGGCGCCGCCGTGCGAGAGAGGAAGTCGACAGTCCAGGCGGCGTGCAGGGAAAAGATTGCCTCCATGCTCGCGCTCTCCATGCGCGCTTGCGCCGGAAACGCCAGCAGCATCGTCGGCAAGATCGTCGGCAAGATCGTCAGCAAGGCGGCAGGGAACAAGCGAGGATACATTCAGCACTCCGGAGTCAGGGCAAGGCAATCTTGATGATGATGCCACTAAGGTTTCTTAGCAGCAAAACATTCTTGCATCATACATGATGTGCGGCGGAAGCGGGACGGCAGCAACCGAACGCAAGGGATTTCCCCGGAATTGCTATCGGTTTTATCGAATTTGGGCGTAGTTGCCGAATTTACGGAATCAATTCTCTTGCATGAGGGCCGTGGCGGCAGCCAGCAGCTCGCGCGGGCTGAAAGGCTTGATCACGTAGCTGTCGGCGCCGGCCGCCATGCCGGCGGCGACGTCGGCGCGCTGGCCATGGGCCGAGAGCAGGATGATGCGGATCATGCTGGTGGCCGGGTCGGCTTTCAGCAACTTGCACAGGCTCAGGCCGCATTCAGTCCCGAGCGAAACGTCGAGTACCAGCAGGCGCGGCGGGTCGGTGTGTACCCGCTCGAGCACTTCCGCGGTCGTCGCCGCGGTGTCGACCCGGCCCAGTGTGAGTAGGCTCAGCCGGATCAGGAGCCGCAGTTCCGGCCGGTCGTCGACGACCAGGATCGAATCAGGCATCGGTCACCTCGCCGGCGATCGGCAGCCGCACTGTCACGCTCGTGCCCTTGCCCGGGCTCGACGCGACCTCGACGCCCGCCTCGTGAAGGTCGATGATTTCCTTGAAGATGGCCATGCCCAAACCGGTTCCGACAGTGCCACGGGCGCCCGCGCCGCGGTAGAACGATTCGAACAGGCGCTCGCGCTCTTCCTGCGACATGCCGGTTCCCTGGTCGCTCACTCGCACCAGCACCGCCCCCGGGGCGGGCGCGGCCTCGGACCATGCGCGTACCGTCACGGGGCTGCCCTCGTCCGAATAGCGCAGGCTGTTGGACAGCACATTGGAAAACGCCATCGCCAGCCGGTGCGCGTCGGCCGCCACCGGCGGCAGGCCCGGGTCGACGGCGAGCACGACGCGCGCGTTCTGGCCGAGCGCTTCGATGCTGCCCATGGCCTGGAGCAGTACCGCGTTCACCGACTCGGGCGCGATGTGCAGCGCCCGGCGTCCACCGGCCTCGATGCGCGCGAGGTCGAATATCTGGTTGAGCACGGTCGTCAGCGTGGCAGCCTGGGCATGCACGATTTCCACCAGTTCGCGCGCGGTCGGCGCATCGAATTCGCGCTTGAGCAGCAGTTCGGTAAAGCCGATGATGCTCGCCAGCGGCGTGCGCAGCTCGTGCGAGGCGAGGGTGAAGGTCTTGTGCCGGCGTTCGCTGGCCGCGCGCGGGCCCAAGGCATGTTCAGGGGGCGCCGCGGCGTCGCGCACGATGGCGGCGTAACGGCGGCGTCCGTCCAGCACGACGGCGCGGGCTGTCAGGTCCAGGGAAAAAATGCTGCCGTCGACGCGGCGGCCGCTCAGCTGGCGGGTCACCACGGCGTCTTCGGCCTGGCCGGCGAGCCGAACGCTGTCGGCGTCGGCCGCGAGCGATTCGACGCCGCGTCCGCCCAGCGCGTCCGGCTCGGCGCCGAAAAGCGCGCCCGCGGCCCGGTTCGCGGACAGTACCACGGCGTTCTCGTCGAGCACCAGCACGCCCTCGGGCAACTGGTCGATCAGCGCGCGCAGCCCGGCAGCGCTCTCGCGCTCCCGGGCGAGGGCGCCCTGCAGTTCGTCGGCCGCGAATTCGCGTGCGACGATCGCTGCCAGGTCGCGCAGCAGCGCGCGTTGCCGCGCGTCGAAACGGCGCGGCGCCCTGTCGATCAGGCACAGCGTCCCGACCTTGCTGCCGTCGGGTGCGGCCAGCGGCGCCGCGGCGTAGAAGCGAATCCCCGGCTCCCCGGTGACGAGGGGATGGGCGGCAAAGCGTTCGTCGGCCAGCGCGTCTTCGACCACCATCCCGGCGTCGTCCACGATGGCGTGGGCAGATAGGGACAGCGCGCGCGGCAGTTCCGGGCCGAGTCCTCCGACACGCGACTTGAACCATTCGCGCCGCGCATCGACCAGTCCGACCATTGCGACCGGCACGCCGAACAGGTCGGCCGCCAGCCGGGTGACGCGGTCGAAGCGCTCTTCCGGCGCGGTGTCGAGGAGGTTCAGCGTGCGCAGGGCCTGGAGCCTGCGTTCTTCGTCGGGCGGCAGTGGCGGTGCGGGCATAAGGCTTCGATTCTGGTGGAATACAGGGCGGGCATGGCTCAGATCGTGTCCGCCGGTCCCGAGAGCGCCTGTTCGACGGCGGCGCGCAGCTGGTTGAAAGGCACCGGCTTGGGAAAGACCGGGATGTCGTCGGGCAGGCCGATCGAGTCGATCGTAGTACGGTCCAGGCCGCTCACGACAATGACGGCCATGTTGACGGAGCTGGCGTCGGCGCGCAGCGTGCGGATCATGCGAAAGCCATCCATGCCCGGCATGCTCAGGTCGCTCACCAGGATGTCGGGACGCTGCTCGCCGATCCGGATCAGCGCTTCGAACCCGTCCTGGGCCTTGACCACCGTGACCGGCAGGTTCCAGCCGGCGATTTCGAGCTCGTACAGGCGCAGCAGCGTATGGTCGTCGTCGACCAGCAACAGCTTTTTCACGGCCGGCGCCGCCGGTGCGGCCGCCGCGCCGGCGCTGATGCCGCGCCGCTCGTTGACCAGCTTGTGGACCGACGCGACCGTGATGCGGCGGTGGCCGCCCGCGGTTTTCCAGGCCTGCAGGGCGCCGTTCTCGACCCACAGCTGGACCGTGCGGTGCGACACGCCGAGCAGGCGCGCGGCATCCTTGGTGGAACAAAACTCGGCGGCGTTATAGGCGAGGTCGGAATCGGAGTCGGATTTATGCATGGTCACGGAACGGTCGGGGCCGGGCAGGACGTGCCGGCATCGGCCGGCGTCGTGGGTGATGCGTTGACGTCCCTGGCCGCGGTGCAGGCAATCGGATCGTCGAGGACGGCGCAGGGCGCCGCGACAGGGTCGGGCGCGACGGCATCGCCGGCCGGCGTCGGCGCGCCGGGCGCGCGGGTCGGCGACGCTTGTCGCCGGCACAGGCGTGCGAAACGTGCGTCGGCCTGCGCGGCGCGCTCGGTCCAGCCGCACTTCCCGTTCGCGCCGGAGCGCTCCCCCAAGGGCTGCGCGCGGCTGCGCTGATAAGGCGCCAACGGGTCGCCTTCGCCGGTGATTTCCACGCAGGTGCAGAACAAGCCGCGCACCGCACCCACGGCGTCGCGCAGGGGGGCGTAGGAAAAGTGGAAGCGGGCCAGTTCCGGGTAGCCATGGCGTTCCAGCGTCACGGCATAATTCCTGAAAAAGAAGGACTCGCCCGCCATCACTCGCTTGACGCTGGGCCCAAGGCAGTCCCAGACCTCGTGCCAGACGGCCGGGAACGGCGAGCCCAGGCTATGTGCCTTGTTGCCGAGCATGGGTTCATATAAGTCGTTGAAGAACAGGGTCATCGCGTCGCCCCACACCAGGAACCCCGGAAACGAGGACGCGAACATGGTGCCGAGGCCGTCGCGCAGCGCCGGGTCCCAGGTGCCGACCGGGCCGAGCGGGTGGCCGGACCAGTCGAGCTTGAGAATGCGGCGAGCGACCCGGCCACCGCGGTCCAGAAAACGGAGGTCGTCTTGCATGAACGGTCTCGCCCCATGTTCAAAAACATTCGATTCTACCGAAGTTGACAGGTTGCTACGATAAAGAAAGCGGGTCAAACGCGTGACAGGCCAGCGAAGCGAGATGTTCCACGGGTAGCCGACCTCCTGTTTCATTTTTACCGATTTGATCCATGAGCCGATACTACGACATTCACGTCTTTCCTTGTGAAAACATTTTGTACTCCGGACATGACCGTTGTACGTGCGACGCAATCCATGCGCGCCGGGTTTCGGGATGGACGGCGAAGGACCGGCGCCAGACGCAAAAAAACCGGGATGCAGGCATCCCGGTTCGTCTGGACGGCCGGCGCGCAGCCGGTTGGCAGCAGCTTAGAAGCGGAAACCGACGCCGGCCAGGACGCGGGTGGTGTCGCTGGCCGGCTTTTGCACTTCGAGGCGGGCGTGGACGACAGGGCTGAACGAATAGCCCAGGCCCAGGCCGTACAAGGCGCCCGAATCGTGTTCCTTGGCGCTGACGCCGCCGAAGTCCGCATCGGCTTCGATGCGGTTGTAACCGAGACGGCCGTAGACGTCGAAGCCGTTCGACAGCGGCAGGCTGCCGATCACCGACAGGGCGATCTGGTCGACGGTCACGTCGCCGCGCGCCGAACCGACGCTGAATTCGGTATCGGCCAGGCGGTGGTAGCCGCCTTCGATGGCGACGTTCGGGGTGAACTTGTAGCCGAGGAAGGCGCCGTAGCCGCCTTCGCGGTCGAGGCCTTCGATCTTGGTCGAACCGACGTCGACGCCGGCGTAGAACGGCTGCGGTTCGACGGCGAAGGCGGACGCCGATGCGGCGACGAGGGCGACTGCTGCTGCGATTTTCTTGAACATGTCTGGATCTCTGGTGGCTGGTGAATGAAGGAGGCCGAACGCGCGGTTTCGGCGCGAGCGGATTATCGCACGTGCGCGGACGGGCTGCATCGTCGCCCCTCCGACATCGCCACGCGATCTAAGCGCAATTGTAGGCGGTGCCGAAAGACGAAAAATAGGCTTTGTGTAAACAGATGTAACCTTCATGCAACATGGGTAGTCGCAGCCCGGACGGCGACGGCGACGGCGCGCGGGCGCGGGCCGCCCCGATCCTGCCTGCGCCAGGGTTCAGATGTGGAGCGCATGCCCCAGCGCCCGCAGCGCCGCTTCCTGCACCGCCTCGCCCAGCGTCGGATGCGCGTGGATGGTGCCGCCCACGTCTTCCAGGCACGCGCCCAGTTCGATCGAGTGGCTGAAGGCCGTCGACAGTTCCGAGACATTGCGTCCCACAGCCTGCCAGCCCAGCACCAGATGGTTGTCGCGCCGTGCCACGACGCGCACGAAACCGTCGGTCGACTCGATCGTCATCGCGCGGCCGTTGGCGGCGAACGGGAAGCTGGCGACGACGGCATCGATCCCGGCTGCCTCGGCCTCGTCCGGTGCCATGCCGACCACCACCACCTCCGGATCGGTAAAGCACACGGCCGGCATCGCCGCGGGCATGAAGTGACGGCGCTTGCCGCCGATGATGTCGGCCACCATCTCGCCCTGCGCCATCGCGCGGTGCGCCAGCATCGGCTCGCCCGCCAGGTCGCCGATGGCCCAGACGTTGCGCATCGACGTGCGGCACTGGTCGTCGATCTTCACCGCGCGTCCGTTCATGTCGAGCCGGAGCGACTCGAGGCCCCAGCCGGCGGCGCGCGGACGGCGGCCGACGGCCACCAGCACGCGGTCGGCCGACAGGACGATCTCCTCTCCATTGGCCTCCTGGACCCGCACGCCGTTGCCGCCGGCGTTCAGGCCCAGTACTTTCGACCCCAGGCGCAGGTCGATGCCGAGACGCTTCAGGGCCGTCCCCACGGGCTTGGTCAGCTCGGCGTCGTAGGCAGGCAGGATGCGCTGCGCCGCTTCGACCACCGTCACTTCCGCGCCCAGCTTGCGATAGGCCGTGCCCAGTTCGAGACCGATATAGCCGGCGCCGACGACGACCAGCTGCTTCGGGATGGCGTCGGGCGACAGCGCCTCGGTCGAGGACACCACCATGCCGCCGAACGGCATGAAGGGCAGTTCGACCGCCTCGGAACCGGCGGCCAGCAGCAGGTGCTCGCAGTGCACGCGCTGGACCTGGCCGTCCGCCGTCTTCACCTCGGCTGTCTTGCCGTCGAGGATGCGGGCGAAGCCGTGGATCACCTGGACGTCGTTCTTCTTGAGCAATGCGCCGACGCCGCCGGTAAGGCGCTTGACGATGCCGTCCTTCCAGCCGACGGTGCGCGCGATGTCGATCGATGGCGCGGCGGCCGAAATGCCGAGCGGCGAGTCGCCGGCATGATGGTTGGCCTTGTCGAACTCCTCGGCCGCGTGGATCAGGGCTTTCGAGGGAATGCAGCCGATGTTCAGGCAGGTGCCGCCCAGCGGGCCGGCTTCGACCAGGACGGTCGGGATGCCGAGCTGGCCGGCGCGGATGGCGGCCACGTAGCCGCCGGGGCCGCCGCCGATGACGAGCAGCGTCGTCGAGAGTCGGTTCATCGGGTCACTCCACGAACAGGGTTGCCGGGCACTCGAGGTAGCCGCGGATGGTCTGGATGAATTCGGCCGCGACCATGCCGTCGATGACGCGGTGGTCGAAACTCGAGGACAGGTTCATCAGCTTGCGCGCGACCATCGCGCCGTCGCGGATGGTGGGGCGGTCGACGATGCGGTTGATCCCGACGATCGCCACTTCGGGCCGGTTGATCACGGGCGTGGTGACGATGCCGCCCAGGGCGCCGAGGCTGGTGATCGTGATGGTGGAACCGGCCAGTTCCTCGCGCAGCGCCTTGCCGCTGCGGGCCGCCTCGGCCAGCCGCGCCACCTCGCTCGCGGCCGACCACGGGTCGCGCGCTTCGGCATTCCTCACCACCGGCACCATCAGGCCGGCGTCGGTCTGCGCGGCGATGCCGAGGTGGACCGGGTTGTAGGTGGTGACGATGTTGGCGTCGTCGTCGAAACGGGCGTTCACCGACGGGTACTTGCGGATCGCCAGCACGACCGCGCGCATGATCAGCGGCAGCAGGGTCAGCTTCGGACGCTGGCCGGCGTAGCGGGCATTGAGCTGCACGCGCAGCGCTTCGAGTTCGGTGACGTCGACTTCCTCGACATAGGTAAAGTGCGGGATGCGGCGCTTGGCTTCGGCCATCTTCTCGGCGATCTTGCGGCGCATGCCGATCAGCGGCATGGCCTGCTCGCCCTCGAGCGGCGCGTAGCGGCGGTCGCCCTCGGCGGCCTTTTGCCGGCCGCGCGCGACGAAGGCATCGAGGTCGGCGTGCGAGATCCGGCTGGCGGGTCCGGAGCCGGTCACGTATTGCAGCTCGATGCCCATGTCCCATGCGCGCTGGCGCACGGCGGGCGCGGCCAGCGGCCGTTCGCCCGCGGCGCGGCCATGGTGGCCGGGTGCCGCCGGTTGCGAACCGCCTTGCGTGCAGGCCGGCGCCGGCGCCGGGCGCGGCGGCGCGGCTTGCGCGGGCGCCGCCGTCGCGGCGCCGGTCGCCGTCGTGACCACGGTTTCCGGCTCGGCCACGGTGACCGGCTCGAATTGCTCGGCAGTGCCGGCGCTGGACTGCGCGCCGGCCGCTGCCGGGGCTGCATTGGCCGGTTGCCGGCGCGCCGCGCCGGTGTCGCCCATGTAGTTGCCGGCGCCTTCGACCTCGATGCGGATCAGTTCCGCGCCGACGGCCATGGCTTGGCCGAGCTCGCCGCCGAGCGAGGTGACGGTGCCGTGCACCGGCGAGGGAATCTCGACGGTGGCCTTGTCGGTCATGACGTCGGCCAGGACCTGGTCTTCCTTGACCGTGTCGCCCGGCTTGACGTGCCAGGCGACGACTTCGACTTCGGCGATGCCTTCGCCGAGATCGGGCATCTTGATGACGTGAATACCCATTTATTTCGCCTCCATCGCACGTTTGAACGCGGCGCCGACACGGTCGGGGCCGGGGAAGTATGCCCATTCCTGCGCGTGCGGATACGGGGTGTCCCATCCGGCGACGCGCTCGATCGGCGCTTCCAGGTGATAGAAGCAGTGTTCCTGCACCAGGGCCGTCAGTTCGGCGCCGAAGCCGCTGGTGCGCGTCGCCTCGTGAACGACCACGCAGCGGCCGGTTTTCTTGACCGATTCGACGATGGTGTCCAGGTCCAGCGGCCACAGGGTGCGCAGGTCGATGATTTCGGCATCGATCCCGGTTTCCAGGGCGGCCGCTTCCGAGACCCAGACCATGGTGCCGTAAGTGATGACGGTCAGGTCGGCGCCCGGGCGGAAGATGGCGGCCTTGTCCAGCGCGACCGTGTAGTAGCCTTCCGGGACTTCGCCCAGCGGATGCTTCGACCATGACACGACCGGGCGGTCGTGGTGGCCGTCGAAGGGGCCGTTGTAGAGGCGCTTCGGTTCGAGGAAGATGACCGGATCGTCGTTCTCGATCGAGGCGATCAGCAAGCCCTTCGCGTCGTACGGATTCGAGGGCATCACCGTGCGCAGGCCGCAGACGTGGGTGAACATCGCTTCCGGGCTCTGGCTGTGGGTCTGGCCGCCGTAGATGCCGCCCCCGCAAGGCATGCGGATCGTCAGCGGGGCCGTGAAGTCGCCGGCCGAGCGGTAGCGCAGGCGCGCCGCCTCGGAGACGATCTGGTCGGACGCCGGGTAGAAATAATCGGCGAACTGGATCTCGACCACGGGCCGCAGGCCGTAGGCGCCCATGCCGACCGCGGTGCCGACGATGCCGCCTTCGGAAATCGGCGCATCGAACACGCGCGAGCTGCCGTACTTGGCCTGCAGGCCGTCGGTGGCGCGGAACACGCCGCCGAAGTAGCCGACGTCCTGGCCGTAGACGACGACGTTGCCGTCGCGGCCGAGCATGACGTCCATGGCCGAACGCAGCGCCTGGATCATCGTCATCTGGGTTGTAGCCGATTCCGTGACCGGTTCTCTATCGCTATCGCGCGCCATCATTACACTCCCAATTGTTGACGTTGGCGGCGCAGGTGCTCGGGCATGTCCTTGTAGACATCCTCGAACATCGACGCCGCGCTCGGTACGCGGCCGTCGGCCAGCGTGCCGTATTGTTCGGCTTCCTTCTGCGCGGCGATGACCTCGGCTTCGAGTTCGGCCTGCACGCGCTCGTGCTCCTCCTCGGACCAGGCACCCAGTTTCTCCAGGTGCCGGCGCAGGCGCGCGATCGGGTCGCCCAGCGGAAAGCGCGACCAGTCGTCGGCCGGCCGGTAGCGCGAGGGATCGTCGGAGGTCGAGTGGGGGCCGGCGCGGTAGGTGACCCATTCGATCAGGGTCGGCCCGAGGTTGCCGCGGGCACGCTCGGCGGCCCAGCAGGAGGCCGCGTACACGGCCAGGAAGTCGTTGCCGTCCACGCGCAGGCTGGCGATGCCGCTGCCCACGCCGCGCGCGGCGAAGGTGACGCTCTCGCCGCCGGCGATCGCCTGGAAGGTCGAGATGGCCCACTGGTTGTTGACGACGTTGATGATGCAGGGCGCCCGGTACACGTGGGCGAAGGTGAGCGCGGTGTTGAAGTCCGATTCGGCGGTGGCGCCGTCGCCGATCCAGGCCGAGGCGATCCTGGTGTCGCCCTTGATCGCCGAGGCCATGGCCCAGCCGACCGCCTGCGGCACCTGCGTGGCCAGGTTCCCGGAAATCGAGAAGAAGCCCTTGGCCTTGACCGAGTACATGACCGGCAGCTGGCGGCCCTTCATCGGGTCGCGCTCGTTCGAGAGCAGCTGGCAGATCATGTCGACCATCGGGTATTCGCGCGCCATCAGCAGGCTTTGCTGGCGGTAGGTCGGGAAGCACATGTCGCCGTCCTTCAGGGCCAGCGCCTGGGCGGTGCCGATGGCTTCCTCGCCCAGCGAGGTCATGTAGAAGGACATCTTCTTCTGGCGCTGGGCGATGACCATGCGCGCATCGAAGATGCGGGTCTTCATCATCGTGCGCAGGCCGAAGCGCAGCGTCTCGACCGGGAGCTCCGGCGCCCACGGACCGACGGCATTGCCGTCGTCGTCGAGCACGCGGATCAGCGAGGTCACGAGGTCGGCGGTGTCGCCGAACAGGACATCGGTGTCCGGCCGCCGGACGGCGCCGGCAGGACTGGTCTGTAAATACGAAAAATCGGTCTTGCAACCCGGGCGGCCGGTTGGCTCCGGGACATGCAGCGACAGAGGTTGTCCCTGGCTCATAATTCACGTTCCCTTTGTAAGGTGATGTGCGGCAAGCTGGAATGATAAATGCTGCGGACGGGTAGGCGGGCATTGCAGAGAAGTATTTTCGTGGTGCCGTGCAGCATATTTCGTGCGGAAAGGGCCTGTCCGATGGCGGTGCAGGCCGCGTCGATCGCCGGCGCCGGCCCGCATCTGCCGGCAAAGTAGCACGCTCGTCACGAGGCTGTGCCGAGCAAGGGCAAAGGTGCGCGCGTTCGGCCGGAGCGGGACGGCGTCCCGGCGCCGCCTATCGCGGGCGCGCCCCGGCCGCCACGCCGACCTGCAGCAAGTCGATTGCGCGCCGCACCAGCAGGCGCCGCTGGGCCGGTGTCGCGCCGCGCAGCGCGGCGCCCAGCATGCCGCAGACCAGCACCAGGTCGGCCGGACGCAGGTCGGCCCGGCAGGCCTGGCGCCTCAAGGCCGCGGCCAGCGGCGCCCGGAACAGGCGGGCCAGGCGCTCGCGCGCCGCCTTCGCGCCGGCGTCGCCCGGTTCCAGCGCGCGCCAGTAGTCGGCGACCGCGGGCGTGGCGACGATGCGCAGGCCGACCTGCTCGACGAGGGCGAACAGGTCCTGGCCGGCCGCCCCGGCCTCGAGTTCGTCGAGCGCGCGCTCGAACAGGGCTTCGACCAGGGCCGCGCGGTCGGGAAAGTTGCGGTACAGGGTGGCGCGGCCGACGCCGGCGCGCGTGACCACCAGGTCGAGCGGGGCGGTGATGCCGCGTTCGGAAAAGACGGCATCGGCGGCATCGAGGATCTGGTCGCGCCGCAGCGCGGCGTCGGGGCGCAATTGGGTCATTTGTGGACACCGTTGTCCGGTTGATGGGATGACCGGTTCGCCACCAGAATAGCGCGATGCGCCGTGGGCCAGCGCACGCTACTTGCATCGCGCTGGCCGCGTGCCTGCCATGCACCGTCGCCAACTTCGTCCTCCCTACCGGACAGGTTCCTGGCCGGCGCTTCCCCAGTCGCGCTCGAAGGCCTCGATCGGCACCGGCCGCCCCAGCAGGTATCCCTGCAGCAGCGCGCACCCGTGCGCCACCAGGAAATCGCGCTGCGCCTGGGTCTCGACGCCTTCGGCCACCACCTGCAGATTGAGCGTGCGCGCCAGGCCCAGGATCGCGTCGACGATCGCGCCCGCGTTTGCGTCCTCGGGCAGGTCCTTCACGAAGCTGCGGTCGATCTTCAGTTCGGCCAGCGGCAAGCGCTTCAGGTAGCTGAGCGACGAGTAGCCGGTGCCGAAGTCGTCCAGCGAGAAGCTCACCGCATGCGCGCGCAGCGCATGCATCTTGCCGGCCACGGCCTCGACGTCCTCGGCGAAGACGCTTTCGGTCAGCTCCAGGCGCAGCTTGTCCGGGGCGGCGCCGGTCTCGAGCAGGGCAGCGAGGACGCGCTCGACGAAATCGGGCTGGCGCAGCTGTTGGACGCTGACGTTGACCGCCAGCGTGAGGCAGGCCAGGCGCGGGTCGCGCGCCCAGCGCGCCAGGACGCGGCAGGTCTCGAGCAGCACCATCGCGCCCAGCGGCACGATCAGGCCGCTGGTTTCGGCCAGGCCGATGAATTCGGCGGGGCCGACCAGGCCCAGTCCCGTATGATTCGAGCGCAGCAGCACTTCGGCGCCGACCAGGCGCCCGGCCACGTCGAACTGCGGCTGGCAATGCAGTTCGAAGCGCTGGCGCCGGATGCCCTCGCGCAGGTCGTGTTCGAGCGCGATCTGGCGGTCGGCCGCGGCCTGCATGCCGGGGTCGAAAAAGCGCACCGTGTTGCGGCCCTCGGCCTTGGCGCGGTACATGGCGAGATCGGCCTGGCGCAGCAGCACGTCGACACTGGCGGGGCCGTCCCCGAACAGGGCGACGCCGATGCTGGGCGTGCTGACGCTGGGACGGGCGGCCAGCTGGAAGGGCTGGGCCAGGGCCGCGAGCAGCTTGGCGCCGACCAGGCTGGCCTCGACGACCGCGCCATCCCCGGTCGCACCCAGGTTTTCCAGCACGACGACGAATTCGTCGCCGCCCAGGCGCGACAGGTGGTCGCTCGCGCGCACCGTACGGCGCAGGCGCTCGGCCACTTCGCACAGCAGCTGGTCGCCGACGTCGTGGCCGAGCGTGTCGTTGAGCAGCTTGAAGTTGTCGAGGTCGATGAAGAGCAGGGCGCCGAACTGGCCGGTGCGCTGGCTGCGCGGCAGGATCTTGGCCAGCTGCTCGACCAGCAGGCGCCGGTTCGGCAGCCCGGTGAGGTAGTCGAAATAGGCCAGTTCGTAGATGCGGCGCTCGGCCTGCTTGGCCTGGGTCAGGTCGGTATTCGTGCCCGACATGCGGATCGCCCGGCCGCTCGCGTCGCGCAGGACGAAACCGCGCGAGAGGATCGGCACGGCATGTCCGTCGCGGTGGCGCAGGCGAAATTCGATGCTGTAGGTGCGTTCGCGCCCGCGCAGCAGGTCGCGCACGAACCCGATCGCGCGCTCGCTGTCCTCGGGGTCCAGCATGCTCATCCAGGTTTCCGGCCGCGCCGGCAGTTCGCCCGGCCGGTAGCCGACCATTTCCCAGTAGCGCTCCGAATAGTAGAGTTCGTTACTGACCAGGTCCCAGTCCCAGGGCGCGTCGGTCGAGCCTTGCAGCACCAGGCGCAGGCGTTCCTCGGACTTGAGCAGGGACTGTTCGATTTGCTTGAGCCGGGTGCAGTCGGTATAGCAGGAGACGATTTCGTCGATGCTGCCGTCGGGCGCGTGCACGGGAAAGGCGTTGCAGATCAGCCAGCGCGGCGCGCCGTCCGTGGGCAGCCCGACAATGAAGCCGCTGACCATGGCCCCGTGGCGCAGCGCCGTGACGGCCGGGTAATCGTCGGGCGCGAGCACCGTGCCGTCGGCGCGCAGCAGGGCCGGGCCGCGCGCGCCGCCGGGCGGGCCGCGCATGCCGTCCAGGGCCGGGCCAAGCAGGGCCCGCGCGTGGCAGTTGGCGTAGACGGCGCGCGCGTCGGCGGCATGGACGACGACGCCGGCCGGGATGCGGTCGAGCAGTTCGTGGGCGTGCGGCGGCGCGGCCGCACCTTCGCGCAGGGTGGCCGTGAAGTGGGCGACCTGGCCGCCGCCGTCGAACACGGGGACGATGTCGAGCGCGGCCGGCTGGACCAATGCCGGGTTGCGCGCCAGCGCCGGTGCCAGTTCGGCCAGCGTGCGTCCGACCACGTCGGCGGGGCCGAGCCGGGTACGCGCGAAAAAACCGTCGCTGGCACCGAGCACGCGCTGGGCGGCATCGGCCACCAGCACGCCCGGCCCGCCAGCGCGCACGGACGCCGCGCCTGCCGGCTCGGCGGCGACGCCGGGAACGAAACGCTGTGAAGAACTTTCCATGCCGAGCCCACGGACGGTAACAGCGGCAGTCTAGCCGCTTTGTCCGCCAGGCGGCGCGAACATGACGGCGTCCGTCAGCCGCGCGCGCGGCGCCCGCGCACGGCGTAGCCTACGCACAGCAGGAGCAGCCAGGCCGGGATCAGGTAGACCGAGATGCGCAGGGCCGGCGTCAGGTACATGACGAGCGTGATGCCGGCGAGGAAGGCCAGGCACAGGTAATTCCCGAGCGGATGCAGGGGACTCGGGAAGCGGGTAGGGGTGCCTGCCTTCACGCTGCGAAAACGCAGGTGCACGATCGAGATCGTGGCCCAGTTGATGACCAGGCCCGCCACCGCGAGTCCCATCATCATCCCGAAGGCTTCGCGCGGCAGGAAGTAGTTGACGGCGATGCAGGCGCCGGTGGCCAGCGCCGACACGCCCAGCGCCGCCAGCGGCACGCCGTTGCGCGTCAGCTTCATCAGCGCGCGCGGCGCGTTGCCTTGCGTCGCCAGGCCGAACAGCATGCGCGTGTTGGCATACACGGCGCTGTTGTAGACCGACAGCGCCGCGGTGAGGACGACGATGTTCAGGACGGTGGCCACGGCGCTGCTGTCGAGGGCCGCGAAGATCAGCACGAAGGGGCTGCCGCCCTGTACCACCTTGGTCCACGGGAACAGCGCGAGCAGGATGAAGAGGGCGCCGATATAGAAGATCAGCACGCGGTACAGCGCCTGGTTGGTGGCGCGCGGGATCGAGCGGGCCGGGTCGTCCGCTTCGGCCGCGGTGATGCCGATCAGCTCCAGGCCGCCGAAGGAGAACATGATGACGGCCATCGACAGCGCCAGGCCGGCCACGCCGTTGGGGAAGAACCCGCCATGGCGCCACAGGTTGGCCACGCCAGCCTCGGGACCGGCCGTGCCGGACAGGAGCAGCCAGCTGCCGAACAGGATCATGCCGATCACGGCGACGACCTTGATCACGGCGAACCAGAATTCGAGTTCGCCGAAGGCCTTCACGTTGAGCAGGCTGAAGGAATTGATGATCAGGAAGAAGGCGAGCGCCGACATCCAGGTCGGCACCTCGGGGAACCAGTACTGGACATAGATCCCGACCGCCGACAGCTCGGCCATCGACACCAGGATGTACATCACCCAGTAATTCCAGCCCGAGATGAAGCCGGCCATGTGGCCGCCGTACTTGTCGGCGAAATAGCTGACCGAACCGGCGACGGGCTCCTCGACCACCAGTTCGGCCAGCTGGCGCATGATCAGGAAGGCGACCACGCCCGCCACCCCATAGCCGAGCAGCACCGAGGGCCCGGCCATCTGGATCGTCTGCGCGATGCCGAGGAAGAGCCCGGTGCCGATGGCGCCGCCGAGGGCGATCAGCTGGATGTGCCGGCTCTTGAGGCCGCGTTTGAGTTGCTGCGTGGGTGCTTTCATGCCGCCTGCCCGGTGAACAAAGTCGATGATTCTAATGCATATGGGCATTTGCAGGGAGGCAATAGTGGGGCCGGCGCTGCCGCCGCTCAGGGCGCGCGCCGCAGCTGGCCCAGCTGTTCCTCGACGGCGGCGCGCGAGAGCTCGCCCATGTGGCGCGCCGCCAGCATCCCGCGCGCATCGTAGAACAGCGTGGTCGGGTAGCCGACCGCGTCCATGGCGCGCGCCGCCGCGCGCGGCGCGTCGAGCAGCACATTCTCCGGCGCGACGCCGGCCGCAGCCAGGTAACGCTGCACGGTGGCCGCGTCTTCGCCCGCGTTCACGAACAGGAAGGTAACCTCCGGGTGGGCGGCCTGGGCGGCGGTCAGCGCGGGCATCTCGCGCTGGCAGGGCGGGCACCAGGTCGCCCACAGGTTGACGACCACCGGGCGCCCGGTGAACTGGCGCAGGTCGACCGCGCCGCCGTCGAGGCGCTGGAGGACGAGCCGGGGCAGGGGAGCAGGCGCGTGGCCTGCGTGCAGCGCGAGCGTGGCGCCGCCCCAGACCAGCACGCCCGCCAGCGCGGCCGTCGTCAGCGGCCGGCGCAGGATGGGGGCGCGCCGCAGTTGCTCGAAGCCGACCGCGCAGGCCGCCAGCAGGCCGGCGAAGGCGATGAAGCCGCCGTCGCGGATATCGAGCATGCCGAGCGGGGCGTCGCGGTAGCTCTCCCAGTGCTTGAGCACGAAAGCGGCGCGCGCGGCGAGAAAGCCCCAAAGCGTCATCTGCCACAGCGCGGGGGAGGCATCGATGCCGCGCCGGCGCTGCCAGTACCAGGCGGCCAGGTTCGCGGCAAGCAGCGCGACGAGCGGCGCGAGTACGCGCAGCGGCAGGACCAGGGGTCCGAGATTGATGGCGTCGATAGCGGTCTCCGGTCGGATTGAAGCTGGCTGAAAGCGTTCAGCTTAACCCGACAGTATTAGCGGACGGTTAAGGCGCGGCCGATACCCGGTCGGCGGGGAGCGCCTTCGCGCTCCAGACGGCGCGCCTTGGGCCGCGCGCTTCAGGCCGCGTCGTCGCGCATGCGGGCTTCGTCGACTTCCTCGGCTGGCGGCGGGAGGTGCGCGACCAGCAGCTTGTCGATGCGGTTGCCGTCCATGTCCACGACTTCGAAGCAGTAGCCGTTCCAGTGCGTCGTTTCCGACACGCGCGGGATATAGCCGAGCTGGAACAGGATGAAACCGGCCAGCGTGTGATAGGCCCCCGATTCCTCGCCGGGGAAGCGCTGCGCCGTATTCATCAGGTCGCGGAAGCGGTCGAGCGCCACGCTGCCGTCGAGCAGCCAGCTGCCGTCCTCGCGCTGGACGGCGTCCTGTTCGTCGTCCTCGCCGATGACCGACACGTCGCCCACCAGCGCGCTCATGACGTCGGTCAGGGTGACCATGCCCTGGGTGTCGCCGTATTCGTCGACGATGAGCGCGATTTCCGCCTTGTTCTTCTTGAACAGTTCGAGCAGGCCCATCGCGCTGACCGTCTCCGGCACGTACAGGATCTCCTGGACCGCCCGTTCGATGTCGATCGCGTCGAGCGTGCCGGCGCGCACGGCCTGGGCCAGCAGGTCGCGGCAATGGACGAAGCCGATGATCTGCGAGCGGTCGCCGCGGCAGACCGGCATGCGGCTGTAGCGGCTGCAGGCGATGCGCGCCAGGTTGTCGGCGCGCGGGATCTCCAGGTCGACCAGGGTCAGGTCGACGCGCGGCGTCATCAGCGATTTCAGGTGCTGGTCGTCCAGGCGCAGCGCGCGCGAGACGATGTCGTATTCGGTTTTCTCGAACACGCCGGCGTCCGTGCTCTCCTTGAACATGCCGGTGATGTCTTCCTCGGTCGGCGCCTCCTCCTTGTGGCGCCCGATCCCGATCAGGGCCACGATCGCTTCGGTGGCCAGCGCCAGGATCTTCACGAACGGCGACATGATCGTCGACAGCACCCGCAGCGGCGGCGCGATCAGCGTGGCCACCGCTTCCGGATAGGCCATGGCGATACGCTTGGGAACCAGTTCGCCGAGGATGATCGAGGCGAAGGTGATGCACACCACCACCAGGCCGAGCGCGACCTGGTAGGCGTAGGGCGCGATCAGCGGCATCGTTTCGAATTCGGGTTTCAGGTGGGCGACCAGCGACGCCTCGCCGAAGGCGCCGTTGAAGATGCTGATCAGCGTGATGCCGACCTGGACCGTGGAGAGGAAGTGGCTCGGTTCGTCGGCCAGGTCGAGCGCGGCGCGCGCACCGCGGCTGCCTTCGCCGGAGGCTTTCTCCAGCCGCATGCGCTTGGCCGAGACCAGCGCCAGTTCCGACATCGCGAATACGCCATTCAGAAGGATAAGGAAAAGGATGATCAGGATATCGGTCAGCATAACGGGAAAGCGCGGCTCCACGGCTTGCCGGGCCGGTCCGGGGCGCATGGGCGCCTGGTTGATAACTTAATTGCATCATCGCACGAGCGGGCCCGCCAGCCCCGCACCGGAGGGGCGCCGCCTGTCTGTTATTCTTGGGAAACGAAACCACGATCGATCGGCAGCTGCATGGAACTGGACCACCTGTTTATCCGCGCACGGGCCGGCGCGCCGGAAGCGGCGCTGCTGGCCGCCTTCGGCTTGGCCGAGGGCAGTCCGAATACGCATCCGGGGCAGGGCACGGCGAACCGCCGCTTTTTTTTTCGAAATGCCTTCATCGAGCTGCTGTGGATCGCCGACGAGGCCGAGGCCACCGGTTCGGCGACGCGACGCACGCAGCTGCACGCGCGCCTCGACGGCGCTGGAAACGCCTCCCCCTTCGGCCTGTGTTTCCGGCCATCGCCGGGGCGCGATGGCGTCCCGTTCCCAGCCTGGCCGTACACGCCCGGGTATCTGCCTCCCGGCATGCAGGTCGACATCGCCGCCGAGGCTCCCTTGGCCGAGCCGATGTGGTTTTTCCTGCGCAGTGCGACCGCGCCGGAGACCGCACCCGTCGCGCGCCGCCAACCGCTCGCGCATGGCGCCGGGCTGCGCGAAATCAGCGCCGTCACCGTCACGGTGCGCGACCGGCATGTCCTGTCGCCGGCGGCGGTGGCGGCCATCTGCACGGGCAAGGTCGCCATTGTCGAGGGCCCCGGCGACCTGCTGGAAATCGCTTTCGACGGCGCGCCCTCGGGGCAGGTCCACGATTTCCGGCCCGCGCTGCCGCTGCTCTTTCGCTACTAAGTACTCGCCCGGAACTCAATGCGTGTTTGGCTGCCAGAACCGGCGCGCTGCTGCGCTGGTCCCTGTCCGCTTGCGGTGCTTGCAGTGCTCGCACTGCGGCGCACTCGCCGCCTTGCACCGCATCCGATTCGGTTTGCCAAAATTCACATTTATTTCTGGTCAAGCACTTAGCGCCTTGCGCCCGGTAGTGGCGGCGATGCGCTCGCCAATCCACGCATGGGTGCGGGCCGGCACGATGTGCGCCAGCGGCGTCGGAAAGCGCAGGAAGCCATGGGGCGCCTCGGGCAGCACATGCAGCTCGACCTCGGCCACCTCGGCCCAGCGCGCCGCCAGCAGCCGCGTGTCGTCGCACAGCGGGTCGCGCTGCGCGCCCACCAGCAGCGCCGGCGGCAGGCCGGACAGCTCGCCGTACAGGGGCGAGTGCGGGGCCGCGCGCCGTTCGCGTTCGCTGCTGGCGGGCAGCAGCATACGGAGGTCGGCGGCCAGGCCGGGGCCGTCGAGCACCAGGGTCTCGGGGCCGGCCGCATGCACGCGCGGCGTGCCGCCCAGGTCATAGACGCCGTAGTACAGCACGGCGCCGGCGACGCGCGCCAGCAGGCCGGGGTGGGCGCGCAGGCGCAGCAGCACGGTGGCGGCCAGGTGGGCGCCGGCCGATTCGCCCAGCACGAACACGGGCAGGCCGGCAAGCTCGCCGAGGCCGCCTTCCAGGAGCCAGCGCGCGGCGGCCAGGCAGTCGTCCATCGCGTCCTGCAGCGTGGCGCGCGGCAGCAGCCGGTAGTCGACCGCGACCACCGCCACCTGGCAGGCGTCGACGAGCGCCGCGTTGTGCGGGTCGTCCAGGCGCGGGTTGCCGAACACCCAGCCGCCGCCGTGGATGTCCAACACGACCGCGCGCGCCGGGCCGGCCGGGCGCAGCACCCGCACCGGCACCCGCAAGCCGTCCGCTTCGGCAGCCAGGTGCGCGATGCGCACGCCGCGCCGCGCCAGCCGGGCGTCGGCGCCGATTTGCGAGACGCGCAGCACGGCCCGCACCAGCAGCGGCGCGAAGCGGTTGGCGACCTTCAGGCGCGGCAGCCAGGCCAGCATGCGGTTCAGGCGCCGTACCTGGTCCAGCACCAGGTCGTCGAGTTCGATGTTTGTCATGCGGGGCGGACAAGGGCCTTGGTACGGCCCGGCATCTTGATAGGGTGGGTGACATTCTAATGAGGATGGCGCCGGCGCGCCGTCCACGCATGTCCGCGCGTGCCCGTGAGAAAGTGCATGCAGTGCGCCTTTGGAAGGTGGCGTTCGGCCATCCGCGCGCGGGATGTACGGTCGGAACGATGAGAAACCGCCCACGCGCAGATTTATGTTGCCATGTGGTAATGTCGACGCTACACTCGGTCCCATCACTGAAAAGGGCAAACTCCGCGAAAGCGGAGGACGCAAAGTCAACGGTCTAATGAGCCACCCGGCTCGATGACGGCAGGACTGCCAGGCACCGACACCCGCGCGGCGCGCAGCTTGCGTGCGCGCGCCGTCGCGTCGGCCAGCAATCCTGTGAACTGCAACCACCAACAGGATCGCCCGCCATGACGACCGCCTTCGCCACTTCGTCCCTCCGCACAACCTTGACCGCGCTCGCCGCCGCCAGCCTGGGCCTGGGCGCCGCGCACGCCGCCCCGGGCGGCGACTTCGCCCGCGGCCGGATCGTGATCGAAGCGCAAGCCGGCCTGTCCGACGCCGAACTCGACACCCTGGTCAAGGCCCACGGCGGCAAGCGACGCAAGCTCGGCCAGAGCCGCATGCACGTGGTCCATCTGGCGCCGGGCCTGTCCGAGGAAGACGCGGTCGCCAGGCTGTCGCGCCGCCCGGAAATCAGGTTCGCCGAACTCGACCGCAAGGTCGGCCCGGCACTGGCGGTCAACGACCCTTACATCGGCAGCGCCTGGCACATCGGCAAGATCGGCGCGCCGGGCGCCTGGGACAGCACCCAGGGCGGCGGCATTACCATCGCCGTGCTCGACACCGGCGTGAACGCCGCCCACCCCGACTTGAAGGACCGCCTCGTGGCGGGCTTCAACGTCTACAACAACACGGCCGACACCAGCGACCTGTGCGGCCATGGCACGGCGGTGGCCGGTGCGGCGGCGGCCAGCACCAACAACGCGATGGGCGTGGCCGGCGTTGCCGGAGCGGCGCGCATCATGCCGGTCCGCATCGCCTACAAGGATGCGAGCGGCGGCTGCCCGGCCTATTTCAGCACCATCGCCAGCGGCATCACCTACGCCGCCGACCACGGCGCCCGCATCGCCAACATCAGCTTCGTCGGCATCGCCGGCAGCGCGGCCGTGAAAAGCGCGGCGCGCTACATGAAGAACAAGGGCGGCCTGGTCTTCATCTCGGCCGGCAACAACAACGTCGATGAAAACGTCGCGCCCGACAACGCCTTCATCATCGTTTCCTCGACCGACAGCCAGGACAGGAAATCGAGCTTTTCGAGCTGGGGCAGCTTCGTCGCGCTGGCCGCGCCGGGTACGGGCATCTGGACCACCAACAATTCGCTCGGCTACTCGGCCTGGAACGGCACGTCGTTCGCCAGCCCGGTGGCCGCCGGCGCGGCCGGCCTGATGATGGCGGCGCGTCCCGACCTGAGCGCCGAGCAGGTCGAATCGCTGCTGTTCTCGACCGCGGTCGACCTCGGCACGGCGGGCCGCGACGCCGTCTTCGGCCACGGTCGCGTGAACGCCGCCGCCGCCGTCGGCGCGGCCCTCGGCCATGCCGCCACGCTCGACGCGACGGCGCCGCTGGCGGCGATCGCCGCCCCGCTGGGCAGCAGTTCGGTGTCGGGCACGGTGGCGGTGAGCGTGACGGCGTCGGACAACGTCGGCGTGGCACGGGTCGACTTGAAGGTCAACGGCACGACCGTGGCCAGCGCCAGCGCCGCGCCCTACAGCTTCACCTGGAATTCGGCGGGCGTCGCGAACGGCATGGCATCGCTGGTGGCGGTCGCGCATGACGCGGCCGGCAATGCGGGCGCGTCGGCCACGGTGGCGGTCAACGTCGCCAACGGCAGCGGCGGCACCGTCGTGGCGGCCGATACCGCCGCCCCGGTGGTGGCCATCAACAATCCGGTCGCCGGCGCGGTCAGCGGCACCGTGGCCGTCAGTATCGCCGCATCCGACGACGCGGGCGCCGCCGGCATCCGCACCAGCCTGTCGATCGACGGCAAGGTCGTTGCCAGCGGCACCGGCGCTTCGCTGGCCTACAGCTGGAACACGCGCAAGGCGGCGCCAGGCACCCACACGATCGCCGCGAGCGCGCGCGATGCCGCCGGCAACGCCAGCACCAGGACGGTGAGCGTGACCGTGCGCTGAAGGGCGGCGGCGCGCGGCCAATAAAAATGGCGCCCTCTCCCGGGCGCCATGTTGCATGGAAGGCAGCGGCGCCCGTGCGGCGCCGGAATTACTTGCGGCGGCGCAGGGCCATGCCCGCCAGGCCGGCGCCGAGCAGGGCCAGGGATGCCGGCTCGGGCACTTCGCCGCCGCCCGGGTTGCCGCCGCCGCCTCCGCCGGCGATGAAGGTCCAGTGGCTCAGGCGGCCGGCATTGCAGGCATTGTCGTTCTTGGTGGAGCAGTCGCCGCCGATCAGGAAATTGACGTCGGCAGCGCTGAACACCAGCTGCGTCAGGTCGCCGACATTCTGGAAGAGATAGCTGTCCAGGGAAGTCTTGAAACCGTCGTTCTTGCCGAGGCCGAACTTGAGCAGGAAGTAGCCGGCTTCGGTCGGCGCGTCGTTGAGCATCCACAGGCCCGCGCTCACTTCGGTGACCGAAGGGCTTTCGTCACGCAGCAGGTCTTGCTCGGCGAGGTCGAGGCCGGAGACCGCCTCGAACAGCGCCAGTTCGGCCTTGTCACCCGAGTTCTTGGTCTCGAACGCGCCCTTCAGGGTATCGGCGGTCGGGACCGCCATGGCGTTGCCTGCTGCGAGACCGGCGACTGCGGTTGCTGCGACCAGCATGTTTTTCACGTTCAGCGCTTTCATGGAAACTCCCAATAATAGTTGTGTACCCAGCTATCAGCAAAAGTCGTGCCATGAGGAACAAGTGCTTGATTATTAGCAAATATACGATATCAGAGCGATCATCTAAGTTGTCCATTGTAAAGTATTTCGACAAGCTTGGCGGTGGCGCGGCCGATGCCAACCGGGGCAGATGCGGCCGCGCATAAGGGTGACCTAGCCGAGTACGGTGACCACCACCGTGCGCCGGTGCGGCCGCGTGCGGTGTTCCCACAGGTAGATGCCTTGCCAGGTGCCGAGCAGCAGGCGGCCGCCCCCCACCGGGATCGTGATCCCGGTATCGCTCAAGACGTTACGTACATGGGCAGCCATGTCGTCCGGCCCTTCGTCGTCGTGGCGGTAGGCAGGGTCGCCGTCGGGTGCCAGGCGCGCCATGACCGTGTCGAGATCGCGCCGCACGTCGGGGTCGGCGTTCTCGGTGATCGTCAGCGAGCAGCTGGTGTGCTGCACGAAGACCTGCGCCAGGCCGCAGGCGAGGCCGGACGCCCGTACGACCTCGGCCACTTCGCGCGTGATATCCAGGGTGCCGCGCCCGCGGGTCCGGAAACTGAGGATGGCCTGGTGGGTCATGCTGGCGGCCTGTTCATGGCGTCGGGCGGAAGTTCTTGCGGATGCCGGCCCAGCAGTCCTGGTAGCGGTCCTGCAGCGCGGGCGAGGCGAGCGCATGCGCGGTCGGACACAGCACCTGCCTGGTCTCGAACATGAACGCCATCGTGTCGGCGACCTTCACCGGCGTGCTGGTATCGGCCTGGCTGGCCTTCTCGAAGGTCGAAGCGTCCGGTCCATGGCCGCTCATGCAGTTGTGCAGGCTGGCGCCGCCCGGCACGAAGCCCTCGGCCTTGGCATCGTAGGCGCCGTGCACCAGGCCCATGAATTCGCTGGCGACATTCCGGTGGAACCAGGGCGGACGGAAGGTGTTTTCGCCGGCCAGCCAGCGCGGCGGGAAGATGACGAAGTCGAGCGTGTCGACGCCCGGCGTGTCGCTCGGCGCCTGCAGCACCAGGAAGATCGACGGGTCGGGGTGGTCGAAGCTGACCGAGCCGATGGCGTTGAAGTGGCGCAGGTCGTATTTATAGGGGGCGTAATTGCCGTGCCAGGCGACCACGTCCAGGGGCGAGTGGCCGATGCTGGCGGCCCACAGGTTGCCGCAGAACTTGGCGACGAGCGTGAAGTCGCCTTCGCGGTCCTCGTAGCGGGCCACGGGGGTGAGGAAATCGCGCGGGTTGGCCAGGCCGTTGGCGCCGATCGGTCCCAGGTCGGGCAGGCGCAGCAGGGCGCCGAAGTTCTCGCAGATATAGCCGCGCGCCGTGCCGTCCGGCAGGCGCACCTGGAAGCGGATGCCGCGCGGGATCACCGCGATTTCCTGCGGTTCGAGCTCGATGGTGCCCAGTTCGGTGGCGATTTCCAGCCGGCCCTGCTGGGGCACGATCAGCAGTTCGCCGTCGGCCGAATAGAAGAAGCGTTGCGTCATCGAACAGTTCGCCGCATACAGGTGGATCGCGCAGCCATGCATCGCCTCGGCCGAGCCGTTGCCGGCCATCGTCACCCAGCCGTCGATGAAGTCGGTCGGCGCTTGCGGCATCGGCAGCGGGTTCCAGCGCAGCTGGTTGGGCGGCGGGGCGACGCCGGTGAAACTGGCGGCGATACGGTGCCTGTCGATCTGCTCGAAGGCGCCGTGCATGGCGGCGGGACGGATGCGGTAGAGCCAGGAACGCCGGTTCTGTGCGCGCGGCGCGGTGAAGGCGGTGCCCGACAGCTGTTCGGCATACAGGCCGTAGGCGACGCGCTGCGGCGAATTCCTGTGGCGGGGCAGGGCGCCGGGCAGGGCTTCGGTGGCGAATTCGTTGCCGAAACCGGACTGGTAGGCCTGCTGCGGTCCGCTGTGCTGGGTCATGCGCGTCTCCTGGCGATATGGCGTTTTCCTGCACTGTAAGCCAGGCGTTGGTATTTTACGACGTGAATAGATGAATGTAGACTATTCATATAATAAATACTGGAGCGGCCATGATCGAACCCCATCAGATGGACTTGAACCTGCTGGCGGTGTTCCAGGAGGTCTACCGCGAACGCCAGATTTCGAGCGCCGCGCGGCGCCTGGGACTGTCGCAATCGGCCGTCAGCAATGCGCTGGCGCGCCTGCGCCGCGTGTTCGGGGACGAATTGTTCGTGCGCACCGGGCAGGGCATGCAGCCGACCCCGTATGCGCAGGCGCTGGCCGAGCCGGTCGGCGTCGCCCTGGCCCAGGTGGCGCTGGCCCTGAACCGGCGCAGCGCCTTCGACGCCGCCACCAGCACGCGCTGCTTCACGATCGCCATGACCGACGTCGGCGAAGTGCACTTCATGCCGGCCCTGATCGAGCGCTGCCGCCTGGCCGCGCCCCTGGTGCAGATCAGCTCGCGCCGCGCCGCTGGCATCGCCCTGAAGGAAGAGATGGAAAGCGGGCGCGTGGACCTGGCGATCGGACCCTTCGAGGATATCTCCGAAGCCCTGTACCAGCGCCTGCTGTTTCGCCAGCCCTATGTCAGCATGGTACGGCGCGGCCATCCGCTCACCCAGGGCAAGGTCGACCTGGCGCGCTTTGCCGCTTGCGAGCACTTGTTCGTGGAGTCGACCGAAGCGCCCTACGACCGCATCAACCAGCTGCTGGAAAAGGCGGGCGTCGGCGCCTCGACCCGCTTCCGGGTGCCGCATTTCACGGCCGTGCCCTACATCATCGGCGCCAGCGACCTGGTGGTGACAGTGCCGCAAAAGCTGGCCGAGCGCGCCGGGCCGCCCTTCGGCCTGGCCTGGATCACGCCGCCGCTGGACTTGCCGACGCTGCAGACCAACATGTTCTGGCACCGGCGCTACAACCAGGACCCGGGCAACGGATGGCTGCGCGCGCTCGTCGCCGAGGCTTTCGCGCATTAGCCGATTGCGCCAAGCGATCCGGCCTTGGCGGCCCGCACACCTTCTGTTCGCCTCCCGCAGGATGCTGACCGGGGCCCTGTCCAACGACCAGGACGGCGGCGCGACCGGCAAGGCCCTGCACGAACAATGGACAGCCGATTTCACTTGCCTCGCGCCGGGGCAGCCGCACCCCATGAAGTTCGGCGCCAAGGGCGGGGCAGCATGCGGCCCAGGCCGCGCGGGCACTCGGTTTCGGTCCGCCGGTGGCCTCCAGCTACCGGCCAGGCACGCCCGCGCCGATAAAACGCGTCTTCCTGCCACCGCCGTTTCTCGGTATGCTGCGCCGCGAGCATGCCGGTTCGATATCGTTCTCGCTGGACGAGACATCCAACTGGCGTATCATTTCCGTCGTCGACCCCGCCCGGCCTGGACGGGCGCGCTTCGCATGCTTGCTGGTTGGCGCAACAGTGCCGATCGAATGGTTCCGCAAGGTTAGCCGCCTATCCGGCGCGCGCCGGGTGGAGGAGACAATACTGCATCATAAGGACAACAAGATGGCTGACCTGTTCGAGAATCCGATGGGCCTGATGGGCTTTGAATTCGTCGAGTTCGCATCCCCGACGCCGGGCGTGCTCGAACCCCTGTTCGAAAAGCTGGGCTTCACCAGGGTCGCGGTGCACCGTTCGAAGAACGTGGCGCTGTATCGCCAGGGCGAGATCAATTTTATCGTCAACAACGAACCGAAAAGCTATGCCGCCTATTTCGCGGCCGAGCACGGCCCCTCGGCCTGCGGCATGGCCTTTCGCGTCAAGGATTCCCATGCAGCCTACCGGCGCGCACTCGAGCTGGGCGCCCAGGCCGTCGACATCCCGACCGGTCCGATGGAATTGCGCCTGCCAGCCATCAAGGGCATCGGCGGCGCGCCGCTCTACCTGATCGACCGTTTCGAAGACGGCAAGTCGATCTACGACATCGATTTCGAATTCCTGCCGGATGTCGAGCGCCGCCCCGTGGGCCATGGCTTGAAGATCATCGACCACCTGACCCATAACGTGTACCGCGGGCGCATGGCCTTCTGGGCCGGCTTCTATGAAAAACTCTTCAATTTCCGTGAAATCCGCTACTTCGACATCAAGGGCGAGTACACCGGCCTGACCTCGAAGGCGATGACGGCGCCGGACGGCATGATCCGCATTCCCTTGAACGAAGAAGGCAAGGCGGGCGGCGGCCAGATCGAGGAATTCCTGATGCAGTTCAACGGCGAAGGCATCCAGCACATCGCCTTGCTTTCCGACGACCTGGTCGCGACCGTCGACTCGCTGCGCGCCGCCGGCGTGCCCCTGATGAGCGCGCCGCCGGAAACCTATTACGAGATGCTCGACAGCCGTATTCCCGGACATGGCGAGAATGCGTCCCAACTCGAGGCGCGCGGGCTGCTGCTCGACGGGAACGTGGTCGATGGCAAGCCGCGCCTGCTGCTGCAAATCTTCTCGGAAACGCAGCTGGGGCCGGTGTTCTTCGAATTCATCCAGCGCAAGGGCGACGACGGCTTTGGGGAGGGCAATTTCAAGGCCCTGTTCGAGTCGATCGAGCGCGACCAGGTCAAGCGCGGGGCGATCGGGCAGGCGGTGGCAGTCGCCTGAGCGTCGAACGGCCACCCTGCGCATGCGCAGGGTGGACGCAAGCGCCCATCCTTCCCGCCCCGGGCGAACTGTCCGCCCCCCTGGGACGGCCAGACTTAACCCGCGTGCGGCGTCGAACGCGTATTGGCCCAGGTAGGCGTCGCGTCGGTCTTCGTGGCGTCCGGCTTTTTCACCAGATGGCGCAGCGCGAACAGCGCGCTGGCCACGCCGACCACGGCGGCGGTCGTGCTGCCCGAAAAGCCCACGGCATGGCTCTTGGCCAGCTTGCCGGCTTTCGGGGCAAGCAGTTCCATGCGGCGCTTGGTCATCTGCGAACCGAGTTCCGACAGGCGCGCCTTGCTCATCAGGGTTTCCGCCTGCGGCAGCAGCGTCGTTTCCTCGTCGGCCACGTGGTGGATCACGTCGCGCATCAGCTCGAGCAGGACCTTGTCGTGGCGCGGATCGGAAGCGCTGGTGCGGCGCAGCTCGGCGATCAGGCGGCGCATGTCGTCATGCTCGGGCTCGGCCTTGTGGATGAAGGGCTCGCCCTTGTCGATCTGGCGCATCACCGGATAGAACACTTCTTCCTCCAGCGTGGCGTGGATTTCCAGCGCCGTGCAGATGGTATCGGCCAATGCTTTCTTGACGCTCGGCGACTTGTCCTTCGTGTACTGGTGGAAGGTGACCATCACATGCGAATGGTCGAAACGGATCATGTCGGTAATGGTCGGGCTCAGTTGGTTTAGCGAAAACATTTTGTACCTCCAGATTGACGAATGCATACGATCCTACGGCGCAGCGGGCGAGCATGACGTAGGAGCACAACGCAACCAAGTGTCGGCAAACGGCGCGTCGCTGCCGGCTCGCGCCATCGGAAAGGCGGCAACCGTACCCCTCGACAAACAAGCTTTTCCCCTAGGAATTTTTTAACCGTTTGTCACCCTCGTCCTACACGGACACGGCCAGCATCCTGATGACGTCCGCTGTAGCGGCTGCGAAGATGCGCCATGGTCGACGGCTGGCCGGGCGCCGTGCAGTCGTATCGCAGCGAGTCGGCGGACTTGTCTGTCGCGCGCCGCGCGCGCCGCTGTTTTTGCTAACCTGCAGAGCGCAGGGAGCGCGCATGGGGCTTAGCGAAGGGATGGTGGATGGAATCGAGAACACAGAAATTGCGCTGGACCGAAGCGTTACTGCGTGCCATGACCGTCAGGCGCGTGATCGGCCTCCTGATCTGTACCGCGGGCGGCCTGCTGCTCATGGGCAGCCTGATCGAGCAGCTCATCAATTCAAATCCGAAGATGCATGCCGCCCTGCTGGGCGGCGCGACAGCGGCCGCGGCTACCGCGCTGGGCACCTTGCCGGTCCTGTTTTCACAGAACTTTTCGAAGCGCACCTACGATGCCTTCCTCGGTTTCGGCGCCGGCGTGATGCTGGGCGCGACCGCGTTCTCGCTCGTCATTCCGGCGCTGGCCGCCGCCCGTTCTTCCGGCGCCGGCCCCTGGGAAGCGAGCCTCCTGGCCGGGGCCGGCATCATGGCCGGCGCGGGCGCCATCCTCCTGATGAGCCGCGCGACGGCGCCGGCCCAGGTGCTCGCCAGCGACGTGCACGGCAACTCGCTGCGGCGCGCCTGGCTGTTCGTGATCGCGGTGGCGCTGCATAACTTGCCCGAGGGCATGGCAATCGGGGTCGCGTATGCCGGCATCGATATCGAAAAGGCGCATTCGCTCACGACCGGCATCTCGATCCAGGACGTGCCCGAGGGACTGGTGGTGGCGCTGGCACTGCGTACGGTCGGCTACGGCCGCTTGACCGCGGTCGGGATGGGCGTGCTGTCCGGCGTGATCGAGCCCATCGCCGCCGCTTTCGGGGTGGCGCTGATCGGGATCGCGGGTGGCCTGCTGCCGTTCGCGCTGGCGGCGGCGGGTGGCGCGATGCTGTTCGTGATCGTCAACGACGTGATCCCGGAGATGCGCGAGAACGGGAATGGGACCTCGGCGACGATTGCCTTGATCCTGGGATTCATCCTGATGACGGTGCTCGACACGGCGCTCGCCTGAGATCGCGCCGGCCGCCGGTGCCGGCGGGCCGATCGTCACCGCGCCTACGGCGCGAAATGCCGCACGAACCAGTCCGACGCCAGGGCCGACACCTGGGCGAGGGCCCCCGGCTCCTCGAACAGATGGGTCGCCCCCGGCACGATCTCGAGCGCTTTTTCGCAGCCCAGTTGCGCCAGCGCCTGGCGGTTCAGGTCGATCACGGCGCCATCCTCGCCGCCCACGATCAGCAGGGTCGGCGCGATCACCTGCGCCAGTGCCGCGCCCGCCAGGTCCGGCCGGCCGCCACGCGAGACGACGGCGGCGATGCCGGTGCCGCTGTCGGCGGCGACGCGCAATGCCGCCGCCGCGCCGGTGCTGGCGCCGAACAGGCCCAGGGGCAGGGGGGCGGTCAAGGGTTCGGTGCCGAGCCAGCGCGCGGCCGCGTGCAGGCGGGCCGACAGCACGTCGATGTCGAAGCGGTTGCGCCAGGTGGCGTCTTCTTCCGGCGTGAGCAGGTCGAGCAGGAGGGTGGCGATGCCGGCGTCGCGCAGGTCGTCCGCCACCTGCCGGTTGCGCGGGCTGAAGCGGCTGCTGCCGCTGCCGTGGGCGAACAGCACGACGCCGATCGGACTGGCGGGCAATTCGAGCATGCCCTCCAGCGAGGCGGCGCTTGCCGGTATGCCGATGAGGTGCTTGCGTGTCATGCCCGCCTCCTGCAAATCCTTTTAGACCATCCATGGTAAAGAAAAATCCGGGCAGACACGTGGCCTGGCCGGATTTCGCCCGTCCGGGCGGCGCGCCACCCGGCATGGATGCAGCCCGGTCGCGGCTTAGTCCTTGATCTCCAGCTTGCGGTTCAGGCTCAGCGCCGCCAGCGAGCCGACCGCGCCCGAGAGCAGGTAGAGGCTGACGTAACCGAGGCCGAAGTTGGCCGACAGGCCGAGGGCGACCAGCGGGGCGAACGCCGCGCCGACCAGCCAGGCCAGGTCGCTCGTGAGCGCCGCGCCGGTATAGCGGAAGCGCGATGCGAAGTTCGACGTCACCGCGCCCGCCGCCTGGCCGTAGGACAGGCCGAGCAGGCCGAAGCCGATCAGGATGAAGGCGTTCTGTCCGGCCTCGCCGCCGTCGATCAGCATCGGCACGAAGGCCGAGAAGATCGCGATCAGCGCGGCCAGGGTGCCGAGCGTGGTGCGGCGCCCGACCTTGTCGGCGATCAGGCCGGAAACCAGGATGCAGACCGCGGCCACGACGGCGCCCCACATCTGCACATACAGGAAGCCGCTGATCGGGCGGGTGTCGTAGAGCTGCATCCACGACAGCGGGAACACGGTGACCAGGTGGAACAGCGCGTAGCTGGCAAGGGCGGCCATGGCGCCGATGACGATGTTCGAGCCCTGGGTGCGCAGCAGTTCGCCCACCGGCGCCGGATCGAGTTCGTGCGAGTCGAGCAGGCGGGCGTATTCTGACGTCGACACCAGGCGCAGGCGCGCGAACAGGGCCACGACGTTGATCGCGAAGGCGACGTAGAACGGGTAGCGCCAGCCCCAGACCAGGAAGTCGTCGGTCGACAGGTTGTCGAGCAAGTAGGCGAACAGGCCGGCGGCGATCAGGAAGCCTAGCGGTGCGCTCAATTGCCCCAGCATCGCGTACCATCCGCGCTTGTGCTCGGGGGCATTGAGGGCGAGCAGCGAGGGCAGGCCGTCCCAGGAACCGCCCTGGGCCACGCCCTGCGCGATGCGCATCAGCGACAGCAGCACGATCGACGTGGTGCCGATCTGGGCATAGGTCGGCAGGAAGGAAATGACGACGGTGGCCGTTCCCATCAGGAACAGGGCGATCGTCAGCTTGACTTCGCGGCTGAAGCGCTCCTGGATCTTCATGAACAGGACGGTACCGATCGGGCGCGCAATAAAAGCGAACGCGAAAATGGTAAACGCGTAGAGTGTGCCTTCGAGCCGGTCAGCCCATGGGAAAAATACCGCGGGAAACACAAGCACGGAAGCGATCGCGTAGACGAAGAAATCGAAATATTCGGAGGCGCGCCCGATGATCACGCCGATCGCGATTTCGCTCGGTGAGATATGACCGTCCCGGGCATTGATGTTGCGCGCGCCGCTATGCGGGGCGCTGATTGGAGCGGCGCCTTCGCCGCCGTAGGTAGGGGTGTTCTGCATTCTTGGTCTCCAGGTAGGTCGGCAGCCTTCGCATGGTCCCCTGGCCTGGGCAAGGGTGGGACAAAACGTCCAATATGCAACAAAGGCCGATGCCAGTACAGTAGCATGTTCTTATACCCATGTAACGTTAGATACCTAGCATGATTCCTAAAATTGTCCGTCCCGGACTGTCATTACTCCTGGTAGCGGTGCTGTCCGGCTGCAACACGGTGGTCATGAACCCCGCCGGTGATATCGCCAAGCAGCAGGCCGACCTGATCACGATCTCGGTCCTGTTAATGTTAATCATCATCGTCCCGGTGATGCTCCTGACGGTCTTCTTCGCATGGAAGTACCGCAAGGGCGCGAACGAGAAGTACGAACCGGACTGGGACCACTCGACCAAGCTCGAACTCGTCATCTGGGGCGCGCCCCTGCTGATCATCATCGCGCTCGGCCTGATCACCTGGATCAGCACCCACAAGCTCGACCCCTACCGTCCGCTGGACCGCCTCGACGAGCACCGTCCGATGCCGGCCGGCGCCAAAGTGCTCGAGGTGCAGGTCGTCTCGCTCGACTGGAAGTGGCTGTTCATCTATCCCGAGCTCGGCATTGCCACGGTCAATGAGCTGGTCACCCCGGTCGACACCCCGATCCGCTTCAAGCTGACCTCGTCGACCGTGATGAACACGTTCTACATTCCGACCCTGGCCGGCATGATCTATACGATGCCGGGCATGGAAACGACCCTGAACGCGGTGCTGAACAAGGCCGGCAATTACAAGGGCCTGTCGGCGCACTTCTCGGGCGACGGCTTCTCGCACATGAACTTCGCCTACCGCGGCACCACCCAGGCCGATTTCGACGCCTGGGTCGCCAAGGTCAAGGCCAGCGGCAACACGCTCGGCCGCAACGACTACCTGGCGCTCGAGAAGCCGTCCGAAAAAGAACCGATCCGCCATTACGGCGCCGTGCAACCGGCGCTGTTCATGTCGGTCGTGAACCGCTGCGTGGCCGAAGGCGCCGTCTGCATGAACCATCAGATGTCGATGGACATGCAGCGCGTGCGCAACGACATCGCCTTGAAGAACTTGCCGCAAGACGCCAAGCGTTCGGTCGCGCAAGCGGATGCCGCTGCCGAAGTGTGCGAAACCCCTCCTCATCCTGTGAAGAAGTAACCATGCAAGACTCATTTGACTTGACGAAGCTCATCTTCGGACGGCTCACCTGGGACGCGATTCCGTTCCACGACCCGATCCTGCTCGCGACCTTCGCGGGCGTGATCGTCGGCGGCGGTGCCGTGTTCGGCCTGATTTCGTATTACCGCCTCTGGGGCACGCTGTGGCGCGACTGGATCACCAGTATCGACCACAAGAAAATCGGCATCATGTACATGATCCTGGGCCTGGTCATGTTCCTGCGCGGCTTTGCCGACGCCCTCATGATGCGCGCCCAGCAAGCGCTGTCGTTCGGCGAGAACGCCGGCTTCCTGCCGCCGCACCACTACGACCAGATCTTCACCGCCCACGGCGTGATCATGATCTTCTTCGTGGCGATGCCGTTCGTGACCGGCCTGATGAACTATGTGGTGCCGCTGCAGATCGGCGCGCGCGACGTCGCCTTCCCGTTCCTGAACAACTTCTCGTTCTGGATGACGACCATGGGCGCCGTGCTGGTCATGGCCTCGCTGTTCGTCGGCGAATTCGCGCGTACCGGCTGGCTGGCCTTCCCGCCGCTGTCGGGCATCCTGGCCAGTCCCGGGGTCGGCGTCGACTATTACATATGGTCATTGCAGATCGCCGGTGTCGGCACCTTGCTCTCCGGCGTCAACCTGATCGTCACCATCATCAAGATGCGTGCTCCCGGCATGGACCTGATGAAGTTGCCGGTCTTCACCTGGACGGCGCTGTGCACCAACGTCCTGATCGTGATGTCCTTCCCGATCCTGACCGCCGTGCTGGCCATGCTGGGCATGGACCGTTTGTTCGACACCAACTTCTTCACCAACGACAAGGGCGGCAACGCCATGCTGTACGTGAACCTGATCTGGATCTGGGGCCACCCGGAAGTCTACATCCTGATCCTGCCGGCCTTCGGCGTGTTCTCGGAAGTGGTCTCGACCTTCTCGTCCAAGCGCCTGTTCGGCTATACCTCGATGGTGTACGCGATCGTCGTGATCATGATCCTGTCCTACCTGGTGTGGCTGCACCACTTCTTCACCATGGGCTCGGGAGCGAGCGTCAATTCGTTCTTCGGCATCACCACGATGATCATTTCGATCCCGACCGGCGCCAAGATCTTCAACTGGCTGTTTACGATGTACCGCGGCCGGATCCGCTTCGAGTTGCCGATGATGTGGACGATCTCGTTCATGCTGACCTTCACCATCGGCGGCATGACCGGCGTGATGCTGGCCATTCCCGCGGCCGACTTCGTGCTGCACAATTCGCTGTTCCTGATCGCCCACTTCCACAACGTGATCATCGGCGGCGTGCTGTTCGGCATGTTTGCGGGCATCAACTACTGGTTCCCGAAGGCCACCGGCTACAAGCTCAACGAGTTCTGGGGCAAGGTCTCGTTCTGGCTCTGGTCGATCGGCTTCTGGGTCGCGTTCACGCCGCCGTACATCCTGGGCTTCATGGGCGTCACCCGCCGCATGAGCCACTTCGAGGATCCTGAACTGCAGTGGCTGTTCCAGATCTCGTTCGTGGGCACCGTGATGATCGCCGGCGGTATCGGCGCCATGCTGATGCAGTTCTTCGCCACCTGGCGCGACCGCAAGTCGCTGCGCGACATCACCGGCGACCCATGGGACGGCCGCACCCTGGAGTGGTCGACCTCGTCGCCGCCGCCGGACTACAACTTCGCGTTCACGCCGGTAGTGCACGACAACGACACCTTCGCCGACATGAAGAAGAACGGCTGGAAGCGTCCGCTGAGCGACTACGTGGCCATCCACATGCCGAAGAACACCTGGGCCGGCTTCGTCATCGCCGCGCTGTCGATGGTGGTGGGTTTCGCGATCATCTGGCACATGTGGGCGCTGACCGGTGTCGCCTTCGTCGCGATGATGGCCGCCATCATTGCGCATACCTTCAATTACAAGCGCGATTACTACATCTCGGCGGACGAAGTGACCCGCACCGAGAACGCGCATACCAAACTGCTGGAAAGCCATGTCTGAAACTAACGCAACCCTCGGTCTGAACGCCGGCGCCCCCGGCGCCGACGCCGGCGCGCGCTACCACCTGCGCGAGCACCATCCGGAGCACGGCACGATGCTCGGCTTCTGGATCTACCTGATGAGCGACTGCCTCATCTTCGCCAGCCTGTTCGCGACCTACGCCGTGCTGGGCCGTAACTACGCCGGCGGTCCCTCCGGCGCCGAACTGTTCGACCTCAACCTGGTGGCCATCAACACCGCGTTCCTGCTGGTGTCGTCGATCACCTTCGGCTTCGCGATGATCTCGGCGCAGGCGAAGAACCTGGCCAAGGCGCAGCTGTGGCTGGGCATCACCGGTGTCCTCGGCGTCTGCTTCCTGGCGCTCGAGATCTACGAGTTCTACCACCTGATCCACCAGGGTGCGGGCCCGTCGCGCAGCGCCTTCCTGACCGCGTTCTTCTCGCTGGTCGGCACCCACGGCCTGCACGTGCTGTTCGGTATCGTCTGGCTCGTGGTCCTCATGTTCCAGCTCGGTAAGCACGGCCTGTCCGTCGAAAACCTGCGCCGCATGGCTTGCCTGTCGCTGTTCTGGCACTTCCTGGACGTGGTCTGGGTCTTCGTCTTCACCTTTGTTTACCTGATGGGAGTGCTGCCATGAGCGATCATCACGACCACGGCCACCACGGCCACGGTGACCACGGCCACCACGACGCCCACGCCGTCCACTACAGCGTCAAGGATTACACCATCGGCTTCGTGCTGGCCGTGATCCTGACCGTCATCCCGTTCTGGCTGGTCATGGGCAATGTCCTGGAACCCGAGGCGACCCGCTTCGTCATCATGGGCTTCGCGGCGGTGCAGGTGGTCGTCCACATGATTTATTTCCTGCACATGAACTCGAAGTCCGAGGGCGGCTGGAACATGATGGCGCTGATCCTGACCATCGTCCTGCTCGGAATTATCCTGGCCGGCTCGATCTGGGTGATGTACCACATGAACGCCAACATGATGCCCGGCATGGGCGACGCAGCCGGGATGACCGGCCACGGCGCGCACGACATGCCATGACCGGCCGGCACGGTCCGGACCACGCCGCCGCCTCCGGGCGGGCGCGCCCACGCAAGCTGGCGCGCCTGGTCCTGGCAGGCGCCGGCCTGTTCCTGATCGTGCTGTTCGCGGGCCTCGGGACCTGGCAGGTGCAACGCCTGCAATGGAAGCGGGCCCTGATCGAGCGCGTCGACGCGCGCGTCACGGCCCCGGCCAGCGCCGCCCCCGCGGCGGGCCGGGACCTTTCCGTCACAAAAGAATCCCACGAATACCGCCACGTCCGCCTCGAAGGGTATTTCCTCTACGACTACACGACGCCGGTGCAGGCCGTCACCGCGCTGGGCGCGGGCTACTGGCTGCTCACGCCGCTGTGCACCCCGGACGGGACGATCGTGCTCGTGAACCGCGGCTTCATTCCCGCCGCCGATGCCCGCGAACGCTATCGCGCACGCGCGGCCACCGGCCGGGCCTGCCCGGCGGCCGGGGCGCGGCAGGCCGGGCACGCGCTGACCGGCCTGCTGCGCATGAGCGAGCCGGGTGGCGGCTTCCTGCGCGAGAACGACCCGGCGCGCAACCGCTGGTTTTCGCGCGACGTGGCGGCCATCGGCGCGGCCCGCGGCCTGGGCCGCCTCGCTCCCTATTTCGTCGACGCCGGGCGCGGGCAGGACCCGGCCGACGCCCCGGACCGTCCGGTCGGCGGCCTGACGGTCATTTCCTTCCAAAACAATCACCTCGTGTATGCGATCACTTGGTATGCTCTGGCTTTGATGGTTGCCGCGGCATGGTGGTATGTCGCCCGTCACGGCAACGACAAGGAACACGGCAAGGCAAGGACCGATGGCAGTAAAGCTTGATCTACTAACAAAAATCAGCCCCGCGATCAGCTCGTCGGCCGAGGCGAGCGTCGAATATGCCGCCGGCCACGAGAACATGCTGCAGCTCATCGAGCTGCGCTGGATCGCCGTCATCGGCCAGGTCACCACGATTGCCGCGGCAATCCTGATCTTCGACATCAACCTGCCGCTGGTGCACATGCTGCAGGTACTGGCCTGCCTGATCGCCTTCAACATCGCCAGCCACCTGCGCTGGCACGAGCGCCGCCCGGTCGCCAACAGCGAGCTGTTCATGGCCTTGCTGGTGGACGTGGCCACCCTGACGGTCCAGCTCTACCTCTCCGGCGGCACGACCAATCCGTTCGCCTTCCTGTTCCTGCTCCAGATTATCATCTCGGCAGTGCTGCTCGAAGCATGGTCGACCTGGACCATCGTCGCCATCACCCTGGTCTGCCTGGCCCTGCTGGCCGTGTTCGCCCCGCCGCTCGCGCTGCCCTTCGACCATGCACGCGGGATCGCCAGCCTCTACGTGCAGGGCATGCTGCTGTGCTTCGCGCTCAATGCGGCGCTGCTGGTGATCTTCATCTCGCGCATCAGCGGCACCCTGCGCGCCAAGGCGGCGCAGCTGGCCGACCTGCGCCAGCGCGCGGCCGAGGAAGACCATATCGTGCGCATGGGCCTGCTGGCCTCGGGCGCCGCCCATGAGCTGGGCACGCCGCTGGCGACGCTGTCGGTGATCCTGGGCGACTGGAAGCGCATGCCCGTCTTTCGCGACCATCCCGACCTGCGCGAGGAAATCGCCGAGATGCAGACCCAGCTCCAGCGCTGCAAGTCGATCGTCAGCGGCATCCTGCTCTCGGCCGGCAGCGCGCGCGGCGAGTCGGCCGTGCGCACGACGATCCATACCTTCCTCGACGGCCTGGCCGAGGAATGGGAAGACAGCCGCCCGGTCAGGATGTTCGACTACGAGAACCGGATCGGCGAGGATATCCCGGTCGCCTTCGATTCGGCCCTGAAGCAGACCATCGACAACCTGCTCGACAACGCATTGGAGGCATCGCCCGGCTGGGTGCGCCTGGACGCGGGCGTCGAGGACGGCACCCTGGTGCTGGAGGTGGCCGACCGCGGCCCCGGCTTCGCGCCGGCCATGCTGGCCCAGTTCGGCAAACCTTACCAGTCGACCAAGAGCCGGCCCGGCGCCGGCGTCGGCCTGTTCCTGGTGGTCAACGTCGCCCGTACGCTGGGCGGCAGTGTCGTCGCCCGCAACCGCGAGGAGGGCGGCGCGGCGGTCACCCTGCGCATTCCCCTGGCCTCGATCGCGCTGGGCAAGGAGGGCGAACATGGCTGAGCCGCCCCTGCTGCTGATCGTCGAGGACGACGACGCCTTTGCCCGCACCCTGGGCCGCTCCTTCGAGCGGCGCGGCTACCGGGTGCTGCACGCGCCGGGCTTCGAGGAAACGGCCGAGTTGCTCAAGGAAAACGATCCGGGCTATGCGGTGGTCGACTTGAAACTCAAGGGCAATTCCTCGGGCCTGTCCTGCGTGCAGCTGCTGCACGCGCACGATCCGGACATGCTGATCGTCGTGCTGACCGGCTTCGCCAGCATCGGCACGGCGGTCGAGGCGATCAAGCTGGGCGCCTGCCAGTACCTGGCCAAGCCCTCGAACACGGACGACATCGAAGCCGCCTTCGGGCATGTGGCCGGCAATGCCGACATCGAAGTGACGACCCGCTCGACCTCGATCAAGACGCTGGAGTGGGAGCACATCCACGCGGTGCTGGCCGAGACCGATTTCAATATCTCGGAAGCGGCGCGGCGGCTGGGAATGCACCGCCGGACGCTGGCGCGCAAGCTGGAGAAGCAGCGGATCAAGTAGGGGGCGCCGTGGATCTCAGCGCGCTTGCCAGAGCGCCCTGAGGCGACGCCAGAGCGCGGACCAGGGGCGCACCGGCTTGACGGTGCTCCAGTCGAAGACGGGCGCGTCCGGATCTTCCCACCGGTGGCTGCAGTCGCAACATTTCCTGTTCAGGTGGGCATCGTCGATCATGCAGCCACCAAAGGCGATCAGGCCCTGGCGGCCGGCTTCCTGCGCCAGGTCGCCCGGATAGCCCCAGAACAGGGGAAGACTGCGGACCGAGCCGCATTGCGGACACTTGCAGTGTGCCGGCCCGGTGCGCATGCCTTGCTCGCGCGCGGGCTCAGGCGGGACGGTACAGCGCGCACAGCTTGTGCCCGTCCGGATCGCGCACATACGCCAGGTGAAGCGCGCCCAGCGCGCTTTCGCGCAGGCCCGGCGGGTCTTCGGCGGTGGTGCCGCCGTGGGCGATCGCGACGTCGTGGAAGCGCTGCACCTGCTCGGGCGAGCCGCACTTGAAGCCGATCGTGGCGCCGTTGGCGCAGCTCGCCTCCGCGCCGTTGATCGGCTCGGTCACGCCGAAGCTGTTGCCCTCGTGGCGGTAGAACAGGCGCGTGTGGCCGGTCGCCGACACGTTGCGAAACGGCTCTCCCACGCCCAGCGTGCCGAGCACCGCATCGTAAAACTTCTTCGAGCGCTCGATGTCGTTCGAACCTACCATCACATGACTGAACATCCTGACTCCTCCCGTGGTTGGAAAAACTGCTGGCTTGATGCCGCTGCCAGTATAGATCGGGCAGGCCGGGAAAACCAAGCTCAGGCCGTCAGGCGCTGGAATACTTCGCGCGCCGCCAGGCCGCCGCCGCCGATCAGGAGGCCGAAATAGACGATGGTCGCGACATTGCTGATGTGGCCCAGCAGCACGCAGACGCCGTCGCGCTGCAGCAGGCCGATGGCGAAGAACAGCAAAGCCACGGCGGGGAAGGTATTGCTGAACGGAATCAGACCGAAGGGCATCATCAGCAGCACGGCGCCCAGGATCAGCGAGGCGTTGTTCAGGTGGGCGATCGGGCCTTCGGCCACCAGCCACTCGATGCGGTTCGGGCGGCTGACGCGTTCGATCTTCTGCAGCCAGGGCAGCGCCTTCCTCAGCAGCGGCCGCAGCTTCTTGGTGCCGATGACCTTATGCTCGATGCGGGCCGGAATCCAGAGCGTGCGCTGGAACAGGCGGCTCGTGCCGATCAGGAAGATGGCGCCGCCGAACACCGTCGAGACGCCCGGGATCGACACCGGGATCAGGAACACGAGGGTGAGCAGGGCGGTCAGGATCAGCAGGCCGTCGTTGCCGACGCGGTGCACCAGTTCGGAAAGCGTGATGCCGGTACGGGGCAGGGAGCGGACCAGCGAACGCAGGCGCTGGGAAATGGGTTCACTGTGCATCATGTCCTTGGGAATGTCGATGGGTCGGGCGTACGCGAGCGCGGTTGCCGCGCAGCATGCCGGTCAGTCCGGTCTTCACGGCAGGCAATAGTATAACGGCCGCGCCCGGCGGGGCGGGTACGGTGTGGCCGCATTGCGACGGGGCTGTTGTTTAAAGTCCCGCCAGCAGCCTGCGCACCGCCTGGTGCGCCTCCAGCCAGCCGCTGGCGAGCAGGGCCGGACGGCATTCGGCGCATTCCTCGAACGGATTGCAGGCGTGCGGCAGCTCGACATAGGCCGATCCGATGACCGGCTTGGCGCCGTGGGCGTCGCGCGAGGAGGGGCTGCCGGTCGTGCCGGGGCCGGCCCCGGGGCCGATCCAGCGGGCGAAGGGTGCGCTGTCCTGGCCGTCCGGGACGCACCAGCATTTGCGCGCCGGATTCCAGCGCGCGCCGAGGGACTTGGCTTCGTCTTTTTCGGCGTAGGGGACCTTCAGGAGGATCATGCGTGTGCTTTCGATAGGGATGAAACGGCGCGCGTATTGTAAGGCAAGCGGGGGCGCGATAGAGGCGATGGCGGCGCCCCATCAGGCGCCCATCTTGCCGAGCGCGAATGCCGCCAGGAAGCCGAGCACCGTGATCAGGCCCGCGCAATCGTGGGCTTCGGCGAAGGCTTCGGGAATCATGGTGTCGGCCAGCATGGCCAGGATCGCGCCGGCCGCGACCGCCGTGGTGGCGGCGACCGTGGCCGGCGAGACCGCTTCGAACAGGGTGAAGCCGGCCAGCGCCGACAGGCCCGAGGCGGCCGCGATCGTGCCCCAGATCCCGAAGATATAGCCGGCACTGCGGCCGGCCTTCTTCATGCCGGCCGCGCTCGACAAGCCTTCCGGCACGTTCGAGAGGAAAATCGCCGTCACCGCCACCATGCTGGCCTTGCCGCCGCCCAGCATCGACAGGCCGATCACGATCGATTCCGGGATGCCGTCGAGCAGGGCGCCGACGGCGATCGCGCGCCCGCTGCCGCCATGCTCCTGTTCGCTCGGCTGGCAGCCCGAACGCTTGCGGTGGCGCGCGCCGCCCTGGGCCAGCCACCAGTTGACCAGCGTGTAGACGGCCGCGCCGCCCAGGAAGCCGAGGGCGGTCGCCTGCAAGCCGCCCGTCTTGAACGCTTCGTCCATCAGTTCGAACGACAGCGCCGAGATCAGCACGCCGCTGCCGAAGGCCATGAACGCCGCCACCAGCCGCGCCGGCACGGCATAGCGGTAGCCCACCAGCGCCCCCAGCAGCAGCGCGCCGCCAGCCACCAGTCCCCAGCCCCCCGCCTGCAGCCACATCGGTACCTGTTCCATCGATCCTCCATCGGTTTTGCCAAAATGTTACGCCAGAATGGGGCGACGGCCGCGCTCGGCTGCTCGGCGGCGCGCCATGACGCCCCTGCGGCCGTGCTACATTGCCGTTTTCTTGGACGGAGAAACGCATGACATCGTTGTCCCTGCCCCTGCCCGTGCGCGTGCCCGCGCCCCTGCGCCGGCTGTCCCGGGCCGCGAGCCTGGCCGCCGCCCTGGGCCTGGCCGGCTGCGCCACCCCGGTGGCCGGCCCCGGCCCGCAGGATACAGCGTTTGTCGTGATCGGCGAGGACGGCGCGGCCACCGCGCGCGTGATCACCGGCGGCGCCGCCTGCCCGCCGCTGACGGTGGACAACCGGTCGCTGCCCATGCGCGTGCGCGTGCCCAGGTCCAGCGTGCCGGCCCGGCCGGGACAGGCCGCGGGCCCGGCGTCCGCCGCGGTGCTCACCTGCGAGGCCCCGATCGCCGCCGGCAGTGCCGTCGCCCGCGTGGGCGGACGGCCCCTGCCGGTCCCGCGCGCGCAGCCCGGGCGCATCGTCGTCATCGGCGACACCGGCTGCCGCATCAAGGGCGAGCAGGCGCAGGCCTGCAACGATCCGGCGCGCTTCCCCTTCGCGCGCGTGGCCGCCGCCGCCGCCGCCTTCAAGCCCGACCTGGTGATCCACGTCGGCGACTACCATTACCGCGAAGACCCGTGCCCCGCCGGCCAGGCGGGCTGCGCGGGCAGCCCCTACGGCTACGGCTTCGAGGCCTGGGCCGCCGACTTCTTCACCCCGGGGCGCACGCTGTTCGAGGCCGCGCCCTGGGTGCTGGCGCGCGGCAATCACGAAAACTGCACGCGCGCCGGGCAGGGCTGGTGGCGCTGGCTCGATCCGCGCCCGTTCCAGGCCGGGCGCGATTGCGACGTGCCGGCCAACGACGCGGTGGGCGACTACGGCGACCCGTATGCGGTGCCGCTCGGGAACGGGGCGCAACTGGTCGTCTTCGATACGGCCAACACCAGCTGGAAAGGCTTTGCCGCCACCGATCCGCGCCGTGCCGCGTATGCCGGGCAGTACCGCAAGATCGAGGCGCTGGCGCGCCGCGCGCGCTACAACATCGGGGTCGGCCACCATCCGCTGTTCGCCTTCGGCGCCAGGCGCGACGCGAACAGCGGCGAGGTGAGCCTGTTCGGCGGCGACGCCGGCCTGCTCGACGCCTTCGGCGACGTCGATCCGGGCTATCTGCCGCCTTCCTTCGGCATGCTGCTGTCGGGCCACGTGCACCTGTGGGAGCAGGTGAGCTTCGCGAGCGGCCATCCGACCCAGTTCGTGGCGGGCTTTTCCGGCACGGCCGAGGACACCGCGCCGCTGCCGGCCGCGCCGCCGCCGGGCCGGGCGCCGGCGCCCGGCGCCATCGTCGAGCACATGAGTTCATGGGTGGGCGGCTTCGGCTTCATGACGATGGAACGCACGGGGGCCGACGCCTGGCGGGTGTCGGTCCGCGACCTCGACGGGCGCGAGCGCAACAGCTGCAAGGTCGAAGGCCGCAAGTCCGTATGCGCGCTCGCGCAGGTGCGCTGACGCGCCGGGCGAGCGCGCCGCGCCGCTATTTCAGGCCGCTGCGGATGCTGTACTTCTCGATGCGGTAGCGCAGGGCATCGCGCGACAGGCCCAGCAATTTCGCCGCGCGCGTGACGTTCCACTTCGATTTCCCCAGTGCGGCAATCAGGTAGTGACGCTCGACGTCTTCGAGGTTCATGTTCTGGTCGGCCGCGGCCGCAAGCGGCACGATGCCCGGCGCCTGCCCGCCCGGAGGCAGGGGAAACAGCAGGTCCTGCGCCGTGACCGCATCCTCGCGCGCCATCAGCGCGACCTGCTCGAGCATGTTGCGCAGCTCGCGCACGTTGCCCGGCCAATGCCAGTCGCGCAGCGCCTGCTGCGCATCGGCGGCCAGATACAGGCGCGGCTTGCGGTAGCGCGCCGCGTGCACGGCGAGGAAAGCCTGGGCCAGCAGCAGGATGTCGCTCGAGCGCGCGCGCAGCGGCGGCACTTGCAGGTGCACCATGCGCAAGCGGTAGAACAGGTCCGAGCGAAAACTTCCTTGCAGGACGCGGCTGTGCAGGTCCTGGTTGGTCGCCGCGATCACGCGAAAGTCGATGCGCTGCTCGCGCAGGCCGCCCAGGCGCCGCACTTTCTTTTCTTCGAGCACCTTCAAGAGCTTGGCCTGCATGCCCAGCCCAAGCTCGCCGATCTCGTCGAGGAACAGGCTGCCGCCGTCGGCCGCCTCGATCAGGCCGAACTTGCGTTCGCGCGCATCGGTAAACGCGCCGCGTTCGTAGCCGAACAGTTCGGCTTCGAGCATGTGCGCCGGAATGGTCGCGCAATTGAGTTCGATGAAAGGCTGGGTGCGGCGCGCGCCCGCGTAATGGACGGCCCTGGCCACGAGTTCCTTGCCGGTGCCCGTCTCGCCAGTGATCAGCACGGTCGGCAGATCGTTGTCCACCAGGCGGCATTCGGCCTCGGCCAGGCGCCGGATGTCTTCCTTCAGGGCCAGCATCGGCGGCGATTGTCCCAGCAAGTGTTTCAGCTCGCTCTTGCTCGCCTGCTGGGCCTGGATGTAATTCAGGGTTTTCTCGACGCGCTCGTGCCCCAGCGCGCGGTCGATCAGCAGGCGCAGCTCGCCGAGCACGATCGGCTTGGGCAGATAATCGAACGCGCCCAGCTTCATCGCCTGCACCGCCACCTCGACGGTCGCGTTCCCGGTGATCATGATGATCTTGATGAGCGGGATCCTGGCGCGTATCTGCGCCAGCACCTCCAGCCCGTTCATCTTCGGCAGGTGAAAATCGAGCACCACGACGTCCGGAAGGAAGGCGTCGAGCCGGTCCAGGCCGTCTTCGCCCGAGTCGACGGTGACCGCCTCGTAGCCATGCCGTTCCAGATAGGCCTTGATGTTCTTGGCCAGTACCAGTTCGTCCTCGATGATCAGGATCGCGCGCGTCATCGTCCGGCCGCCAGGAAAACGAGGGTGATCGCGGTGCCCTGGCCCTGGATACTGTCGATCCGGACCCGGCCGCCGAAGCGCTTCACGATGCGCCGCACCAGGGTCAGGCCGACGCCCAGTCCTTTCGCCTTGGTCGTGAAGAACGGCTGGCAGATCTTGTGGATGTCCGCTGGCGCGATGCCGGCGCCGGTGTCGCTGATCCGGATCTCGACTTCCCGGCCCCCCGGCGCGGCGTCGGCGGCCACGACGATCCTCCCGCCCGCCGCCGGCATGGCTTCCAGCGCATTGCACACCACATTGTTCAGCACCTGGGTCAGCAGGGCGGCATTCGCCTGGATCGGCGGCAGCTGCGGCGCCAGTGCCAGGTCGACGGCGGTGTTGCGGCGCTTCGCCTCGCGCGCGAAGCCGGTTACGCATTGCACGATCAGGGGCCGCGGATCGAGCGCTTCCCTGCGGTAGTCGGGGAGCTGGGAATAGGTCAGCAGCTCGCGGATCCATTGTTCGATGCGCTGCGCTTCCGAAATGATGTCGTTGGCCGACTCGCCGCCGAGCGCTTGCGGCGCATCCTGCCACAGTTCGGCCGACGACCTGATCGACGCCAGGGGATTGCGGATGCCGTGCGCGACGGCGGAGGCCATTTCGCCCAGTGCGGCCATGGTCTCGGACTCGACCAGCTGCTCCTGCTGCGAGCGGATCAGCTGGTCGGCACGGCGCACGATCCAGAACAGGACCAGGTAGAGGAACAGGCCGATACCGATCGAGATCATCCAGGTCAGGGCGGTGCCGGCATTGATCGCGCGCGACAGGGCAATCGGAATCCGGTACACCTCGACCACGCCGATCACCGCCTTGGTGGCGGCATCGCGGATCGGGATATACATCTCGACGAAGCGCATGTGCGACTTGCCAAGGTAGAAATGCTCCGCCTTCGCGGCCCCGTTCACCCCGACTTCGCCGCTCTCGATTTCGAGCTTGCCCTTGAGCGCTTCGTTCAGTTCGGGGTTGGCGCCGTATTTCTTGCCCTGGCCGAGACGGTTCTCGCTCGACCACAGCAAGGTCGTGTCGGTGCCGTACACATTCGCGCGCGCCACGTCGGGCATGGCGGCCACGTGCTGGAGAAAGTCGAGCAGCCCGCGTGCCGCTTGCGGATGGTCGAGCGAATATCCGCGGGCCAGTTCGATGGCCATCACGTTCTGGACGAAATCCTGGGTGAGTTCGGCATCGCGCTGCAGCAGGCGCTGGGTGAGGAAACGCGACATCAGGGCCGCCGAGACGACCGAGGCGAGGCAGATCGCGATCAGGCTCAGCAACAAGAACCGTCGCATGAGGTCGAACTGGCTGGCGGCAGCGGTGTCGATGCGATTCACGGTGCGGATTCCCCCAGCGTTAAAGGCGGACGAGGAGCAGACGACGGGCAAGCGACGGGCAAGCGACGGGCAGGCGACGGGCAGGCGAAGACCCAGCGGCTTGCGGCGCGCCGACCGCGAGCCGGTATGCCGGCCTCGGGCACTGCGCATGGGGCGATATTACTCCGGACCGCCACGCCTTCCCACCTTTTATTGCCCTTATTGCATTTATTCCACAAGGGTGAAGTGGGCGCGGTGCAGCGGCCGGTCCCGACTGGGGCAAAACACGCCCTGGGTGGGTGAAATCACCCGAAATGCGCGGGAGGAACCTGCGCGGCGCGACGCCACGCCCGGCAAGGCTGGCTGGCATGGGCCTTGCTGATGACGTATGGCGTCGCACTGCCCCTATCCATATCCGAGGAGACCCTGATGAACCAGAAACCGTTTCGCACGCGTGCAGCCGGCGGCCGCGCCGCCTGTCTCGCCCTCGCCGGCGCGCTGCTCGCGGCCGGCTACGCCGGCCAGGCCAGCGCGGCCTCGTCCGATGGCTGCGCGGGCGGCGGCTTTACCGTGCTCGGCCTGAGCGCCCCCCAGGACCGCACCATCGCCGCAAACGCGCTCGGCACGGGCGAGGTCATTGCCGTGCGCGGAAAATACGTCCAGTTCGAGATCGACAAGAAGACTTTCGGGATTTTCAACTACCGGTTGACGGGCGCGCCGAATCCGCTCGACCTCACGGCCGGCAGGCCGACCAGCGTGTTCGACAGCAAGCTTCCGAACCACCGCGGCCTCGTACTGACCAGTGACGTCGAACTCCGGCTGAAGGAGGACGGCCTGGTGATCCTGCGCGAAGGACCGGGCCTGACCATGAAGGTGCAGGCCAAGGATTGCGCCAGCGGCGGCCTGTTCCAGATGGAGCCCGAACGCGACGACCAGACCCGTACCCTGTTTACGCACATCCTGGCGGCCGAAGCCTTCTACTTCGATAACGGCAATTTCCGCAGGCGCGAAGGAGAGACCGTTCCCTACAAGGACACGACGATCGTCGTGCCGTCCCGTATCAACTTCGGTAATTCCTTCTCGCACAAATTCGTCGGCCGCGACAGCCCCCAGGTCGCCGAGCGCCTCGACGAGCCGGGTTGCAGCAACCAGATCGCCACCCGCAGCGGCCCCAAGACGGTGCTCCACTGCGGCCGCGTCTCGCGCTGGATGGTGGCCAGCGGCGGGCGCATGGGCCAGGTGATGGGGGAGGACGCCGTCGAGGTCGCGCCGCCGTCGACGCTCTGCGTGCGCAAGTGCCAGGCGCGCAACCGCGTGCGCGGGCGCGCGCTGGTGCTCGGCTTCCCCTTCCCGGTGCCGGTCGATCAACGCCTGAAGCCGGACTTCCCGGCAAAGTAATGCCCGGCGCAGCGCTTTCCCGCATTCAGGAAGTCCTGAATTGTGCCGACGGTCCCTAGGCCGTTCAGCCAGGCACATTACCCGGCCCCGCGCCGGGTTTTTTTTAGGCCGGCGCGGCGCCATTCCCGTGCGCGCCCGTCATAGCTGCCCGAGCGGCAGCTGGGCCGCGCTTTCGTCGGCCGCCAGCCGGGCGATCAGGCATGCAAGATCGGCCTCGAGCCGGTGCAGGGTCGCTTCATCCAGGCTCGCCAGCGCGCCCGGCAGCACGCCGGCGAAGGGCAGCGGCGCGCGTTGCAGCAGCGCGTCGCCGGCGGCCAGGAGGCGCAGCGCGACGCCGCGCCGGTCGAAGCCTTCGCGCGCGGTCGAGACCAGGCCGCGCCCGGCCAGCGTACGTACCAGGTTGCTGGCGGTGGACTGGTGGATATCGAGCGCGCGCGCCAGTTCGGTCACGCCGATGCCCGGCGACTGCGCGATCACGGACAGGGCCCACAGCTGGGCGCCGCCCAGGCCGGCTTCGCGCTCGACCTGGCGGAAATGGGTTTTCACGGAGTTGAAGACGACTTGGAACTGGCGCAATACGCGCGTGGCGGGCTCGGGTTCAGACGCTTCGGCGGGGTTCAATTGTAAAGACATTGTGACATCATAGCGGAAAGTACAAGCCCTCGCGCGGGCTGCGAACGGCGCCATGCGCGCTGCCCGCCCTGCGCGAGCGCGGGCGGCAGGCGCGGTCGGCTATACTGCGCGCACGAAGATTAATTCAGCAAGGAAGACAGTGGATCAGGACGAGAAGCTCGACAATGGTATTCGGCAGCAGGCCCGGGAATTGTTCGGCAGCGCAGGGGGCAAGGCCAGGGCGGGGGTGCGCCAGGCCCATGGCTTCATTTCCGGCCGGCCGCGCCACGAGCAGGTGTTCCTGGTCGGGCTGCTGTCGTTCGCGGCGCTGGTCGCCGCGCTCGTCGTCTACCTGATCATCCTGATTCCCCTCACGCCCGGCATCGACGACCTCAAGCAGGTCAGCAGCGCGCGTCCGACCGTCATCCTGTCCACCGACGGCAAGGAGCTCGGCACCTTCGAGCAGGGCCTGCAGGAGCGGGTGAAACTGTCGCAGGTCTCGCCGCATGTGGTGAAAGCCTTGATCTCCACCGAGGACCACCGCTTCTACGATCACCACGGGGTCGACTTCACGCGCATCGCGGGCGCCTTGCTGGCCAGCCTGAAGGGCGACGCCCAGGGCGGCTCGACCATCACCCAGCAGCTGGCGCGCAACATGTTCCCGGAAGAGATCGGGCGTGCGCGCAGCATCAACCGCAAGCTCAAGGAACTGATCACTGCGATCAAGATCGAGAATACCTACAGCAAGACCGAGATCCTGGAAGCCTACCTGAACACGGTGCCTTTCCTGTACAACGCGCGCGGCATCGAGATGGCGGCGCGTACTTATTTCGACAAGCCGGCCGCGAAGCTCGACGTGCTCGAAGCGGCCACACTGGTGGGCATGCTCAAGGGAACCTACTATTACAACCCGGTGACCAACCCGGAGCGCTCGCTCGCGCGCCGCAACGTCGTGCTCGGGCAGATGTACAAGCATGGCGCCTTCAACGAAGCACGCTACAAGGCACTGGCGCGGCGCCCGATCCGGCTGGACTTCGAGCGCCAGGCCGAGCGCAGCGGCCGCGACAATCACTTCACGGCCCACGTGCGCAAGTGGTTGCTCGAATGGGCCGACGAAAACGACTACGACCTGGCGCTCGACGGCCTGATCGTCACGACCACGCTCGACGCCGGATTGCAGGAAGCGGCGCTGCGCGCGGTCGAGAAGCAGGCCGGGGCGCTGCAGGCGGTGGCCGACGTCGAGTGGGCCAATCCGGGCTTGCCTGGCTCGACCTCGATCGGCACTTACACCTCCATGCGCAGCAGCATCGCGCCCTTCGACTATTACTGGGCCACGCACCGCGCCCAGCTCGATGCCTTCGTGCGCGAGACGCCCGATTACCGCAAGGCCGTCGAGGGCGGCGAGGCACCGGCCGCCGCGCTCAAGCGCATCAAGGCCGACCGCGACTTCATGCGCAAGCTGCGCGAATCGAAGGCGCGCCTGGAAGCGGGCTTCGTCGCCATCGATCCGGCCAGCGGCGAAGTCAAGGCCTGGGTGGGCAGCCGAGATTTCGCGCGCGACCAGTTCGACCACGTTTCGCAGGCCATGCGCCAGCCGGGGTCCACCTTCAAGCCCTTCGTGTATGGCGCCGCGCTCGAAAGCGGGCTCTCGCCCGAGCAGGCCTACGTCGACGCGGTCATGGATATCCGCGCCGCCGACGGCACCGTCTGGCGCCCGACCGACATGTCGGGCACGTCCGGCCGCCAGATGACGATGCGCGACGGCCTGGTATTCTCGAAGAACACCATCACGGCCCAGGTGATGCGCGACGTCGGCCTGCCGCCGGTGGTGAAGCTGGCGCAGAACCTCGGCATCCGCCAGAGCAAACTGTCGGCCGTGCCTTCGCTGGCGCTGGGTACCAGTCCGGTCACCCTGCTCGAAATGGTCAGCAGCTACGCCACCATCGCCGCGCAAGGCGAGTACCGCAAGCCCGTCTTCGTGCGCCGCATCACCGACCGCGAAGGCAACGTGATCGCCGATTTCGCGAGCAACAGGCCCGAGCGCGCGATGTCGCAGGCGTCGAGCGTGACCCTGATCGACATGCTGCGCGGCGTCGTCAACCGCGGCACGGGCACCGGCGTGCGCTACCGCTTCGGCATCAACGGCGACGTCGCCGGCAAGACCGGCACCACCCAGAACAACGCCGACGGCTGGTTCATCCTGATGCACCCGAACCTGGTGGCGGGCGCCTGGGTCGGCTTCAACGACAATCGCATGACGATGCGCTCGAGCTACTGGGGGCAGGGCGGCCACAACGCGCTGCTGCTGGTGGGCGACTTCTTCCGCACCGCGCTCGACGCCGGCAAGATCGACCGCGCGGCGCTGTTCCCGGGCGGCCGCGCGCCGGCGCCGGTGCGGGCCGCGCCGGAAGCGCCGCAGGAGGAATTCATCGAGCCGGAGGACATGATCGAGGGCATTCCGGCCGACGAGCCGCAGCCGCAGCCGCAGGTGGAGGAGCCGGAAGAAGACGAGGCCGAGGAAGTGATCGAGGCGCCGATGGAAGGCGTGCCGGCGCAGCCGGTGTCGACGCAGCTCGAGTGAGCGATCGCGGCGCCCGCATGTCGCGGGGCGCGGCGCTGTCCGGCGCCGCAACCGGGGCCGGCAGCCTTTACAGGATCGGCGTGCCGCCCGTGACGGCGATGCGCGCGCCCGAAATGTAGCTGGCCTGGTCCGACGCCAGCAGCACATACACCGGTGCCACCTCGGCCGGCTGCCCGGGCCGCTTCATCGGCACCTGCTGGCCGAAGCTCTCCACCTGGTCCGGCGGCATCGTCGCCGGAATCAGGGGCGTCCAGATCGGCCCCGGCGCCACCGAGTTCACGCGGATCCCTTTTTCGGCCAGCAGCTGCGCCAGCCCGCCGGTGAAGTTCGCGATCGCGCCCTTGGTCGTGGCATAGGCCAGCAGCGTCGGTTTCGGATTGTCCGAGTTCACCGAACTGGTATTGATGATGGAAGAGCCGGGCTTCATGTGCCTGACGGCGGCTTTGCAGGTATGGAACATGGCCGTGATGTTCACCGCGAAGGTGTAGTCCCATTCCTCGTCGGGGATTTCTTCGATCGAATCGCGGCTCATCTGGAAAGCGGCGTTGTTGACCAGCACGTCGATGCGGCCGAATTCCTGCACGGCGCGGGCGACGATGGCGCGGCAGTGGGCGGGTTCGGCCAGGTCGCCCGCCAACAGGACGGCGCGCCGGCCGGCCTGCTCGACCAGGCGCGCCGTCGCGCGCGCGTCCTCATGCTCGTTCAGGTAGGCGATCAGCACATCGGCGCCTTCGCGCGCGAAGGCGATCGCCACCGCGCGGCCAATGCCGCTGTCGCCGCCGGTAATGACGGCCGCTTTTCCGGCCAGCTTGCCCGATCCCCGGTAGCTCGTTTCGCCGTGGTCGGCCTGCGGCCGCAGGGCGCTCTCCTGGCCCGGCGGGTCCTGCTGTTGCTTCGGCTGGTTCATCGCATCCTCCTCGTGAATGACTGGCATTTCCGTTCAAGTTGCCTTGGGCAGGCTGCGCAAGGCGGCGCGCTGGCGCGCGCCGCGGTCCTGCGGCAGCTCCGGCGCTCCCGGTTCGAGCGCTTCCTGCAGCAGCAGTTGCTGGGCGCGCGGGGCGGTCGAGATGCCGAGCTCGGCGAACATCTGCATCGAGGCCAGGATGATGGCCTGCTGGGTATCCATGAACAGCTCGTAGTCGGCGTCCAGTATCGTATAAACGATTTCCCACTCGATGTAGTCCTGGGTGTATTTCGACAGGTGCGCGCGGTCGAAGCGCACCTTGTCGTGGCGGGCGACGAACTCGGCCACCGCGGTCGGCACCTTCGCCGCCAGCGCCGGCGGCGTGTCCGGATGGGCGCGCACGTTGTAGACGATGCGGCGCGTGACCATGCGCTTGAAGTTCGAGACCGTGTCCTTGAGCAGCTCGGCGTTCGAGACGATGATCTGCTCGCCGCTCTGGGCGCGCAGGCGGGTCGTCTTCAAGCCGACCTTTTCCACGGTGCCGGAGGTGTCGGAGGTCGAGATGAAGTCGCCCACTTCGAAGGGCTTGTCGATGGCGATCGAGAGCGAGGCGAACAGGTCGCCGAGCACGTTCTGCACGGCCAGGGCGATGGCGATGCCGCCGATGCCCAGGCTGGCCACGAAGGTCGAGATGTTGATGCCGAGGTTGGCCAGCAGGGCCAGCGCGAAGATGACCCAGACGCTCGTTTGCAGCACCCAGATGATGAGGGTATGCGCGACCGTGACCTGGGCGTCGGCCGCCGCGTGGCCGTGGGTCTGGAAATAGCGCCTGGCGCCGACCTTGATGGCGCTGTGCAGGTAGATGGCCAGCTGCAGGCCGAGGGTCAGGAACCACAGGTGGCTGACGCGGCCGTTCCAGGGCGGCGGCAGGTCGAGCGCGGAAAGCCCGATCAGCAGGCTGGTGGCGAGAACGACCAGGTTGCTGGTGCGCGCCAGCGTGCGCCGCAATACGTCGGCCACGGGCCGGTGCGCCGACTCGCCGGCCAGCTGGTCGAGGCGGCGCCGGAACAGGGCCAGGGTGCCATGGATGACGACGAAGCTGGCCACGGCCAGGCTGAGCGCGAACAGCGCGTTGGGAACGGTGATGTCGAGAGAGGTAACGAAGGCGCGGATATCCACTCTGGGCTCCTTTTTTTATGGAAGAGGTGGCGCGAAGGCGCGCGGAGCGCCGGGCGGCAGCCCGGCAGCCCGGCAGGCGGTGTGCGACCCGGCTGCGATCGGATCGTGCGTGGATCGACCGTGGATCAGGCGTGGAGCGGGCCGGTGGACCTGCTGTCGCGGGGATGGCGGCGGCGTGGCGCCGCGGCCGGTGGGACGCGCATGGCGTCCGATCGATGACGACGGGCTCGCCGGGCCCGGGTACCGGGGTTCAGTCGCGGCGCCCGCCAGGCGCGCTCACTTGCGCTTGTTGAGGTGCTCGCGCACCGCGTTGGCCGAAACGCCCACGTCGGACACGGCCTTTTCCAATTCTTCGCGGGTCACGCCAAGCGCTTCGGTCCAGTAGCGTACTTCCCATTCTTCATGCACGTTGATGCGGCTGCGGTCTTGCTGACCGGACTTTTGCAGATTATCGGACATGCTGGCCTCCTGTTGACGAATTAAAAACAACTATGCCAGCCAGCCCCGGCATCGTCGGTTAAGCACCTCACCTTGGGCGCGTATTGCCCGGTTGCCGCGCCGATGTTGGAAAGTTCCCGCGCATGCGCCCCAGCCGCGGGCGGCTGGCCCCCGGCATCGACGAGGTACGAGGTGCGCGCGCTGGCGCCACGGTAATGTACTCAATTGCCTTAGCCATAGTGTGAAGCGTCTTGCCTGCATGCCAGACTGCGCTCGATGGTCGATCGCGGTTCGACCATGATAGAGCCCAGCAGTTCAATTTCTATACGCAGCGGTGACAGCGTCTATTGTTGTAAGTGCAATAAGTCCTTGGCTAGGGCCGGGTGTTTCGGTTACGCTTGTCCGATCGGCACTATTGAGGAGTAACCAATGACTTATGAAACCTCCCAGCCCGAGCGCAGCGCTGTCGACGCGCTGCCCGGCCTTGTCGCTCTCGACTTCGGCACCGACTGGTGCGGCTATTGCCGCGCCGGCGAGCCGCTCATCGCCGCTGCGCTCGCCGGATTCCCAGATGCCAGGCACCTCCAGGTCGAAGACGGTCCGGGCCGCCCGCTCGGCCGCTCGTTCAAGATCAAGCTGTGGCCGACCGTCGTCGTCCTGAAGGACGGCGTCGAAGTCGCGCGCGTCACCCGTCCCGACAGCATCGACGACGTGCGCGCGGCGCTGGCGAAGGCGGTGAGCGCATGACGCCGCCAAAGAATAAGGCGCGTACCGTCCTGTTCGCCAGCCTGATCGGCACCACCATCGAATTCTTCGATTTCTACATCTACGCCACCGCCGCCGTGCTGGTGTTCCCGAAACTGTTCTTCCCGGCGGCCGACCCGGCCGCCGCCGTCCTGCAATCCTTCGCCACCTTCGCCATCGCTTTCTTCGCGCGCCCGGTCGGCTCGGCCCTGTTCGGCCACTTCGGCGACCGCATCGGCCGCAAGGCCACGCTGGTCGCGGCGCTGCTGACGATGGGCATCTCGACCATCGTGATCGGCCTGCTGCCGACCTATGCCAGCATCGGCACGCTCGCGCCCTTGCTGCTGGCCCTGTGCCGCTTCGGCCAGGGCCTGGGCCTGGGCGGCGAGTGGGGCGGGGCGGTGCTGCTCGCCACCGAAAACGCGCCCCCGGGCAAGCGCGCCTGGTACGGCATGTTCCCGCAACTGGGCGCGCCGATCGGCTTCTTCCTGTCGGGCGGCGTGTTCCTGCTGCTGACGCAGTCGCTCACCGAGGCCCAGTTCTTCGAGTGGGGCTGGCGCGTGCCATTCCTGTCGAGCGCGCTGCTGGTGGGCGTGGGCCTGTACGTGCGCCTGAAGATCCATGAAACGCCGGACTTCCAGGCCGTGCTCGACAAGAACGAACGCGTCAAGGTGCCGGTCGTGACCGTGTTCAAGGACCATGGCCGCGCCCTGGTGCTGGGCACGCTGATGGCGACGTCGACCTTCGTGCTGTTCTACCTGCTGACCGTGTTCGCGCTGAGCTGGGGCACGACCGGGCTGGGCTATTCGCGTACCGAGTTCCTGGTGCTGCAGCTGGGCGCCGTGATCTTCTTCGGCCTCCTGATCCCGCCATCGGCGCTGCTCGCGGACCGCTTCGGGCGCCGCGCCGCGATGATCGGCGTGACGCTGGCGATCGCGCTCTTCGGCCTGTTCTTCGGCGCGCTGTTCGTGGCCGGCGACCTGGTCGCGGTGGGCCTGTTCCTGGTGATCGGCCTGTCGCTGATGGGGCTGACCTACGGTCCGCTGGGCACGCTGCTGGCGGAACTGTTCCCGCCCGAGGTGCGCTATACCGGGTCGTCGCTGACCTTCAACCTGGCCGGTATCCTGGGGGCCTCGCTGGCGCCGTACGTGGCGACCTCGCTGGCGACCAGGCACGGGATCGAATACGTCGGGTATTACCTGACGGGTGCGGCCTTGCTGAGCCTGGCGGCCCTGATGCTGGTGCGTAGCGAAGGGCGGCGGACCGGGGTGTCGCTGGCTTGACGGGCAAGCGGGACGGCGGCCCGGCGGGCCTGGACCGGTACCGGTTCACCCCGCCGACAGGATGCCATCGTCTTCCTTCTTGTCCGAGCGCACCGCCGCCAGCCGGTCCACCCCGATCAGCCCCTCGGCCGCCGCATGCGCGGCGGCGAACACGCTGTCCGGCGCCAGAACCAGCTGGGTGCCCGTCGTGCTCACTTCCTCGATCAGGCTGTCGAGCGCGTCGATGCGGGCCGGGTCCGGGTTGACGTTGCGGATGTAGATCATGCGCACCTGTTGCGGATGGCGGCGCACGATCTCGGTATAGATTTCCGGGTCCTTCTCGCCGCTGTCGCCGATCAGCACGAACTGCATGTCGGGATAAAAACTCAGGATCAGCTCGATCTTGTCGAGCTTGTGGTTGCCGTGCTGGGTCGGCTTGAACACGTCGCGCAGGCCCAGTTCGCGCAGCAGCAGGGGACCGACCGGAATGCCCTGCAGCTTCAGGAAATCAACCAGGAAGCCGAACAGGTGCCAGGGGCTGCTCGAGACGTAGAAGAGTGGATTGTCCTCGTTGCCGGCGGCGCCGTCGCGCAGCGCGCGGTAGAAGGCGGCCACGCCCTTGAAGGGTTTGCGCGTATGCGCGTTGGTGCGCGCCAGCATCAGGGCCATGTTCAGCTTGTTCGTGACATTGGTCCACAGGACCGTGTCGTCGATGTCGCTGATGATGCCGAAGCGGGCGCCGGCGGCCGGCACGAAGGCCTCGGCCGAGGCACGGATCGGCGCGCCGTCGGTGCCCTTCCATTCCGGCAGTTCCAGCCCGATCCGGTGCGAGCCGCCGGCCAGCGCGGACGCGGGCGTGATCTCGAATTCGAAATAGCCGCCGCCGTCGGTCACGCTTTCCCAGGTGCGTCCGTCGAAGTGGGCAAGCACGCGCGCGCCGGCCACCTCGTCCGATTCGAGCCGGTGGTACAGTGCGACCAGGTTGCTCCAGCTGCTGTCCTGGCCGGTCTGCTCGCGAAAGCTCGCCTCGTCGAGCACGCGGCCCCTGATCCAGAGCTTGCGCGCGTTGCCGAAGCCGAGGTAGGGCAGCACCAGCAGCGGCCGGTCGCCGCCCGCGCTGCGCAGGCGCCGCAGGGCACCGCCGGCCAGGCGCGCGGCGCCCGTCGCCAGGCGTTCGTGCAGTGCCGGTTCCGCCTCGGCGGTGTCGAGCGCGGCCAGCGGCGCCGGGGCGGTATCGCGCGCGGGTTCGCGTGCCGGATGCTCGATCCAGAGCCGCCCGGCGGGCAGGCCGGCGGCCAGCAGCACCTGCTCGAACTGGCCGGACAGGTCGAAGGGGAGCGCCTGCGGCAGCACGTGCACCTGGGCGCCGGCCGCGCGCAGGCGCGCCACTTCCGCTCCGGAGGCGACGCCCGGGTTCAGATAGAAGGCGGCGCCGGCGTGGTGCACGCGCGCGCCGATGTCGGCAAGGCCGTCCGGGGTCAGGATCAGGAATGCGCTTTCCGGGCTGGGTGTGGTCATCGATTGGACTGTCGCGGCAAAGGGTCGGGCATCCAGTATCGCGTAGTTGGCCGTCGTCCCAACGCACTGCTGGCAAGTGGCGCACCGAGGTGGTGAACTGCGCACGCTAGCGCACAGTCCGATTCTTAGGAACCGTGCATACTTCAGGTATTGTCTGATTGTCATCAGACGCGGAACAGCTTTCAGGATCGACTCACTATGTCTTTTGCCATCATCACCGGTCTGGTCGTACTGATCGTTCTCGCCACGCTCGTGCCCCTGTCGAAACACGCCGAATGGTGGGTGCGCGACTTCGATTTCCCGCGCCTGCAGATCACTTTCCTGGCGCTGTGCGTGCTGGTGGCGGAACTCGTCTTGCTCGACATGGGCGAGCGTACAACGCCGCTCCTGATGATCGTCACCGCGCTGTGCCTGGCCTACCAGGCGTGGTGGATCATCCCGTACACGCGTCCGTTCAAGAACGAGGTCAAGCTGGCGGTGAAGGACGCTCCGGGCGACCGCATCCGCATCCTGACCGCGAATGTCCTCACCCCGAACCGCAAGTCCGACGCCCTGATCGCGCTCATCCGCGAACACCGGCCGCACGTCTTCGTGACGCTGGAAACGGACCAGTGGTGGCAGGACCGGCTCGACGCGCTCGAGCCGGAGTACCCGTATGCGATGAAATGCCCGCTCGACAACCTGTACGGCATGCACGTGTATTCGAAGCTGCCGCTGGAAGACGGCAAGATCCAGTTCCTGGTCGAGGACGACATCCCCTCGATGCACGCGATCGTCGTGCTGCCCTCGGGGCGCAAGGTGCGCATCCACTTCCTGCATCCGGCCCCGCCCAGCCCGACCGAGCATGACGAATCGACCGAGCGCGATGCCGAGCTGCTGGTGGTGGCCAAGAGCGTGGCCGGCCTGGATACGCCGGTGATCGTCGCCGGCGACCTGAACGACGTGGCGTGGTCGACCACCACGCGGCTGTTCCGCAAGATCAGCGGCCTGCTCGACCCGCGCATCGGGCGCGGCATGTTCAATACCTTCCATGCCGACCACTGGTTCCTGCGCTGGCCGCTCGACCATCTGTTCCACAGCCGCCATTTCACCCTTGGCCTGATCCGTCGCCTGCCGCATTTCGGCTCGGACCATTTTCCGATGCTGGTCGAGCTGGTCTACGACCATGTGCGCGGCGCCGAACAGGAGGGCCTGGCGGCCGACGAGGAAGACCACAAGCTGGCCGAGGAAAAGATCGCCGCGGAACCGGTCACCGAGGACGACGTGCACGAGCCGCAGGCGTGACGCGCTCCCCGGCCGTTACGATGCGCGCTTGAATTCCGGCGCCGGGGCCGGATGGCGGCGCGCGTCGGGACGGGTCAGCACGCGGCGGGCGGTGGCGAACGCAACGCCCATGCCGGCCAGCGCGCGCGCCGGCGAGCCGCCGGCCCGCAGCGCTGCGTCGATCAGCAGCGCGGTCTTGTAGTCGGTGCGCCGGTCCATGCGGCGATGTTCGCGTGCGCTCAGAACGAGTAGACCAGCGTCAGCGAGGTCTGCGTATCGGTATTTTTCTTGTCGGCCGGTACGTTGGTATCATTACGCGCCGAGAAGGCCGCCTTCATCTGCATCGTGTCGTTGATTTTCGTGGACAGGGCCGACTCGGCGATCGAGTGCACGTTCGAGGTGCCGCGCTCGACGCTCACCGTCTGCACGAATGCCGCCGACGGGCTGACCTGCCAGCGCAGACGCGCCGCGCCGCGCACTGTCATGCCGCTTTCGAGCTCGCCGGTCTCGCGCTGGCCCCTGAAATAGCCCGGGCCGATTTCGACGTCGAGCACCCTGTCGTCGGTGCTGTAGAGCTGCGAGCCGTGGCCGACGGCGAACGAGGTGTAGCGCGTGTAGGCGCCGAACTTGTCGTTGACGTGCGAGCCGAGGACAAACGCGCGCGCGCCTTCCTTCATCAGCTTGTAGGCCGCTTTCGCCGACAGCGCCCAGCGCTCGGCCGAGCGCTGGCGGTAGCGGCCGCCGTCGTCGTCCGTGATCTCGTCTTCCTTGAAGAAGCCGGCGACGATGTACTCATTGCTCCAGTTGGCCGTTTCGTGGCGGGCGTCGACCTTGCCGCTGATCGAAGTGCCGGTGGTATTGCCGGAGGTGCTGATCGCGCCGAGTTCGGCCGACGTCAACCAGCTGCCGTCGGGAATGGTGTCGGGACGCGCCACTGTCAGGGCGTCGTGGATGCTGCCGATCTCGGGCAGCTCGTCGCCGCCGGCGAAGGCGGGGCTGTGCGCCAGTCCGAGGAGGGCCAGCGTGAAAAACGGAAAAAGTCTCATGGGCTTGTGTGCGGCCGCGCCGCCGGCGGAGAAGCCGGGGCGCGTACCGTCCGGTCGTTCAGCGGATGAGCGCCGGTGCACGCTGTGCGGCAGAGGGGCCCGGCGCTGATTGTATCTTAGAAGCAGTAGAAACGGGTCGCCCGCGCCCGACCGCAACCGCAGGCCGGCTCAGGTGCCGACGTAGACGATCTTGAAAATGAACAGTCCCGCGATCACCCATACCACCGGCTTGACGTCGCGCGCGCGGCCGGTGGTGAGCTTCAGGGCGGCGTAGGTGATGAAGCCGAAGGCAATGCCTTCGGCGATCGAATAGGTGAACGGAATCACCAGCGCCGTGATCGCCGCCGGGATGCTCTCGGTGGTGTCGCCCCATTCGATCTCGCCGAGGTCGCGCAGCATCAGGCAGGCAACGAACAGCAGGGCCGGCGCGGTGGCGTAGGCCGGTACCACGCCGGCCAGCGGCGCGATGAACAGGCAGGCCAGGAACAGCACGGCCACGGCCAGGGCGGTCAGGCCGGTGCGTCCGCCGGCCTGCACGCCGGCCGCGCTTTCGATATAGGCCGTGGTGCTGGACGTGCCGAGGACGGCTCCGGCCACGATCGCGCCGCTGTCGGCCAGCAGGGCCTTGTTCAAACGCGCCATCTTGCCTTCGACCAGCAGGCCGGCGCGGCTGGCCACGCCCATCAGGGTGCCGGTCGCATCGAACAGTTCGACCAGGAAGAAGACCAGCACCACGTTGATGATGCCGCTCGATAAGGCGCCCGGGATATCGAGCTGGAACAGGGTCGGGTCGATCGACGGCGGGGCCGAGAACACGCCCCTGAAGGTATTGCCGCCAAAGAAGAAGCTGAGCACGGTGACGACGATGATCCCGATCAGGATCGCGCCGCGCACCTTCAGGCGGTCGAGCGTGACGATGAGGAGGAAGCCGACGATGGCCATGATCGCTTCCGGCTTGTGCAGGTCGCCCGCTTTCACCAGGGTCGGCTCGCTGCCGACGACGATGCCCGCGTTCTTCAGGGCGATGAGGGCCAGGAACATGCCGAGACCGACCGTGATGGCCACCCGCAGCGAATGCGGGATGCCGTTCACGATCATGCCGCGCAGGCCGAGCACCGAGACCAGGATGAACAGGCAGCCCGAGATGAACACGGCGCCCAGGGCGGCCTGCCAGGCCACCCCCATGCCGAGCACGACGGCGTAGGCGAAATAGGCGTTCAGGCCCATGCCTGGGGCCATGCCGATCGGGTAGTTGGCGTACAGCCCCATCACGGCGCTGCCGAGGGCGGCCACCAGGCAGGTCGCCACGAACACCGCTTCCTTCGGCATCCCGGCGTCGCCCAGGATCGAGGGGTTGACGAAAATGATGTAGGCCATGGTCAGGAAAGTGGTCAGGCCGGCGAGCAGTTCGGTGCGAACGTCGGTGCCGCTTTCCTTGAGTTTGAAGTAGTTGTCGAGCATCGTCATGGAATGGAAGGATGGGTGCGCCGAAGTCGGCGCCTGCAGGCTGCGGTTGGGATGGGCGAAGCATAACACCGCACAGCCCGCCATGGCGGGGAGGGCGGGCGTGGCCGCCGTTGCGTTTCTCCACTCTTTCCTTGCTTTACCTTGCAGGATCGGTATCATCGATTTTGCTGGCTGTCATGTCGACGGCCGTCTACCTGTGAGCTCGCGATGCAAATCCGTGCCTACCTGTACTTGATGGCTGCGGCAATCCTGGTCCCGGTGATCCTCTTCGCCGGCTTCGCCCTGCGCCTGCTGGAAGCGGGCGAGCGCGAACTGGCGCGCGCCGCCGTCGTCCGCGCCGCCGAGCGCGCCGCCTGGACGGTGGACGCCGAATTGTCGGCCCGGCAGGCGGCCCTGGCCGTGCTGGCCGCCTCGCCGGCGCTGGTGCGGGGCGACCTCGACGCTTACCGGACCGAAGCCCGGGCCGCCGCCGGCGGTCCGCACGCCTGGCCGGTCCTGATGGACGTGCATGGACGCCTGCTGTTCGAGACCCCGGCCGGGTCCGGCGCGGCCCGGCCCGCCGGACCGGTTCCTGCCTATTTTCCCGCCATGCTCGCCACCAACCGGGCCGTCGTCACCGACCTGTTGCCGGGGGGCGCCGGCGGGGGGCTGGCCACCGCGGTCGCCATGCCGGTGGTGGCCGGCGGGCGCCGCTACGTGCTGGGCACGGCGTTCGGCAGCGACCATTTCCGGCGCCTGCTGGCGCAGGCCTCGCTGCCCGCCGGCTGGCAGGTCGACCTCGTCGACCGCAATGGCAAGCTGGTGGCGTCGAACCACGGCGCGGCCACGCTGGTGGGGCGCAGCGCGCCGGCGGCGCTGGTGGCTGCCGGCGCGTTAGCCGGCCAGGGCATGCTCGACATGCCGCTGCGCGACGGCGACCCTGGCGCCGTGGCCTTCGCGCGCGCGCCGCTGGCCGGCTGGCTGCTCGCGGTCGGCGCGCCGGCGAGCGCGGTGGCGCCCGCACCGGGCGGCGCGCGGCGCGCGTCGGCGCTGGACCTGGTCGCCGCCCTGGCCTTCGCAGTGGCGGTCTCGGCCTGCTTCTCGCGCGGGCATGCGCGCTCGATCCGGGCTGCGCTCGACGCGGCCAGCGCCCTCGGGCGCGGCGACATGCCGGCGCAACGGCGCTCGCGCATCATCGAGATCGACCGCCTGCTGGGCGCGCTGCGCCAGGCCGGCAATGAACTGCGGCGCGCCCAGAGCACGCGCGAGAGCGCCGGCAGCGAGCGCCAGACCCAGCTCGAACGGGCCCAGCAGGCACGCCAGATGGCCGAAGAGGAAAACCGCGCCAAGGACCAGTTCCTCGCCATGCTCGGTCACGAACTGCGCAATCCGCTGGCGCCGATCGGCACCGCCGCCCAGTTGCTCAAGCTGCCGGACCTTGACGGCCACCGCGCGCGCTACGCCGGCGACGTGATCGGGCGCCAGGTCGAGCACATGAACAGGCTGCTCTCCGACATGCTCGACGTCTCGCGCGTCACGCGCGGCCTGGTGACGCTGAACCTGGAAGACGTCGACCTGCGCAACATCGTCGAGCGCGCCGTCGAGCAAACCCGTCCGCTGATGGAGGAGCGCCAGCACCGGCTCGAACTGCGCGTGCCGAAGGCCCCGGTCACGGTGCGCGGCGACCAGACCCGCCTGACCCAGGTGGTGGCCAACCTGCTGACCAATTCCGCCAAGTACACGCCGCAGCGCGGTTCGATCCAGCTGTCGCTGGCCGCCAGCGGCGACGAGGCCAGCCTGTCGGTGGCCGACGACGGCGACGGCATCACGGCCGAGCTGCTGCCGCGCGTGTTCGACCTGTTTTCGCAGGGCGAACGCAAACCCGACCGCGCCGAGGGCGGCCTGGGCCTGGGCCTGGCCCTGGTGCGCAGCCTGGTCCATCTGCACGGCGGCAATGTCGACGCCAGCAGTCCCGGACGCGGCGGCGGCAGCATCTTTACCGTCCACCTGCCCCTGAAGCATGAGCTGGCGGCGCTGACCACGCCCGCGCCGAGCCTGCGCCGGACCCGCGAAAGCGTGCGCCATGCGCCGCCGGCGGCGCTGCGCGTGATGCTGGTGGACGACAACATCGATGCCGCCGTCAGTCTGTCGCTGCTGCTGGAAGCGGCCGGCGAACACCTGGTCTCGACCTATTACGACGCCGCCAGCGCGCTCGAGTGGGCGGCCTTCGAGCGGCCCGACGTGTTCATCCTCGACATCGGCCTGCCCGACATGAACGGCTACGAGCTGGCGCGGCGCCTGCGCGCGATGCCGCAATTCGCCGATACGCTGCTGATCGCGCTCACCGGCTACGGCCAGCTGGCCGACAAGGTGCGGGCGCGCGAAGCCGGTTTCGATCTGCACATCGCCAAGCCGGCCGAACCGGAAGAAATCCTGGCGGCGCTGGCCCTGGCCGGCGTGCACGCCGAAACCTGAACCGGGCGGCCGGGGGCGCTGGCTCGAAGGGCGCCCGATGCGCTACCATGGCGCTTTCATCGATGATTCCGCCTACCATGCCGAAAAATAAAAAGCCGGTCCCGCGCAAGCCGGCGTGCGCCGCCGAACCCGATACCGATGCGCTGGCCCAGGCCCTGGCCGACCTCGCGCTCGAGGTGGCCGAAGGCGAGGAGACCGACCCGGAGCTGGCCGCCGCGCGCGAGGAAGCATTGCTCGTTGCCATACGCAAGGCCTTGCGCAAGAAGCGCGACGAGGTGCTCTACGGCGCGATCGAACTGGCGCGTTTCACCGATCCCGAGGCTTGCCGCCTGCTGCGCGGCCACATCGGCGAGCATTCGGCCACCTTGCGCCTGCGCCGCGACGACGAGCCCGAACTCGAAATCGACGCCTTCCTGATTCCCCTGTTCGTGCGCAGCACCGGCGGCCTGGTGGCCGAGGAAACTTTCGTCGACGACGCCGCGTATGAAGAACTGGCGGCCAGCTTCGTCGCCGCAGAACTCGACAGTCCAAAGGCCAGGGTCGCCCTGGTGCGCCATGCCTACGACCTTGCCGAGGCCGACCATATCGGTTATTCCGCCTTGCAGGACCTGCTGCGCGAAGCAGCGGCCACGATGACGAGCCGCAAACCGGTCGCCGCGCCCCTGCTCGAAGCGAGCATCCGCGGCTGGACCGGCGAGCGCTTCGCGCCCGACGAGACGGCAATGGAGCTGCGCTTCCTGTTCGGTTTTTCGCTCAAGCGCGTCGACGACCCGTTCTATGCCGTGCCGAAGGACGAGATCGACGCCGACGTGTATTTTGCCGACCGCATGCGCCGCTACCGCGCCTGGACCGCACGCGTGGCCCCGCTGGTGCGGCGCTGCCTGGCGCGCGACCCGGACCGGCTCGGCATCGACTTCCTTTACCAGGACCTCTTCCACGGCGCCAAGGAGCAGGGCGTGTCGGAATTGGCGTTGCTGGGCACGCTGTCCGAGATCAACGGCTTGCTCTCGGCCAAGGAGCTGGCCGCCGACCGCGTGCGCGCCGTCGTCGCGCCGCTCGCTGCCGGCGATCACATCGAACTGCGCGTCAACCTGTACGCGCTCGACGGCGGACCGCCCTGGGGCGGGGTGGCCAAGGCGGTCGACCTGGCCGCCGACCTGGGCGCCGAAGTCGACGAATTATGCGATGCGCTCGGCTCGATCGGCATCGACGACGTCTCGACCGCCGATGCTTTCGACGGCCAGGGCCATCCCGAAGGCGCGCAGCCGTACCAGCCGGGCTGAAGCGACGCGCCGCCAGGGCGCGCCACCGCAGAGTATGCCTACATCCTCTTTCAGCTTCGCCGGTTGACCCGGATTTGACCCGAACCCGCCTGCGCGGCCCTTTTCCCAAGGTCGCGCACGCTTGCGCACGCCCCGCGTATGGATGAGTTTTCGTAGTGGATTTCCTTGTCTCAGCGTAGGATTGCGCCTACAAAGATTCCTGTGGGACACCGTACTCTCCTATGTGGAAATGCTCAGCGTTTCCATAAAGTCCTTTCTACCAGCGAATGTTGCGATGCATAAATGAAAATCATAGTAAATTTGCATGATACGATTCGCTGCTCCGGCATCAACGGCAGGGTGTGAAGCCTCTCCACCGCCGCCTTGAACTGCACCGGATCCAAGATCAACGATCCAAGATCAACTAAAGCGCCACAAAGGCGAAAGGAAACCAACATGCCAACCCTGATCGTGTTTTGCCATCTCCGCTGGGACTTCGTCTTCCAACGCCCCCAGCACCTCATGACGCGGCTGGCGCAACACTACAATATCCTGTTCGTCGAAGAACCGATGCATACCGAAGGCCAGGCCCGTCTCGAGAAGATGGCCGTCGCCCCGAACATCACCGTGTACCGTCCGCACACCCCGATCCAGCAATGGGGCTTCCATGACGACCAGTTGCCGACCCTGCAAGGCCTGCTGGCCGACCTGGTGCCCGAAGGCGAGCGTCCGGTCGTCTGGTTCTACACCCCGATGGCGCTGCCGCTGCTGCAAGGCCTGAACCCCGCCCTGGTCGTCTACGATTGCATGGATGAACTGGCTGCCTTCAAGAACCCGCCGAAGCAGCTGCTGCAGCGCGAATCGGCCCTGCTCAATCTCGCCGACCTCGTCTTTACCGGCGGCCCGAGCCTGTACGAAGCGAAGAAAGACCGCCACGCGAACGCCCACTGCTTCTCGAGCAGCGTCGACGCGAAGCATTTCCGCCAGGCCCTCGACAGCGCCATCTCGCACCCGGAGCAGGACCACATCCCCGGTCCCCGCCTGGGCTTCTATGGCGTGATCGACGAGCGTTTCGACACCGACCTGGTGCGCCAGATGGCCGCCGCCCACCCTGAATGGCAGATCGTGCTGGTCGGTCCGGTGGTCAAGATCGATCCGGCCGAACTGCCGCGCGCCGACAATGTCCACTACATGGGCCAGCGCAACTACGACGAGCTGCCGAAGTTCCTGGCCGGCTGGGACCTGTGCCTGCTGCCGTTCGCCATGAACGACTCGACCAAGTTCATCAGCCCGACCAAGGTGCTGGAATACATGGCGGCCGAAAAGCCGAGCGTCAGTACCCCGATCACCGATGTGAAAGTGCCTTACGGCGACGTCGTGGCGATCGCGTCGAGCGCCGATGAATACATCGCCGCCTGCGAGCGCATGCTGGCCGCTGGCGAGAACGAGACGGCCAGGATGGTCGAGCGCATGCGCGACATCGTCGCCAACACGTCGTGGGACAAGACCGCCAGCCGCATGCATGAGCTGATCAGCACCACGGCGCCGGGCGAGGCCCGTTCGGCCGCCGCCGCCGTGCTCGAAGCCGGCACCGCCGCCCGCGTCAGCCCGCTGCCGGTCGCGCAAAAAACCGCCGCCTGATTGCCAGGTGCGCCGCAAGACCCGCCCGGCCTCCCGGCCCGGCGGGTTTTTTTACGCCCGTCGCTGGCGCCGGCCATTGACATTCGGATGCGTGAGGCATACATTGTTTTCTTTGCAATTACTCACGCATACGCGCACGCCGCGACCCACTGACCACCTATCGATGAGTGCTGCCGTCCAACCCCGCATCCTTCTCGTGGACGATCAGCCTGCCAACCTCGCGGTACTCGAAGCGCTGCTGGCCGGCCTGGACGCTGCGCTCGTCTCCGTCGATTCCGGCGACGCGGCCCTGCGCGCGCTCCGGGCCGGCACGCAGGACGGCAACGCGCACGACGGCAGCGACTTTGCCCTCGTGCTGCTCGACGCCCGGATGCCTGCCCTGGACGGCTTGCGGATTGGCGCCTGGATGCGCGACCATCCGCACTCGCGAACGGTGCCCATCCTCTTCGTCACCCCCGCCGATGCGGACGCGTTTCCCTTCGAGCAGGCCGATGCGCTGGGCGGGGTCGACTACCTGCCCATGCCCCTGAATCCACACGTGCTGCGCGCCCGGGTCGGCCAGAGCCTCGCCCTGTACCGCAAGGATGCCGAACTGGCGCGCCTGCGCGCGCTCCAGGCGCACGCGGCAGGCGGCCAGGCCAGCCGCCTGCGCCTGATCCTGGATAACCTGCACGACTACGCCTTCATCGGCACCGACACCGGGCGCCGCATCACCGAATGGGAAGCGGGGGCCGAAGCGGTCACCGGCTGGACGGCGCGCGAAGCGCTGGGCCAGTCGGCCGACATCATCTTCACGCCCGACGACCGCGCCGCCGGCCGTCCCGACGAGGAAGCGGCGCGCGCCCGCGCCACCGGCCGCTCGGAAGACAGGCGCTGGCATGTGAGGAAGGATGGCGGGCGCTTCTTTGCCGACGGCATGATGATCGCCCTGCGCGAACAGGGGCAGCTGCGCGGCTATGCCAAGATCATGCGCGACGCCACCGCCGAACACGAGGCCGCCGAACAGCTCGCCGCCAGCGAACGCGCGCTGCACGAGAGCACCGAGCGCTTCGCGCGCCTGCTCGAATCCTCGGGCGACGGCATCGTCGGCCTCGACGCCGACGGCCGCTGCACCTTCCTCAACGCGGCCGGCGCCGCCTGCCTTGGCTACGCTCCGGCCGAGCTGGCCGGGATGGCGGTAGGCGCCTTGCTGCCGGCGAGCGGCGCGCCGGAGGGCATCGACGAGGCCAGGCTGCTGGGGGCGCTGCGCGCCGGCGCCACGCTGCGCTCGGACGACGCGCTCTTGCTGCGCAAGGACGGCACGAGCCTGCCGGTGGCCTGCTCGGTGCATCCGATGGCGACCGGCGCCGGTCCCGGCGGCGCGGTGCTGACTTTCACCGACATCAGCGCGCGCCGGCAGGGCGGCATCGAGCGCGAGCGCCTGGTCGCCCAGCTGCGCGCGGCCAACGAGCGCATGCGCGACATCTTCTACGAAGCGCCGGCCTTCATGGCGGTCATGCGCGGCGCCGACATGGTCTTCGAGATGGCCAACGAACGCTTCGCCGACCTGGTCGGGCGCCGCGCGCTGCTCGGCAAGCCGCTGCGCGCCGCGCTGCCCGAGCTGGCCGGCCAGGGCCTGCTCGAACTGCTGGAAGCGGTCTACCGCAGCGGCGAAGCGCATGTCGGCAGCAACGTGCGCCTGCAGCTGCATACCGAGCGCGGCGAACTCGATACCTATTACGTCGACTTCATCTACATGGCCCTGCGCGAGCCGGACGGGCGCGTCTCGGGCGTGCTGGTCCACGGCGTCGACGTCACCGAGCGCACGCGCGCCAATTTGCTGGCCGTGGGCCAGCGCGGCGCGCTCGAGCTGGCGGTGTCGGACGCGCCGCTGGGCGACGTGCTCGACCTGCTGGCGCGCACCGCCGAGGAGTATGCCGATGGCGCCGCGCTGGCCGGCATCCAGCTTGCGGCCGCGGACAATACGCTGGTGCACGCGGCCGCGCCCAGTCTGCCGGACCAGCTGCGCCTGGCGCTCGACGCGCTCGGCGTGTCGCCGCTCGGCGGGGCCGGCGGCGCGGCCGCCTGGCGCGCCGAGCCGGTCGACTGCCCCGACATCGCCACCGATCCGCTGTGGGAGCGCTGCCGCGCCGAGGCGCTCGATGCCGGGCTTGCCGCCTGCCGCGCGCTGCCGATCCTGGCGCCGGCCGGCGCCGTGCTCGGCGCCTTTACCTGGTACTACCGCGCGGGGGCGGCGCGCAGCGGGCGCGACGCTTCGGCGCTGGAACTGCTGGCCAATACCGCCTCGCTCGTGATCGGCCAGCGCGCCGAAGCGGCCGCGCGCCAGGCCGCCGAGGAGCGCTCGCACGCGATCCTGGAAAGCATGACCGACGGCTTCCTTGCCCTCGACGGCGCCTGGCGCATCGGCTACGCGAATGCCGCCGCCGAAAGCATCACGGGCCTGGACCGCGAGCAGTTGATGGGCGAGGTGTTCTGGGACCTGTTCCCCGACTGGCAGGGCAGCGCCCACGAGCAGGCTTGCCGGCGCTGCGCGAGCGCCCGCAATGCGACGCGCACCGAAGCCTACATGCCGGCCTGGGGCGGCTGGTACGAGATCAATGCCTTCCCCACCCCGGATGGCGGGATTGCCCTGTACCTGCGCGACGAGAGCGAGCGCCGCCTGGCCGAGGAGGGCGTGCGGCGCCTGGCGGCGGTGGCCGAGCAGTCGTCCGACTTCATCGGCATCTTCGCGCCCGACGGCGCGGGTCTCTACCTCAATCCCGCCGGGCGCGCGATGGCGGGCATCGGTCCGGATGCCGATATCCGCGGCGCGCGCCTGATCGATTTCTTTTCCGCCGACTGCCGCGCGTTCGTCCACGGCGAGGTGCTGCCGGCGCTCACCGGCGAGGCGCAGAAATGGGAAGGCGAACTGCGTTTCGCCGCGCCCGGGGGCGGCGCCGCGGTGCCTGTCTGCTTCAAGGGCTTCGCCGTGCACGGGGCCGACGGCGCCCACCTCGGCCTGGCGGCGATCACGCGCGACATTACCGAGCAAAAGCGGGCCGAGGACGAATTGCGGCGCATCGCGGCCGACCTGTCCGAGGCCGACCACCGCAAGAGCGAATTCCTCGCCACGCTGGCGCACGAGCTGCGCAATCCGCTGGCGCCGATCCGCACCGGCCTGGACTTGCTGCGCATGGCGCCCGCGAACGCGGCCTCCGCCGCCGTCACGGCCGAGCGCGTGTACGAAATGATGGACCGCCAGCTCGGCCAGTTGATCCACCTGGTCGACGACCTGCTCGACATCGCCCGCATCACGCGCGGCCGGATCGAACTGAAAAAGGTGGCGCTCGACCTGCGTACGGCGGTGTCGATGGCGGTCGAATCGAGCAGCGGGCTGGTCCGGGCCGGCGGGCACCAACTGCAGGTCGAACTGCCGGACGAGCCGCTGCCGCTGGACGCCGACCTGACGCGGCTGGTCCAGGTGCTCTCGAACCTGCTTAACAACGCGGCCAAGTACACGCCGGGCGGCGGGCGGATCGGCCTGAAGGTGTGGCGCGACGGCACGCAGGCCGTGGTGGACGTGAGCGACAGCGGGATCGGCATTTCTCCCGAGGTGATCGGCTCGGTGTTCGACATGTTCACCCAGGTGCGCAGCAGCCTCGACCGGGCCCAGGGCGGGCTCGGGATCGGCCTGTCGCTGGTGCGCCGCCTGGTCGAACTGCACGGCGGGCGGGTGCAGGCCTTCAGCGCCGGACGCGGACAGGGCAGCACCTTCACCGTGCGCCTGCCGCTCGCGCGCGGCGCCGGCGAGCCGAAGCAGCCCGACACGGTACCGGCGGCGCGCGCGCCGGGCCGCCGGCTGCGGGTACTGGTGGTGGACGACAACCGCGACGCCGCCGAGAGCCTGGTCGCGCTGCTGGGCGCGCTCGGACACGACACCCGCATGGCCCACGACGGCCTGTCCGGACTGGCGGCGGCGCGCGACTTCCATCCCGACCTGGCCCTGCTCGACATCGGCCTGCCCGGCATGAACGGGCGCGAGCTGGCGCGCGCGCTGCGCGCCAGCGGCGAGCTGCGGGGCGCCATGCTGGTCGCCCTGACCGGCTGGGGAGCGGCCAGCGACCTGACGCTGTCGCACGAGGCCGGCTTCGACCGGCATCTCACCAAGCCGGTCAGCCGCGACGCGCTCGAGGGGGTGCTGGAAACGGTCGGCGAGGAGCGCGCATGAGCGGAAGCTGGGCGACGAGCAGGGATGGGAAATGAGCACGACATGAGCAAATACACGGTTTCCTGCGGCACCCTGGTGCTCAACTCGGCCGGCGAACTGCTGCTCTGCCACGTGACCGATACCGCCGCCTGGGACATCCCGAAAGGCATGCGCGATCCAGGCGAGACTTCGCTCGAGGCTGCCGTGCGCGAAATGCGCGAGGAGGCCGGCGTCCTGTTCGACGCGGCGCGCTTTGTCGACCTGGGCGAGTTCGACTACCGGCGCGACAAGCGCCTGCACCTGTTCCGGGTCGACGCCGGGGACGAGCTGGGGAATCTGGCGGGGCTGGCGTGCAGCAGCTATTTCCCGCACCCTAAAAGCGGCAAGCCGACGCCCGAGATGGACGGCTTCCGGTGGGCGCGCAGGGGCGAGATCAGCCAGCTGTGCTGGCCGCGCATGGGAACGCTGTTGCTGACGCTCGACTGGTGACGGCCTCGGGTTGCGCCTCGGCGGCGCCGTCGCGGCGCGGCGGGCGCCCCGTGCGCGCCGGACCTGGACTTTCGCAGTACCATGAACCCGCCGAAAAACCAGGAGGATCGCCATGACCAGCCAAGCCACCGCCGCCGACACCTACGACGTCGCCACCATCATGGGCGGCCTGTATGGCGACGGCATCATCGCCTGCAAGGGGGCGTTCGAGCGCGCCTGGGTCGAACGGCTCGGGTCCGACATCGCCACGCTGTTCGAGGAAGCCAGGCGCCAGCCGGGCGGGGCGCTCGCGCGCGGGCCGAACCGCTACTACGTCGAGGTCCATCCCGAACGCATCTCCGGCTTCGCCGACATCATCGGCCATCCCTGGGTGATCGCGGTTTGCCGCGCCGTCCTCGGCCCCGACTACCGCGTCGTCGAAGCCGGCTTCGACTTGCCTGGACCCGGCGCGCTGCACCAGCCCTGGCACCGCGATTTCCGCTCGCCCGACGCGACCCTGACCGGCCGCCGCCTCAATTCGCTCGCCTTCAACATTACCACGGTCGACGTCACCGAGGACATGGGCCCGTTCGAGATCGCGCCCGGGACCCAGTGGGACGACCTGGGCGAGGGCGACCCGATGTTCCCGCCGCAGGCGCTGTGGCCGCGCTACGAGGCGCGCGCCCAGCGCAAGCTGCCCAGGATGGGGGATATCTCGGCACGCTCGGCGCTGACGATCCACCGCGGCACGGCCAACCGGTCCGGCCGGTCGCGTCCCGTATTCGTGCTCGGGGTCGACGCGCCGGACGCGCGCAACGCCGACAAGCACGACCTGCAGCTGACGGCGGCCTATTACGAGCGCCTGGCGCCCGAGCTGCGCCGCCACATGACCTGCCGCGTGGTCGAGCGCCTCGAGCCGATCGTGCAGGCGCATACGATCGAAGGCCTCAGGATGGGCGTGCAGATGTAAGGGAAGGCGGCGCGGATCGCGCGCCACGTCCGGTAGCAGGTCCGGCCAGGGCGCCCGCGCGGCGCCCTTTTACTGCGTGCCTGGATTTAAGGCTTGCCCTTGGTCTCGTCCCCGGACGCGGTCCCGACCGTGTCGGGCATCGACTCGGTCACGCTGCCGGGCAGTTGCCCTACCCGGCGGGTGTCGTCGGACTGGATGTCGAGGTTGACTTCCTCGGCGATCTCGAAGCGGCCGTCCCCGGCGCCTTCTTCTCCCGGCAGCAGGTTCTCGGAGCGGTTGTGGTCGTCGGCAGGCGCTTGCGGCGCCTGCGGCTGGTTGCGTGGATCGGTGCCTGCCATGCTGTTCTCCCTATCGACATGTTGACATGGCTGCATTATGTCCGAGCCCAGCGGGCGCGGGCGCACGCTATTTCCTGTCCCGTTCGCGCGGCAGGTTCTTTTCCAGGATCGCCCACAGGATCAAGCCATAGGCGAGCAGGCGGATCAGGTAGTGCAGCGGCGAATCCTCGGCGTTGGCGTTGGCAAGGGCGGCATACAGGCGATGCAGGCCCTCGATGAAGAAGGAAGCCGCGAAATACAGGAAGAAGCGGTCGCCCGAATCGCGCCAGAAGCGCAGGAAGAACAGGGCGACGATAAGCGAGCCCATGCAGATAGCGCCGGTCAGCAGGTCGGTCATGTCATTCCTTCTCGTAGATCAGCCCGTACAGCAGCATCGAAATCGCGACCAGGGCGCTGACGAGGCGCGCCGGCAGGAAGTCGACGGTGGGGAACACGATCTTGTCGAGCAGCAGGAACAGGTTATTCACCGTCATCACCGCAAAGCAGGCGCCGCTCCAGAACAGCAGGCGGTAGCGCGTGCGCCGGTAGCTGGCGAACAGCAGCCAGGCACAGGCCAAGGAGGTCAGGATGCAGAGGGTATAGATCGTTTCCGCCACTTATACGTCCTTTCGCAGTTTGAAGGCATTCGCGAATTGCTGGGCCTTGCGGTCGAGGGAGGAATGAATCAGGTGGGTCACTTCGACCAGGTGGCGCGCGTACAGGCTAGCCAGCGCGTCGATGCGCTCGCCCAGCTGGGGCGAGGATGGCCGGTACTGGTAGCAGTCGCCGTGCGGCGCGGCGCAGGGCACGGCCATGCCGGCGCGGGTCAGCTCTTCGAGCAGGGCCTGGGCGGTGCGCTCGCGCACGTAGAGGCGCTGCGCGAGGGTGTTGCCATGCCATTGCTGCGCCGGATCCGCGCGCAGGATGAGCAGTGCTTCGAGGAAGGGCACGGACGGGATGCTGGTGAGCACAAAGCGCCGCAAGTCCTCCGGGAACGGGACCTTGTCCATTGACGGTGGATGTTTCCGGTTTGGAATTTTATCGAAAGAGCCGCAATTCTAGAGCATTCTGTTCGACCATGCGCGGCGCGGTTCCTATCGTGCGAAGGTGTGGCGCGCCAGGGGAAACCGTCCCGTCCAGGCGAAAATCTGTGTCGGATACAATGCGCTTTTGTCACACACTGTCGATTGATCCATGTTCCAGAAACTCTTTGCCGGGGCCGCCTTCGTCGCTGCGCTGCTCGCGCCGGCGCCCGCGCTCGCTTCCAGCTGCCCCGACCATTACGCGGACGGGCGCGCGCCCGAGATCCGCAATCCGAAGCTGGCGGCCGCCACGCGCGAGCTGTGCTACGGCGTGTTCGGCGTCATGCATTCGGGGATCACGCGCACGCCGCTGTGGTCGGCCGAGAACCTGCGCGCCGAAAACGTCGAGTCGGCCCAGGGCTTGAAGCGCGACAATGCCTTCCACGCCGAGCCGCGCCTGCCGCGTGGCCAGCGTGCCGAACTCGAAGACTATGCGCGCAGCGGTTTCGACCGCGGCCACATGACCCCGAACGGCGACATGCCCGACCGCCGCACCCAGCGCGAGAGCTTCACGCTGGCCAACATGGTGCCCCAGGATAGCGACCACAACCGCCACATCTGGGCGCCGATCGAAGGCGCGGTGCGCAAGATGGCGAAGAAGGAAGGGCAGCTGTACGTGATCACCGGACCGGCCTTCCTCGGGACCAGCCTGCGCAAGGTCGGCAACGTGCTGGTGCCGACCCATTTGTACAAGGTCGTCTACAGCCCGCGCCAGAAGGCGGCCGCGGCCTGGTTCACGGAGAACCGCGCGAACGCCGAGATCCAGGTGCTGCCGGTGGCCGAGCTCGAGCGCATCGTCGGGATCGAATTGCTGCCATCGCTGACGCCCCAGCAGAAGGAGCGCTTGCTGCACCTGCCCAAGATTCGACAGAAAAAGACGCGCTATTTTTGAGGTCTATCCCTATTTAAGAATCGGAGAACGACATGAACGCAAAGAAGAAGACCATGGTGCCGTACGCGAACGAGGCCGACGTCCTGCAGATCGATCACCTGATGATCGAGAACCGGCTCGACCGCATCACGATCTCGGGCGACGTCGACCTCACGGCCGACCAGGCCGGCCTGGCGCTGGCACGCCGCTTGAAAGAAGTGGTCGACGCGGTGGTCGCCACACTCGAAGGCCAGGAGCTGCCGGAGCGCCTGCCGCCGCCCGACGTGAAGCACGTCGACAATCCGTTCAGCTGACGACGCCGGCGCGCTTCGCGGCGCACGATTCCGGGGTCTCGTTCGAGACCCTTTTCGCGTCCCTCGCCATGGCGCGCGTGCGCTGCCCGCGTGCCGGGCCGACCCGCCTCGCATGGACCGCGCGCTGCATTCCAGCATGCGCGCGGCGCGCTTGGCCAGTGCGGCCTTTCGCCTTTACTGACGCGCGTTCCGCTTTTTTTCCTGCTTCACGACCTCAACATTTACAGGAGTCAATGGTGCGCGGTGCCCCGGCTGTTTCGGGTACTCTGGATTGTCTCGCGCAAGCAACCAACCGGAGTGAAATCAATGGCAGTCAATCCCGAAGATCAGGTAGTGCCGGACGTGATCCGGGTTCCCGTCATCGCGGAGCAGCTCGCTGTCGGTACACGTACGGTGGACACGGGGCGCGGGGTTCGCGTTCACAAGACCGTGCTCGAACAGCCGGTCACCATCGACGAGCGTCTCGCACGCGACGAGGTGGAAGTCAGGCATGTCCCGGTCGACCGCATCGTCGGCCCCGACGAGGCGCCCGCCAACCGCTACGAGGGCGACACCTTGATCGTGCCCATCCTCGAGGAAGTACTGGTTGTCGAGCGCCGCGTGCGCATCAAGGAAGAGCTACACATTACCCGGATCCGTCGCGAGGAACGCTATCAGGAAGAAGTCGTCCTGAAGGCCGAACAGGTCAGCGTCGAACGCTTCGACGATTCCGGCACCCCGCCACTGAAGTAAGCCACTGAAGTAATCAACGCACTCTGGAGGATTCATTATGCAACATACTTTGATCGCCGTCTTCGACAATCACGCCGACGCTACCAGCGCCAAGAACGAACTGCTGTCGTCGGGCTTCTCGAGCGCCGACGTACGCCTGTCGCACGGGGACGAAACCGCGCCCGGCGGATCGATGTCCAGCGTTTCCCCGTCGACCAGCACCAGCACCAGCGCCAGCACCAGCGACGATAACGAGCCAGGCATCGGCGCCAGCATCAAGAACTTCTTCAGCGATCTGTTCGGCAGCGATACCGACGACTACAGCAACAAATACTCGAACGCCGTCCAGCGCGGCAACCACGTGCTGACCGTGAACACGGACAGCGAGCCGGAAGTCGAGCGCGCCGCCGACATCGTCGAGCGCTTCGGCCCGATCGACATCGACGAGCAGTCGGAAAAATGGGCCGGCAGCACCGGCATGGCCATGGGCGGCGCCGGCAGCATGAGCGGCAGCACGTCCTCGATGTCGCTGCAGTCCGATAAGGACCGCCTGCCGCTGAACCAGCAGTCGCTCAACGACCCGAATCCGATGGGCACGACCTACCAGGAGCCGATGGGTTCGCGCGACGAACTGTCGACCGGCAGCTACGGCGCCAGCAGCGGTTCGAGCCTGCAGCAGAACCAGGGCGGCTCGTCGCTGACCGGTTCGCAGCAGCGCGACACCAGCAGCGCCGCCATTCCGGTGGTGCAGGAGGAGCTCAAGATCGGCAAGCGTGAAGTCCAGCGCGGCGGCGTGCGCGTGTTCTCGCGCGTCGTGGAAACCCCGGTCAACGAAAGCATCGGCCTGCGCGAAGAGCACGTGAACGTCGAGCGCCATGCCGTCAACCAGCCGATCAGCGGCGCCGACGCCAGCGCGTTCAAGGAGCAGTCGATCGAGATGCGCGAAACGGCCGAGGAAGCCGTGGTCGAGAAGTCGGCCCGCGTCGTCGAGGAGGTGACGATCAACAAGCAAGTGACGCAGCGCGAGCAGACGATTTCCGACACCGTGCGCCACACCGAAGTCGAGGTCGAGCAACTCGGCGCCGGCTCCGCCCGGTCGAGCATGACGAACGACGACGACTACTTCCGCCAGCACTTTACCAGCACCTACGGCAGCACCGGCGACAAGTACGACGACTACGCGCCGGCCTACAGCTATGGCTCGGAAATGGCGCGCAACCAGAAGTACAGCGGGCGCAAGTGGGACGAAGTCGAAAACGACCTGCGCAGCGACTGGAGCAGCCGTGGCGGCAGCACCGGTTCGACCTGGGAAAAGATGAAGGATGCGGTCAAGCAGGGCTGGAACCGCATGACGAACGACGACGACGACGACAGCTACTACCGCAATCACTACGACGCGACCTACAGCAGCACCGCGGGCGCGAACGATTACGACAAGTACAAGCCGGCCTACAGCTATGGTTCGGAAATGAGCCGCAGCCAGATGTACCGTAACCGTCCGTGGGACGAAGTCGAGCCGAACCTGCGCAGCGACTGGGAAACCCGCAATGCCGGTACCGGTTCTACCTGGGAAAACATGAAGGATGCGGTGCGTCATGGCTGGAACAAGATGACGAAGTAATCGATCCATGTTCGCGGAGCCGGGTGCCGGTTTTCGCAACAGCAGAGGGCGCCCGCGGGCGCCTTTTTCAATTCATGCGCTGCATGCATGAATAGGCCTAGGGATTCATGAGCGCTTTTTGTCGATCGAGCCCAAAGCCTGCGCGGCCGGCGCGACGAGCTTCAGGCCGCGGGCCAGGGTTTCTTCGGTCGCTTCGACCGGCATGACGGCGGCAGCGCAGCTGGCTTCGGGGGGCGTGGGCGGGGCCGCGGATCCACGGCGTGCAGCGCGCAGGACCGGCGCGGACGGCACGAACGACGTCGGCGTGCAGAAGGGCCCACTGTCAGCGCGGGGAAAAACCTGGCGCGAAGCGTCCGGCTTTCCCCGTCGACTCGACAGCGGCATGCGGCCGGCATGTCTCAGGCGCCATCGCCCAGCGGCAGGCTGATGCGGTTGCGACCGAGGTGCTTGGCGCGGTAGAGGGCGGCATCGGCGATCGCCACCAGTTCGCTGGCGCTGGTGTCGGGGCCGGCGATCGCGGTGGCCGCGCCGATCGAGACCGTCACCTGGCGCAGCGGCGCCAGGCCGTTCGGCAGGCGCAGCAGTTCGACGCGGCGCCGGATGCGCTCGGCGACGATGGCCGCGCCCTTGAGCGACTGGTTCGGCAGGATCACCGCGAATTCCTCGCCGCCGTAGCGCGCCACCAGGTCGTTGGCGCGCATTTCGCTGGCCACCGCGGTGGCGATGCGCTTCAGGCATTCGTCGCCGCCCAGGTGGCCGTTGGCGTCGTTGTAGGCCTTGAAGCTGTCGACGTCGACCATCAGCAGCGAAATCGGCTGGCACTGGCGCAGCGCGCGCGCCCACTCGGCGGCCAGGGTATCGTCGAAGCAGCGGCGGTTGGCCAGGCCGGTCAAGCCGTCGCGGCTGGCCAGTTTTTCCAGCGCCAGCTGCGCCATCTTCTCCTCGGTCAGGTCGCGCAGGGTCTCGACGACGGCTTTCAGGCGGCCGTTGTCGTCGACGATCGGGCTGGCGTCGGCCGCCAGGTAGCGGCGCTTGCCGGCGCGCGGCATGTCGCACCAGGTTTCGACCGAGAGCGGCGACGCGGCGCTGTGCGGCTTGCCGTGGCGCGGGTAGATGTGGCGGATGTCTTCGAGGCGGTCCTGGATCACCAGGTCCGCCAGCGTCGGGCGCGGCTCCTCGTAGAAGCAGCGCAGGTGGTGGTCGGTGCCGACGATTTCGCGCGCCGGCACCCCGGTCAGGCGCTCGCAGGCGCGGTTCCAGATCAAGACCTGGGCCTGGGCGTCGAGGACGAAGGCGGGGATCGCCAGCACTTCCATCAGCTGGTAGGCAAAAGCAAGATCGGCGGCCGGTGCGATGGAAGGGGGCATGCTGGCCAGCGCCGCCGGCACCGCGCCGGGTACGGAACCGGTGGCCGGGGCGATCGCCAGGCCCGCCAGGCCGTCATTCGGGTTGGACGCGTATTGCATCGCTGTACTGGTCATCAGTCGGCCTCTCCAACATTCTGTTGAGCAATCAATTGATTGCTGACAAGGTCCGATTCTGCAACCGCCCCACCTGCGGGTTATTGATGTGACGCAATATGCCCTGGCTTGACTTTCAGGCGGGGGCCAGGCCGCCCACCCGGGGGATGGTCAGCAGCAGGGAAGTGCCGCCGTCGGCTGTGGCCGTGATGCGCAGGGCGCCGCCGCAGCCTTCGACCCGCTCGCGCATGCCTGCCAGGCCGCAGGCGCACGCCGTGGGCGCTCGCTCGCCGCCGCTGCCGTTGTCGTCGATCTGCAACGTCAGCGCGCCGGCGGTGCGCCGCAGGCCGACCCGCACCTCGGTGGCGCCGCCCTGGCGCGCGACGTCGGCCAGCGCCTCCTGCAGCACGCGGTAGAGCAGGGCATCGTTCTCGGGCAGCGCGCATTCCGGTTCGTCCCTGGGGCCGGGTGCGACGTCGAGCCGGTGGGCGATGCCGTTCAGGCGCGTGAACTGCTCGAGCTGGCGTTCGATCGCGCCGCCCAGTCCTTCGCCGGGCAAGAGCGGGGCCAGTTCGCCGACCAGCGTGCGCAGTGCGTGCAGCGCCAGGTCGAGGGTGCCGATCATGCAGCCGGCCTTCTGGTGCACCGACGGCTGGATGCCGCCGGAAGCGGCCTGCAGCAGGCAGAGTTCGACGCGCAGGGTCAACAGGGTCTGGCCAAGTTCGTCGTGGATGGCGCGGGCAATGCGGCCGCGTTCGCCGTCGCGCGCACCGTCCTGCTGGCGCACCACTTTCGACAGCACGGTCTGGGTATCGGCCAGGATGTCTTCGGCCCCGCGCCGGGCGTCCTGTTCGCGCGCCAGGCGCGCGGCCAGGTCGCGCGTACGGTCGTCGGCGTCGATCGCGCGCCGCAGCAGCAGGCAGATGGCGCCGCCGGTGACGAGCAGCCAGAGGATGGCGGCAAGCGCCGACAGGGTGGACGTTCCGGTAGGGAGGATCGCGCCGAGCGCGCAGGCGAACGTGATTGTTATGACCGGCAGGTAGCTGGCGCACCGGGAAAACAAGGTCTTCATGACGCTCCTTCCTACGGATTTTAAGAAATTTCCTCTAGTAAAGTTAGCGCGTGTCGCGTCCAATTGTCTTGTCTGTACTCAATACACGTGCCGGATCGCAGGACGGCAGCCTGCGCGCGGGCAGCCAGCCTGGGCAGGGGCGGGACTGGGACTGGAGCAGGGACTGGGGCGGGGCTCGGCAAGTCCTTTGGCCGGCGTTATAATGGAAGGTTGACGAGGGGCTTAACGTGACTTACAGCATCAAAGAAATTTTCTACACCTTGCAGGGCGAGGGCGCCCATGCCGGACGGCCGGCGGTATTTTGCCGGTTTTCCGGATGTAACTTGTGGACCGGGCGCGAGCAGGACCGCGCCAGCGCGGTGTGCACGTTCTGCGACACCGATTTCGTCGGCACCGATGGCGAACGCGGCGGCAAGTTCCGCGACGCCGAGGGCCTGGCCGCCGAGATCGACAGCTTGTGGCCGGCCACGCATGCGCCCAGCAAATACGTGGTCTTCACCGGCGGCGAACCCCTGCTGCAGCTCGACGAGGCGCTGATCGCGGCCATGCATGCGCGCGGCTTCACGATCGCCATCGAGACCAATGGCACCTTGCCGGTGCCGCCGGGCGTCGACTGGATTTGCGTGAGCCCGAAAATGGGAGCGCAGCTGGTGCTCGCCAAGGGCAACGAAATCAAGGTCGTGATTCCGCAGGCGAGCCAGGACCTGGCCGCCTACGAGCATCTCGACTTCGAGCATTTCTTCGTGCAGCCGATGGACGGCTTGCTGGCCGCGCAGAACACGCGCCTGGCGATCGAGACCTGCCGCCGCAACCCGAAGTGGAAGCTCAGCCTCCAGACCCATAAACTGCTGCACATTCCGTAAAAGATCGCTACGCTGATGCTGACCATTACCCGCAAGCTCGAATTCGATGCCGGACACCGGATTCCCGACCACAAGAGCCAATGCCGCAACCTGCACGGACACCGCTACACCCTGGAAATCACCCTCGTCGGTGCAGTGATCCAGGCCGAAGGCAATTCCGACAACGGCATGATCATGGACTTTTCCGACATCAAGGCGCTTGCCAAGGAGCACCTGGTCGATGTCTGGGACCACGCCTTCATCGTCTACGACAAGGACGACAAGGTGCGCGAGTTCCTGGCCAGCCTGCCAGGCCACAAGACGGTCGTGATCGACCGCATCCCGACCGTGGAAAACCTGGCGCAGGTGGCTTTCGCCATTCTGAAGGCGGCGTATACCGACCGCTACGGCACCGGCCTGCACCTGCACAAGCTGGTGCTGCACGAAACGCCGAACTGCTGGGCCGAGATCCTTGAAGACTGACAGCCTGATCGCGCCCGAGCTCGTCGTCGACGCCGCCGTGGCCGAAGCGGCGATGCTGGACGCGCATTTCATGCGTCTCGCGCTGGCGCAGGCCGAGCTGGCGCGCGCCGCCGGGGAGGTGCCGGTCGGCGCCGTCGTCGTGAAGGATGGCGAGGTGATCGCGGTCGGCCACAACCAGCCGATCGGCCGCCACGATCCGACCGCGCACGCCGAGATCGTCGCATTGCGCCTGGCCGCCGGAAAGCTGGGCAATTACCGCCTGCCCGGCTGCGCGCTCTACGTGACGCTGGAGCCGTGCGCGATGTGTTCGGGAGCGATGATGCATGCGCGCCTGGCGCGGGTCGTCTATGCGGCCAGCGATCCGAAGACCGGCGTGTGCGGCTCGGTGCTCGACCTGTTCGCGCAGGCGGCCCTGAACCATCATACCGATGTGGTCGGCGGGGTGCTGGCCAGGGACGCGAGCGCCATGCTGAAAACCTTCTTTGCCGAACGGCGCGCAGCTGCGCGCCGCAGCGTCGCGGATTAGCCGGCCGAACCGTGGCGAGCGCGCCGCAGGCGCCGCGCACGCGTGCCCGCATGCGCCATGCATGGCCTGAAAATGCTATGCTGGTTTTCAAGCTGCGGCCCGCAGTGACAGCGCAGTGACGGCGGACCCTGTGACAGCGGTCGCCGTGACAGCGGTCCCTGTGACAGCGGTCCCTGTGACAAGCTCCCTACCATGCCGGCGCGTGCGCACGGCGCCGCCTCCACGACCATGCCGACGCTGACCGCCAACGCAATCCGCATCGCCTTCGATACCGCCGGGGACGCCAGGTCCCCCCCGGTGCTGCTGGTCGGCGGCCTCGACATGCAGCTCACGAGCTGGCCCGAGGCCTTCGTCGACGGCCTGGTCGAGCTGGGCTTCTACGTCATCCGTTTCGACCACCGCGACTGCGGCCTGTCGACCAAGTTCGACCGCACCGGCAAGTCCAACCTGGCCTGGAGCTGGCTGCGGTCGCGCCTGCGGCTGCCGATGAAACCCGCCTACCACCTCGACGACCTGGCCGACGACGCCCTCGGCGTGCTGTCCGCCCTGGGCGTGGCGCGCGCCCACGTGGTCGGCGTCGCGATGGGCGGCATGGTCGCGCAAATCCTGGCGGCCCGCCATCCCCAGCGCGTACTGAGCCTCACGTCGGTCATGTCGAGCAGCGGCAAGCGCGGCTTGCCCGGTCCGACGCAGGCGGTGCGCCAGGCGCTGCAGCGCCGGCCGGACGACCCGGACGACCTCGATTCGCTCATCGACGCGGCCGTCGCCCTGCAGCAGGCCATCGGCAGTCCGGCCTATCCCACGCCCGAGAAGCAGCTGCGCCGCCGCGCCGCGCGCGCGCTGCGGCGCTGCTATTGCCCGGCCGGCAAGGCGCGCCAGATGCTGGCCGTCGGCGCCGCGCCCGAGCGCAGCGCGCTGCTGCGCTCGATCGAGGTGCCGACCCTGGTCATCCACGGCGCGGCCGATCCGTTCATGCCGCTCGCCTGCGGCGAAGACACGGCGGCCCAGGTGCCCGGGGCGCGCCTGGAAGTCATCCAGGGCATGGGGCACGACCTGCCGGCCCAGCTGAACGAACGGATGCTCGCCTTGATCGACGCCCATGCGCGCGGTAAGATGGCCTTCAGCTCAACACCGCGCCTGTTCGTCAGACAGTAGAACCGAATGACCAATCGACCCCTCGGCGTCGCCATCGTGGCGCCCTCCGGCCATGTGCCGGACCCGCTTGCCGTCGAGCGCGGCATTGCCTGTCTCGAAGCGCGCGGCTGCCTCGTCTTCAACCACTACGACCATGGCGCGATCCACCAGCGCTTCGGCGGCACCGATGCCGCCCGCCTGGCCGCCCTGTACGCCGCCGCCGACAACCCGCAGGTCGACCTGGTGATGGCCGTGCGCGGCGGCTACGGCCTCACGCGCCTGCTGCCGTCCATCGATTTCGAGCGCTTGGCCGCGAGCGGGAAACTGTTCGTCGGTTATTCCGACATGACCGCTCTGCAGATGGGCCTGTATGCACGGACGGGGACGCCGAGCTACGCCGGGCCCTTCCTGGCCAGCGACTTCGGCGCGCTCGAACCCGAGCAGTTCACGCTGGACGATTTCTGGTCCTGCCTGGCGGGGCCGACGCACACGGTCATGGAGGCCGTGACGGGCAATCCGCGGGTGGAGGCGGCGGGCACGATCTGGGGCGGCAATCTGGCGATGCTGTGCTCGTTGATCGGCACCGCATGGTTTCCGCGCATCGAAGGCGGCATCCTGTTCGTCGAGGATATCGCCGAGCACCCGTACCGGGTCGAACGCCTGCTGCTGCAACTGCTGCATACCGGCGTGCTGGCGCGCCAGCAGGCGCTGGTGCTGGGCGACTTTTCCGGCTACCGGCTCGGCGCGCTGGACAACGGCTACGATTTCGCGGCCATGCTCGCCTACCTGCGCCAGGCGCTGCCGATCCCGGTGATCGACGGGCTCTCGTTCGGCCACGTCCCGCGCCGGGTGACGATCCCGTTCGGGGCGCGGGCGACGCTGGCGTCGAACGCGCAAGGGTTCCGCCTGACCATGAGCGACTATCCGACCCGGCAGGGCTGAGCCCGCGTGCGGGATCGGTCCGGCCGCCCCACGCGGCCCGCACAATGGTAAAATACTTGGTTAATCGTGTACATCGCCGCACCCAGCGACGCACCTCATCATCGATAAGGCTTTATCAGTGCTCTCCACCGCTAACATCACAATGCAATTCGGCGCCAAGCCGCTCTTCGAGAACATCTCCGTCAAGTTCGGCGATGGCAACCGTTATGGCCTGATCGGCGCCAACGGCTGCGGCAAGTCGACCTTCATGAAGATCCTCGGCGGCGACCTCGAACCCTCGGCCGGCAATGTCAGCCTCGATCCGGGCGAGCGCCTCGGTAAATTGCGCCAGGATCAGTTTGCCTACGAAGACGTGCGCGTGCTCGACGTCGTGATGATGGGCCACACCGAGCTGTGGGACGCCATCGCCCAGCGCGACGCCATCTACGCCAATCCGGAAGCGACCGACGACGACTACATGCGCGCCGCCGAGCTCGAAGGCAAGGTCGCCGAATACGACGGCTACTCGGCCGAAGCCCGTGCCGGCGAACTGCTGCTGGGCCTGGAAATCGCGAGCGACCTGCACCAGGGTCCGATGAGCGCCGTCGCGCCCGGCTGGAAGCTGCGCGTGCTGCTGGCCCAGGCCCTGTTCTCGAACCCCGACATCCTGCTGCTCGACGAGCCGACCAACAACCTCGACATCAACACGATCCGCTGGCTGGAAGACGTGCTGAACCAGCGCAACTCGACGATGATCATCATTTCGCACGATCGTCACTTCCTGAACCAGGTCTGCACCCACATCGCCGACATGGATTACGGCACCCTGAAGGTGTATCCGGGTTCCTACGACGACTACATGCTGGCCTCGACCCAGGCGCGCAACCAGCAGCTTGCGAACAATGCCAAGGCCAAGGAAAAGGTCGCGGAACTGCAGGAATTCGTGCGCCGCTTCTCGGCCAACAAGTCGAAGGCGCGCCAGGCGACCTCACGCGCGAAGCAGATCGACAAGATCAAGATCGAGGACTTCAAGCCGTCCTCGCGCGCCTATCCGTTCGTGCGCTTCGAGGGCGAGAAGAAGCTGCACCGCCTGGCCGTCGAGACCGAGGGCCTGACCAAGGCCTACGACCGCACGCTGTTCAAGAACTTCTCGATCATGATCGAAGCCGGCGAGCGCGTGGCGATCATCGGCGCCAACGGCGCCGGCAAGACCACCTTGCTGCGCTGCATAGGCGGCAAGGACATCACCGGCCTGGACGCCGACCACGGCCGCACCAAGTGGGCCGAGAACGCCAGCGTCGGCTACATGCCGCAGGATCCGACCGAGGAATTCCCGACCGACACCGTCCTGACCGACTGGATGGGCCGCTGGACGAAAGAGGGCGACGACGACCTCGCCGTGCGCTCGATCCTGGGCCGCCTGCTGTTCGGCGGCGACGAAGTCAAGAAATCGGTGCGGGTGCTCTCGGGTGGCGAAAAGGGCCGCATGATGTACGGCAAGTTGATGCTGGGCCGCCACAACGTGATGCTGCTCGACGAGCCGACCAACCACATGGACATGGAATCGATCGAGTCCCTGAACATCGCGCTCGACAAGTACGAGGGCACGCTGATCTTCGTCTCGCACGACCGCGAATTCGTCTCTTCCCTCGCCACGCGCGTGCTGGAAGTGAAGGAAAACGAAGTGGTCGACTTCCGCGGCACCTACGAGGAGTACCTGACCAGCCAGGGCATCGACTGAGCACCGCGTCGACTGAGCATCGCATCGACTGAGCATCGCATCGACTAAGCGTCGATCAAGCACCTGTAGGGTGGACGGTCCGGCCGTCCACGCGTTCAGCCAGCGCCGGCCCGTCCGGCGCCGGTCCAACTGCCATCCCTGAGAGCATACCGCGCATGAACATCCTGCCCATCCAGACCTACGAATACGACCACCCGCAAGGCGGCAATGCCTGCACCGCCCAGGCCTGGGCGCGCATCCCGGCCACCCCGACGGCCGAGGAAAAAGCCGAACTCAAGGACCGCATCCGCCGCCTCCTCAAGGAAAAGGAAGCCGTCCTGGTCGCCCACTACTATGTCGATCCCGACCTGCAGGACCTGGCCGAGGAAACCGGCGGCTGCGTGTCGGACTCGCTGGAGATGGCGCGCTTCGGCCGCGACCATCCGGCCAGGACCCTGGTCGTGGCGGGCGTGCGGTTCATGGGCGAGACCGCGAAGATCCTGAGCCCGGAAAAGACGATCCTGATGCCGGACCTTGAAGCGACCTGTTCCCTGGACCTGGGTTGCCCCGCCGATGAATTCGCCGCCTTCTGCGACCAGCACCCGGACCGTACGGTCGTGGTCTACGCCAACACCAGCGCCGCCGTAAAGGCGCGCGCCGACTGGATGGTGACGTCCTCGATCGGCCTGGACATCGTCCGGCACCTGCACGAGCAGGGCAAGAAAATCCTGTGGGCGCCCGACCGCCACCTGGGATCCTACATCCAGAAGCAGACCGGCGCCGACATGCTGCTGTGGCAGGGTTCGTGCATCGTGCACGACGAGTTCAAGGGCGTCGAGCTCGACCTGCTGAAAGCGCAATACCCGGACGCCAAGGTGCTGGTGCACCCGGAGTCGCCGGCGAATGTCGTGGCCCAGGCCGACGTGGTCGGCTCGACCACCCAGCTGATCAATGCCGCGGTCACGCTGCCGGCCACCCACTTCATCGTCGCCACCGACAACGGCATCCTGCACAAGATGCGCGCCGCCGCGCCCGGCAAACACTTCATCGAAGCGCCGACCGCCGGCAACAGCGCCACGTGCAAGAGCTGTGCCCATTGCCCGTGGATGGCGATGAACGGCTTGAAAAACCTGGCCGAGGTGCTCGAGTCGGGCGCCAATGAAGTGTGGGTCGACCCCGCCATCGGCGTGCAGGCCGTGCGCGCGATCGACCGCATGCTCGATTTCGCCGCCGCCAGGAAAGCCGCGGCGCTGCCGTCCGGCGCGCTCGAGCGCAACGCCGACCTGTATGCGAACGTGGGACCGGCATGACGAACCTCCGTAATCCCCACGCCGCTTTCGACGACAAGCTGCAAGCCGCGTTCGAGCAGAACATCCTCGCCGCGCTGCTGGAAGACATCGGCACCGGCGACCTGACCGGCAAGCTGGTGCCCGAAGCGCCACGCGCCAGGGCGCGCGTGATCGTGCGCGAAGCGGCCGTGCTGTGCGGCGCCCCCTGGTTCGAAGGCGTGATGCTGGCCGTCGACCAGGACACCGCCATCGACTGGCACTACGCCGAGGGCGACCTGATGACCCCGGACAGCGCGGTCTGCACGATCGAAGGCTCGCCCCGTTCGCTGCTGACGGCCGAACGCGCCGCCCTGAACTTCATGCAGCTGCTCTCCGGCGTGGCCAGCGCGACGCGCAAGTACGTCGATGTCATCGCGGGCACCGGTGCGGCCATCCTCGACACGCGCAAGACCCTTCCCGGATTGCGCCAGGCGCAGAAGTACGCGGTGCGCGTCGGCGGCGGCAAGAACCAGCGCATGGCCTTGTACGACGGCATCCTGATCAAGGAAAACCACATCGCGGCCGCCGGCGGCGTCACGCGCGCGCTGGCCAATGCGACGGCGCTCGACGCCGGCGTGACCGTGCAGATCGAGGTCGAGACCATCGCCCAGCTCGAAGAAGCGCTGGCCGCGGGCGTGCAGTCGGTGCTGCTGGATAACTTCGACCTCGACATGATGCGCGAGGCGGTGCGGGTGAATGGCGGCCGTGCGCTGCTGGAGGCCTCGGGCGGGATCAACATGGCGACCGTGCGCGCGATCGCCGAGACAGGCGTCGACCGGATTTCGATCGGCAGCCTGACCAAGGACGTCAAGGCGACGGATTATTCGCTGCGGATCCTGGGCTGAACGGATCCGATCGGGCCGCCGCGCGGACACGGTTGCCGACGCGGTGTTTCCAAACCTACACGCCGCTTTCGCTGGCCCGCGCCAGCGCTTCGGCCTGCGCACTGCGCACCACGAGCGGCTCGCCCACCTGGGCCGCGATCGCGTCGACCGCGCCGGCTACCTGCTCGGGATGGGCGTAATGCACCATGTGCCCCACGCCCGGCTGCACATGCAGCTCGCTCGACTGCCCGTGGGCCTGCAAGGCTTCGTGCAGCCGCTCCGAATGCGTGGCCGGCTTGACGATCTTGTCCTGCGTGCCCGTGACGATCTGGACCGGCACGCGCAAGCTGCCGAGGCGCCTGGAGAGCGACAGCGCCGCCGGCGCCATCAGCGCCGCTTCGGCGCCGGCGGCGCGCAACTGGCCGGGGCGCAGCGCCAGCCAGACCGGCAGCTGGCGGAAGCGTTCCGCCACCTTCATTGGCGCGAACACGCGCTTGGTAAGCAGCGGCCACAGCATACGCGCGACGAGCGGCGATACCGTGTAACGCATGAGGTCGCCGATGACCGGAATCGCCGGCTGGGCCACGAGCGGCACGTCCAGGCGCAGGGTAGGGTAGTAATAGCCCGACAGCAGTACCAGGCCGCGCACGAAGTCCGGCACCTGCAAGCCCATGGCCAGGGCCACCATCGTGCCCCAGGAGTGGCCCAGCACGATGGCCGAATCGACCCCGATCTGCTGCAGCGCGTGGTGCAGCAGGCGCGCCTGGGCATCCGGCGTCCAGACCGTGCTGCGCGGACGCTCGCTGTAGCCGTAGCCGGGGCGGTCGAAGGCGATCACCCGGTAGCGTTCGCTTAGCTGTGCCATCAGGCCGCTGTATTCGAAGTCGTTGGCGAACACGCCGTTCCCGTGCAGCAGGACCAGGACCGGTCCGCTGCCGCGCTCGAGATAATGCAGGCGCACGCCGTCGACGTCGACGAACTTGCCGCGCGGCGGATTGTCGCGTTCGGCCTGGGCCGTCTTGCTGCGTACGACCAGGAAGGACGCCACGAGGGCCAGTGCGCCCAGCGCGGCGCCGGTGCGCAATCGGTTACTGCTGCGAGGTCTGTCGAGCGATGTTGTCAAAATATTTCCCTTTCGTTGATGATGCTTATGGACGGTGGTACCGGACCCGTGCGCAGCAGGCGTGCGGCCTGCGGCAGCAAGGTTTCCGCGGATTGTTCGATCTTCAGGCCGATCATGTGGTCGGCGCGCGTGCGCCCCAGGTTGACGGCGGCGATCGGCTTGCCCGCTTCATGGGCGAGGCGGCAGAAGCGAAAGCCCGAATACACCATCAGCGACGAGCCCACCACGAGCAGGGCGTCGGCCGCTTCCATCCGCGCCAGGGCGCAGGCGGTGCGGGCCGCAGGGACGTTGTCGCCGAAGAAAACGACATCGGGCATCAGGGTGCCGCCGCAGTGGCCGCAGCCCGGCACCTGGAAATCGTCGAGCGATTCCGGTTCGACCCGGGCGTCGCCGTCCGGCAGCGGCTGCGCCGCCGCGCCGGCCATTTGCGGATTCAGTTCGGTCAACTGCGCCTGCACGGCTGCGCGCGGCACGCGGGTGCCGCAGTCGAGGCAGTAGACCGTGTGTATATTCCCGTGCAACTCGAGCACGGCCTGGCTGCCGGCCCGTTGATGCAGGCCGTCGACGTTTTGCGTCAGCAGCGCGCCCAGCCGGCCGTCGCCTTCGAGCATGGCCAGCGCTTCGTGTCCCGCATTCGGACGCGCCTGCGCCAGCACCGGCCAGCCGATCATGCTGCGTGCCCAGTAGCGCCGTCGAACGTGGGGGAAGCGCCGAAATTCCGGACCCTGGATCGGCAGCCGGCCGCGCCGCACGCCATCGCGGTCGCGGTAGTCGGGAATGCCGGAAGCGGTCGACAGGCCCGCGCCGGTCAGTACGAGTGTCTTCGGGTGGTGCGCAAGGAAGTCCGCCAGTGCGTCAGCCTGGTGGTGGTCGTCGGATCCTTCAGCCATCGTCGCGCGCCTCCTGTTGTGCGCCTTCTGTTCCGTTGCAATCCTAGCACCCTTGCCGGTTCATCCGACACACGATTCCGGTTGTACACGCTTGCAGTGGCGGGCGGCGCCGCGAGCGCGCTCCTGTGATGCCGCGTTGCGAAGACGCCGTGGCTAGCGTGCCGACACCGCGATGCCGCCCACGATCAGGGCGAAGGCCAGCGCGTGATACAGGTGCGGCGCCTCGCCCAGGAAGGCCGATGAAAACAGCGCGGCGAACAGCGGCGTGAGGTTGATGAAGAAGGCGCCCAGCGTCGGACCTGCCTTTTGCAGGCCGGCGCCCCAGCAGCGCATGGCGAGGATGGCCGGCCCGAGCGCCACGTACAGCAGGGCGGCCGCCAGCGGCCAGCTCCAGGCGACGTCGACCCCGGCGAACGCCCACTCGGCCCCGCTCAGGGCGGCCGACCACAGCACGCCGTAGCCGACCTGGGCCAGCAAGAAGGCGGCCCAGTCGGCGCGCAGGGCGGGCACGTCGCGCTGCTGCATCAGCATCCAGCTGTAGAAGGACCAGGCGATGGTGGCCAGGATCATGTACAGGTCGCCGGGCACCAGGCGCAGCGCGGCCAGTTGGCCCGCGTCGCCGCGGCACAGTACCACCAGCACTCCCGCGATCGAGAGCAGCGCGCCGCCCACCTGGCGCGGCTTGACCGGCGCCTGGTAGAACAGCTTACCGACCAGCAGCATCCAGACCGGCATGCCGGAGGCGACCAGGGTCACGTTGATCGGCGTGGAGCTTTGCAGGGCCAGGTATTGCAGCGAGTTATAGAGGCCGATGCCGAGCAGGCCGAGCATGCTGTAGCGGCGCCAGTTGCCCAGTACGCCGCTGCCCGGCGCGAACACGGCGCGTCCGAGGGGCACCAGCACCAGCAGGGCGATGCTCCAGCGTAGCAGGTTCAGGGTCATCGGCGGCACGGCGTCGCGCACCATGCGCCCGACGATCGCGTTGCCGGCCCAGAGCAGGGGCGGCACGGTCAGCAGCAGGGCCGTGGAGAGGGTCAGTACGCGCTTCATGGTCGTCGCCGCGCGCTGCCCGCCGCATGCGGGCGGGCGCGCCGCAGCCGCGGGCCGCTCAGCGCCGGTCCGGCGTCAGCACGCTCGGCAGGGCTTTGGGCAGCGTGTCCGGATAGTCGCGCGAGTAGTGCAGGCCGCGGCTTTCGCGGCGCGACAGGGCGCTGTTGACGATCAGCGAGGCCACGTCGACCAGGTTGCGCAGCTCCAGCAAGTCGTGCGTGATGCGGAAATTGCGGTAGTACTCGTCGATCTCTTCCTTCAGGAGTGCGATCCGGTGCTGGGCGCGTTCGAGGCGCTTGGTGGTGCGCACGATGCCGACGTAGTTCCACATGAAGCGGCGCAGTTCGTCCCAGTTATGGGCGATCACCACTTCCTCGTCGGCGTTCGTCACGCGGCTCTCGTCCCAGGGCGGCAGCACCGGATTGCCGGCGCGCGGGGCGGCGGCGATCTGGCTGGCGCAGGCGCGGCCGATGACGACGCATTCGAGCAGCGAATTGCTGGCCAGGCGGTTGGCGCCGTGCAAACCGGTACACGCCGTCTCGCCGACCGCGTACAGGCCGGGGATGTCGGTGCGCCCGGCCAGGTCGGTGACGACACCGCCGCAGGTGAAGTGCACGGCCGGAACGACCGGGATCGGTTCCCGTGTGATGTCGATGCCCAGCTCCAGGCAGCGCGCGTAGATGGTCGGGAAATGCTCCTTCAAGAACTCCGGCGGCTGGTGGCTGATGTCGAGGTTGACGTAGTCCAGGCCGCGCTTTTTCATCTCGAAGTCGATGGCGCGCGCGACCACGTCGCGTGGCGCCAGTTCGCCCCGTTCGTCGTGGGCCGGCATGAAGCGCGTGCCGGCCGCGACGCCCGCTTCCGGCGGCAGCATCAATAGCCCGCCTTCGCCGCGGATCGCTTCCGTGATCAGGAAGGATTTCGCGTACGGGTGGTACAGGCAGGTGGGATGGAACTGGATGAATTCCATGTTCGAGACGCGGCAGCCGGCGCGCCAGGCCATGGCGATGCCGTCGCCGGTGGCGGTGTCGGGATTGGTGGTGTACAGGTAGACCTTGCCGGCGCCACCGGTGGCCAGCACCGTGTGCTCGGCCTCGAAGGTGAGTACCCGCCCGCTTTTTTCGTCCTGCACGTAGAGGCCGTGGCAGCGCGGCTGGCCGACCAGATGCGGCGTGCCGCCGTGGACGCCGCCCTGTCCGGCCTTTCCGGTCAGCTTGTCCGAGGTAATGACGTCGATCGCGCAGTGCTGCTCGAACAGGCTGATGTTCGGATGGGCGCGCACCTTCTGTTCCAGCGTGACCTGGACCGCGTGGCCGGTGGCGTCGGCGGCGTGGATGATGCGGCGCTGGCTGTGGCCGCCCTCGCGCGTCAGGTGAAAGCCCAGCTCGGCGCTGGCGTCGCGGGTGAAGGGCACGCCCTGCTCGATCAGCCATTCGATCGCCTCGCGGCCGTGTTCGACGATGTAGCGGGTGGCCGCCTCGTCGCACAGGCCGGCGCCGGCGACGAGGGTGTCGGCGATGTGCTGGTCATGGCTGTCGCCGGAATCGAGGACGGCGGCAATGCCGCCCTGAGCCCAGTTGCTGGCGCCGTCGAGCAGCGCGCGTTTCGAGATGATGGCGACCGTGCGCGTTTGCGCAAGGTGCAGGGCCACCGACAGGCCGGCTAGGCCGCTGCCGACGATTGCGACGTCAAATTTCATGGCACTTTGATGTTTTGTACAGAGGCATCATCATAGACCATTTGCGCTGCATGCGTCCCGCGCAGCCCGGGGCCATGCCGGGCGCGCATCGGCCCGGTTGACGCCGGGCTTCACGTTTCACCAGGAACCGAGCCAGCTCGCGCAGGCGAACGCCACCGCGTCGCGCCAGGCGCCGCGCCGCACGTCGCGCCCGGCATGGGCAATCTCGACGCGGCGGCTGCGCGGGTGCCGTTCGTCGAGGGCGCGGGTGGCGTCCTGGCCGGCGGCCGCCGCGCCGGCGCAGACCAGCAGGACACGGCCGCCGAATCCGGCCAGCCTCGGTGCGCCGCGCGGCTCCGGCACGTCGCGCCCGATGGCGCGGCTGGCGGCGCGCCCGAAGGCGGCCGCGCGCCGCAACAGGCGGTCCGCGGCCGAGCGCGGACCGTAGCGCAGCCTTGCCTCGGCCGCCCGGTGCCCGGTTCCCGCCACCTCGGCCTCCGGCGGCAGCAGCGGATCGAGCAGGGCCAGGCCCGTGATACGCGCGTCGCCGACGGCGTACAGGGCGGCGCAGGCGGCGGCGTCGCCCGGGGCGAGGATGACAGATTCTTTCATTTCGGGCACATGGATGAAAAATTCTTTCATCGCCGCGCCGATGTCGTCGAGTCCCTGTTGCGCCGCCTCGCCCTCGCTGTCGCCGCCACCCAGGCGGTCGAAGCGCATCACGGCCACGCCGCGCGCTGCCAGCAGGCGCGAGAGCAGGGTGAACTGGCGATGGCTGCCCGAGCGCGTCTCGGTGCTGTCGGCCAGGATCAGCATGCCGCGCGCGAGCGGCCGCTCGGGGACGTCGACGATGCCGATCAGTGCATGGCCGCGTGCGTGGAAGCGCAGGGCGCGTTGTTCGAGTTTCATGCCGGGTCTCCTGAAAACAGGCGGGTGGTGGCCGCGCGCAGGCCGGGCAGATCGAGTTCGCCCGCTCCATGCCAGAGCGGCGCGCCGTCGAGCGGGTGAAAGTGCAGGGCGGCGCCCGCCCTGGCCCAGCGTTCGCCCAGGCGCGCGGCGCCGGCCCCGACCTTGGCCGGCGCCGGGCCGCCGTGGGCGAACCAGTGCACGGCGCAGCGCGGCAAGACCACATGGGCGGCGTCGCAGGCATCGATCGCCTTCACCAGCGGCACCGCCACCTCGAAGCCGCCGACCTCGATCGCGCCATGCACGGCCAGTTGCGCCCGCAAGGCGGCGGTACTGCGCGGCGCGCCGGGCGCCGGGTCATGGAGCTGCTCGGACAGGCGCAGGAACTGGTTGATGCAGGCGCGTCCGCTCATGAAGGGTTGCCACAGCAAGACGCGGCGCACGTCCAGGCGTGCCGCCGCGTCGAGCGCGAGCAGGCCGCCCAGGCGCAAGCCCCACAGGGTCAGGGGCCCGCTGTCGCGCTCGGCAAGCCAGGCTGCGGCCAGGGCCAGGTCCTCATGCCAGATTTGCCATCGTCCGGCATTGAATTCGCCGCAACTGTCGCCGCAACCAAACAGGTCGATCTGCAATACGGCGTAGCCGAGCTCGGCAAACGCGCGCGCCTGCAGCGCCGCCATCCGCCGCGTGCGGCCCAGTTCGCCGGCAAAGGGGTGGACGTAGAGAATGGCGCCGCGCGGGGCGGCCTGGGGATTCGGCGCATGGTAGAGACTGAATCGGGTGCCAGGCTCGGCGTCGAAGAAAAACGGCTCCACGCGGGGCGTGGTCAACAGCGGAGCATTCATGGCCGGTCATCTCCTGCACTGGTGGGGCCCGGCGCGCTGGACACGCGTGTCGAAGCCGGTTTGTCGGTGCTGCGATCGTGTATTTATGTCAATTAGACACGCGTGCCACTGGCTGACCTTGCGCGCAGACAGCTGAACCTAAGCAGGTTCTATTGATAGGGCTCAATGACCTGTTTGCAGTTTTTCTCAATCATGCATTGTTACGTTTGCTTGATTGGAGGAAAGAATGGCCCAGCTGGCACATGAATTGGTGGAAGCGGTGGCCGCCTGGGCGCCGGGCGCGGCAGCCCTGCGCCACGGCGCCGAGCGCATCAGCTACGCCGGGCTGGCCGGCGCCATCGCGGCCTGCGGCGCCGCCCTGCAGGCGCTCGGCCTGGCCGAGGGCGAGCGCGTCGCCGTGCGCTTGCCGGCGTCGGCCACCGCGGTGACGGCCTTGCTCGGGGCCTCCGGCGCCGGCTGCGCATTTGTTGCGCTCGATCCGCACGGGGAGCCCGGCGCCGGCGCCGCCTTCCTGCGCGCCAGCGGCGCGCGCCTGCTGGTCACCGACCCGGCCGGCCTCGACGCGCTGGAAGAACTGCTCGAGGATTGTCCGTCGCTGCGCACCGTCGTCCTGCACGGCGGCGCCGCACCGCGCGCTTGCCCCGTCCCCGTGCTCGCCTGGGAGGACTTCCTGGCTTCGGCGATTCAGGCTGGCCCGCCGGCGCCGGCCGCTGCGACCCTGGGCGCACTGGTGCACACGGCCGCCGTCGGCGGCGCGGCCGGGCGCATGCTGGCGTTGTCGCACCGCAACCTCGTGGCCGGGGCGGTCTCGACCGCGCGATGCCTGGGCATCCGCCAGGGCGACCGGGTCCTGGCGGCACTGCCGTTTCATGGCGACGACGGTTTGAACGTCTTGCTCGCGGCCTTTTCCGCCGGCGCCACCGCCGTGCTCGACATGGTGCCGGCCGCGCCGCGCGCGCTGGCCGCTGGCGCTGGCCCCGATCATGCGGCCCTGGCCGGTCTGCTCGAGCGCGGCGACATCACCGGAATCGTCGCGCTGCCCGCCACCTGGCAGGCCCTGGCCGGCCATGACCTCGGACGCGCCGCCGATTGCCTGCGCTATGCCGCCTGCGCCGGCGGCGGGCTCGCAGGCGAGGCGCTGGCGGCGCTGCGCCAGGCCTTGCCGCGCACCCGCATCCACCTGCTGTACGACGTCGGCGACGCCTGCCGCTCGACCAGCCTGACGCCGGCCCAGCTCGACGAGCGTCCTTGCTCGATCGGGCGCGCGCTGCCCTATTCGGACTGGCTGGTGGTGCGCGCCGACGGCAGCGAATGCGCGCCCGGCGAGACCGGCGAACTGGTGCGCCGTGGCGCCCAGGTCGCGCTGGGTTACTGGAACGATGCGCGCGCCAGCGCCGAGCATTTCCGCTTCCTGCCGCCCGCGCCCGGGCTGGCGGGGCGCGCCACCGGCTATTGGCCCGGCGTCGGCGCGCGCAAGGACCTGGACGGCTACCTGTACCTGAGCGAAGGGCGCAACGACACCATCACCAGCGGCGGCTTCCGGATCAGCGGGCGCGAGGTCGAGAAGATCGTGGTCGGCACCGGCCTCGTGGCCGAAGCGGCCGCGGTCGGGGTGGCGCATCCGGTGCTGGGCCAGGTCATCGCCGTGCTGGCCACGCCGCGGCGCGGCGCCAGGCTGGACTCCACGATCCTGTTCGGCGCCTGCCGCGCGCGCCTGCCGCAGCACATGCTGCCGGCGATGGTCGACGTGCGGCGCTCGCCCCTGCCGCGCGCGCGCGACGGCCAGATCGACCGCGCCCTGCTGGCCGGCGAGCTGGCACCGCTGTTTGCCGACGTGGCCCTGCACGCGGCGCCATGAGCGGCCTGTGCGGGTGGTTTTCGCGCGAACCGGCGGCGCTGGCGCCGGCAGACATGGCCGCGCCGTTCGCGCGAACGCGCGCTGTGCGCAGTGCCGGCCACGGCCTGGGCAGCGTGGCCCTGGTCGCCGGGCTCGACGAGGCGAGCCTGTATCACCGGCAAGGTCTCCTGATCGCCAGCTTCGGCGTGCGCGCCGATACCCTGGCGCGCCTCTGGCGCACGCACGGGGCGCGGGCCTGCGCGGCGCTGACCGGCCATTTCGCGTTCGCGCTGCTCGACGAACGGGGGGCCGAAGCCTTGCTGGCGGTCGACCGCTGCGCCACCCATCCGATCTTCTACCGGATGGCCGGGCGCAGCCTGCTGTTCGCCAGCAGCGGCGAGGCGCTGGCGCGCCACCCGGGCGGCGGGCGCGAGCTCGATCCGCAGGCGCTGTTCGACTACCTCTGCCTGCACGCGGTGCACGGACCGCGCTCGCTCTTCGCCGGCCAGCGTCGCCTGGCCCCGGGCGAATGCCTGCACCTGCATGGCGGGCGGGTCGAGCGCATCGGCTACTGGCGCATGCGCTATACCGAACACGCCGCCGCGGCCGCGCCGCACACCGAACTGGCCGATGCCTTGTCCTGCACCGTCGAGGCCGCCGGCGCGCGCCAGGAAGCGGGACTGATGCTGGGCGGCGGCTGCGCCGGCACGCTGCTGGCCCACCTGCTGCAGCGCGGTGCCGAAGCACCTGTCAACAGCTATGCGGTCGGCTTCGGCATCGAGGGCGGCGCCGCGCTCTCGGGGGCGCGCGCGGCGGCGCGCCGCGCCGGAAGCCGGCACCGCGAGCAATGCATCGACGCCGCCGATGTCGCCGACGCCGTGGCCGCGCTGGCACGCGCCTGCGACGCCCCCTGCGGCGACCCGGGCGCCGTCGCGATGCTGTTCGCGGCGCGCATGGCGCGCGCCGATGGCCTGCTGCGGCTGCATGGCGCCTTCGGCGCGGCCCAGCTGTTCGGCCGCGGCAGCCGCTATGCCTGCCTGGCCCGGGCGAACCGCTACGAACGCCTTCCCGGCGCGCTACGCCAGCTGCTGATCGAGCCGCTCCTGTTCGGACCCGGCGCCCGCCTGGCCGTCTTGCAGGGACTGCGTACCCGCATCGAGGCGGCGATGGCGCCGCCCCTGCTGCGGCTGCGCAACCGGAATGCGCTGCTCGTGCAGGGTGCGGCGGACATCTTCGAACCGGCCTTCCTCGAACTGGTCGACCCGGACGCGCCGGCGAACGCCCAGCACGCGGCATGGTGGCTGGCGCAGGCCCGCAGCAGCGTCAACCGCGCGCTCGACCTCGACCTGCAGGGCGATCTCCCGTGCCGCATCGTGCCGGCCTTTGCCGCGGCCTGCACGGCGGCAGGCGTCCAGGCGGTCGTTCCCTACCTGGGCGACGCGGTGGTCGCCATGGCCGCGCGCCTGGCGCCGCGCCACAAGAGCGGCAAGGGTCCGCGCCGCCTGTTCCTGCGGGCCCTGCGCGAGCTCGGCGCGGCGCCGCCCGCGCGCAGCGCCTCGGCGCCGGTGCTGCCCTTCGGCCGCTGGCTGCAAAGCGACGCCCGGCTGCGCGCGCTGGCTTGCGACAGCCTCTCGACCCTGGCCGGGCGCGGCATCCTGCGCCGCGCATTCATCGACCTGCTGCTGGCGCGTCGCTTGCCCGAGGATCCGGCGGCGCATGGCGACACCGTGTGGCGGCTGATGATGCTGGAACACTGGCTGGCGCGCGAAGGGCGCGATAGCGCTTTCGCAGAGGCGAGCGCGGAAACGCCGGCCCTGGAAGGCGCAGCGCTGGGCCAGGAATAAAGGTGTCGCGGGCGGCCGGAACGGCGCCTGCCGTCCCGGTTCGCGCTTGCGCCCGGCGCGCTCAGGCGCCGGCCAGCGCGTCGTACACCGCCAGGTAGCTGCGCGCCATCGCCGGCAGACTGTGATGGGCGATCACCTGGCCGCGCGCGCGGGCGCCGTGGCGCGCGCCCATCTCGGGAATGCGGCAATAATCCGCGATGGCCGAGGCCATCACGTCCGGCGACATCGGCGGCACCAGGATGCCGGTGAGGCCGGGCTGGACCAGCTCCTTGTGGACCCCGACCGAGGTCGCCACCACCGGCAGCCCGGTCGCCATCGCTTCGAGCAGCACATTGCCGCTGCCTTCGGCCAGCGCCGGCAGTACCATCAAGTCCATGGCGCGCATCAGCTGCGCGGTATCGGGGCGTTCGCCCGGCAGCCAGGCGCGGTGCCCGGCGCCGGCGCGTTCGAGCATCGCCTGGCACTCGGCGCGCATCGGCCCGTCGCCCACCAGGAGCAGGCGCAGGCGCTTGTGCGAGGCATGCGGCGAGGAGATGAGCCGCAGGAAGGCTTCGATCAGCGTGGTGTCGTTCTTGGCGTCGTCCATGCGCCCGACGCTGCCGATCACGAAGGCGTCGTCGCGCATGAAACCGTCGGGACCGACCGCGGCATGCGGCCCCAGGCGCGGGTGGAATTCGAGGCTGTCGACGGCGTTGGCGATGTGCGAGACGCGCGAAGGCTCGGCGCCGACCTGCTCGATCAGCCAGCGCTCCTGCTCGGCGCTGACGGCGATGTAGTGGCCGACCAGCGGTCGCAGCGCGCGGCGCAACAGGCCCGGCGGCCGCGCGCGGCAGCGTTCGGCGGGATCGCGTCCGTATTCGCCATGCACGCGCAGGCGCACGCCGGCCAGGGCCGCCGCCAGCTGGCCCTCGAGGCCGCCGACATTGCGCGTGTGGACCAGGTCGGGCCGCAGCGCCCGCAACACCCGTACCATGCGCAGGAAATGCCCGGGATCGGCGCCCTCGCGTTTGTGGAGGGCGATCACTTCGACCCCGTATTCGCGCAGGTCGTCGTGGAATTTCCCGTGATCGCGCAGGCACAGCACCGCATGGCGGTAGCGCTCGCCCGGCATGTGGGCGATCAGGTCGAGCAGGCCGTTGCCGCTGCCGGCATCGAGCCGGTTGATCACGTGGGCGATCAGCCGGGGCGGTGCGAAGCCGGGCGCCATGGCGGCGAGGGGACGGTTATCCATGGCGTGCGGCCGGGGACGGCGCGTACGCCGCGATGGAAACGGCGCTCATTCGCGCCCGATCTGGAAAGGCCGGGCCGGCCGTTGACGGTGTGCGAGCAGCATGGAACGGTCTCCGGTGAATGCCTGGACGGCGCGGATCGGCAGGTCCGTCGATTATATGGCCGCGCCGACGGCGCGCCGCGTAACCCTTTTTTCGGTTGATACCGGTCAAAGCGACCGCGTTGTCGCTGGAACTGTCGCGAAGGCTTGATCCATATCCAGATAGCAAAGAACTTCGCGAAACACCGGGAACCCCTTACTGCTGACCTTGTCTGAAAACCAGTCATGACGTTTTCGCCAATAGCGGCGGGACGCTTTCACAGGGAGACCAGCATGTTGGTAGATGAAATGCCGATCGTATCGTTCCAGGCGCCACCCGTATCGCCGCCGGCTGCACGCGCCGGCGGTCACGGGCCGGCGCCGCGCCCGGGCGCGCCCCAGGTATTCAATATCCGGGTCGCCCTGTCGGCCGACCGCCGCGCCGACTCGGGCGCGCTGGTGCGCCGCATGTACGCCTGGCGCGGCTATGCCTTCGAAAGCGGCGCGGCCACGGCCGACAAGCTGACCCTGTATGCCGAGACCGGCGGCGAGCTGGTCGGCACGATGAGCCTGTGCCTGGACCGCGGCAATGACTTGCCTGCCGACGAGAATTTCGGCGACCGGCTGGCCATCCTGCGCCGCGAGGGCCGGCGCCTGTGCGAACCTTCGCGCCTGGCGATCGACGCCGGCATGTCGAAGCGGGTCTTCGCCGCCCTGATCCACATTTCCTACCTGTACGCCTGCAAGCTGCACGGCTTCACCGACTACGTCATCGAGGTCAACCCGCGCCATGTCGCGTTCTACCGGCGCATGCTCGGCTTCACCGACTTCGGCGGCGAGCGCGCATGCAGCCGCGTCGGCGCGCCCGCGGTCCTGCTGCGCCTGCCGCTCGACCAGATGGGCGCCCAGATCGGGAAGTGGGCCGGCAGCTTCGGGCAGCACGCCGGCGAACGGTCCTTCTATCCGTGGTTTTTCCCCTCGCGCGACGAGCCCGGCATCAGCGCGCGCCTGCGGGCGCTGTGCCAGGGAAGGGAACGGGCATGAGCCGGATGCGCGATCCGCACGAGCGCGCCCGCATCGAGGCCGCGCTGGCGGCGATGGCCGGCGCGCTCGGCGCCGCCCATGTGCGGGCCGACGAGGCCACGCGCGAACGCTATGCGCGCAGCACGGCGGCGTCCCCGGTCCTGCCGCTGGCGCTGGTGCGCCCGGGCAATGCCGCCGAGGTCGCCCAGGTGCTCGGGGTCGCCGCCGGTGCCGGCCTTGCCGTGTATCCCGTCAGCACGGGGAAGAACTGGGGCTATGGCGATGCCTGCGCCATCGGCGCCGGGCAGGTGCTGCTCGACCTGTCGCGCATGAACCGTATCGTCCACGTCGACCCCGAGCTCGCGTATGCCGTGATCGAGCCGGGCGTGACCCAGCGCCAGCTGTCCGATTTCCTGCGCGACCGCGGCTATCGGCTCTGGGCCGACTGCACCGGCGCCGGGCCGGATACCAGCTACGTCGGCAACATCATGGAGCGCGGCTTCGGCCACTCGCCCTACGGCAACCGGCTGCAGCACGTGGCCGGGATGCAGGTCGTGCTGGCTTCGGGCGAACTGCTCGAGACGGGCTTCGGGCACTACCGCCAGGCACGCGCCGCGCACCTGTTTCCCTACGGGGTCGGGCCGTTCCTGGACGGCCTGTTCACCCAATCGAACATGGGCATCGTCACGCGCCTGGGCCTGTGGCTGATGCCGCAGGCCGCATGCGTCAACCATTTCCTGTGCGCCGTGCCGGCCCATGCCGACATCGGGCCGGTGGTCGACGCCCTGCGTCCTCTGCGCCTGGACGGTACCCTGCGCAGCATCGTCCACATCGGCAACGACATGCGGGTGTTTTCCGGCGGCGGCGCTTTCCCGCGCGAGCTGGTCGCGCAGGGCGCGCGCCTGCCCGAGGCGCTGCGCGCGCAGATGCGTGCCGCCGCCGGGGTCGGCGCCTGGACCGTGTCCGGCGCGCTCTACGGTTCGCATGCCCAGGTGGCGGCCGCGCGCGCGGCGCTCCGGCGCGCCTTGCGCGGAACAGGCGCAAGGCCGGCCTTCGTCAGCGAGCGCAGCTTGCGCCTCGGGGCCCTGGCCGCGCGCCTGCTGGGCGGCACCCGCGCGGGCCGCCGCCTGCGCGCCCGCGTCGCCCTGGGCGAATCGCTGTTCGCGATGAACCGCGGCGTGCCCGACGGCCGCTTCCTGGCGGGCGCCTACTGGCGCCGCCGCGGCGGCGTGCCCGCCACCTTTCCCGCCCACGCCGATCCGGCCCAGGACAATTGCGGCCTGCTCTGGATCTCGCCGGTATTGCCGCTGCGCGGCGAAGACATGCTGGCGGTCCATGCGCTGGCACGCACCGGCTTCGAGCGGCATGGCTTCGACCTGTTCGCCACCTTCAGCATGATCAACGAGCGATCGCTGGGCGGCGTGCTGACGGTGGCCTACGACAAGGACGACCCGGAGGAGGCCGCGCGCGCGCGCGCCTGCCATGACGAGGTGTTCGGCGCCATGTTCGAGGCCGGCTATATTCCCTACCGTGTCGGCAACCACGCGATGGGGCGGCTCGACCCGCAAGGCGACAGCTACTGGCGCACGGTGGCGGCGATCAAGGGCGCGCTCGATCCGGCCGGCATTCTGGCGCCCGGACGCTACCAGCCCGCGGCCGCCGCCGCCGCGGGCCGCGGTGGAAGCTGAAGCGTCGGCGGCGAAAGATGAAATCGCGGCCGGTCCCGTTCCCGTGCGTGCGCCAGCGTTCGGCGCCGCACGGAGCGCCGCATGGCGGCGGTCTAGGATGGCGGTTCATTCAATATTCGAGGAAACACCATGCCCATGACGAATGCGTCCACCCAGGCGGCCGCGCTGGCGGACAAGATCCGCTCGATGCGTTTTGCGATGTTTACGACCGTCGACGAGCACGGCCACCTGATCAGCCATCCGATGACCAACCAGGAAACGGACGAGCAGGGCAGCCTGTGGTTCTACACGTCGATCCACGCGCCGCTGTGGCAGAACATCGCCGTCCAACCGGAAGTCAACGTCAGCTTCGCCCAGCCGGACGAGAGCCTGTACGTTTCCATCAGCGGAACCGCCGAGCGCGTGGTCGACCGCGAACGTATCCGCGCCCTGTGGAATCCGATGGTGCAGGCCTGGTTCCCGCACGGTCCCGAGGACGAGCACGTGGTGCTGGTGCGCGTGGCGCCGCACAGCGCCGAATACTGGGATTCGAACGACAGCAAGATGGTGCGCCTGTTCCAGATGGCCAAGGCAGCCGTCACCGGCACCACGCCGGACGTCGATCCCGGCGAGCACGGCATGATCCACCTGCAATCCTGACCGGCCGCCGGGGCGTGCTGCACCGGGACGCCGCCGGCGCCCCGGTGCCGGCGTGCGTCGGAGCGCCTAGCGCGCGGGCGGCAAGTCCTGTTCCGACTGGTTGGCCCCGGTTTCGGGCGTCCCCAGGCCGGTACCGGTACCGCCTCCCTGCCGCGCGCGCGTGTCGAGCGACCCGCGCGCGCCGCTTTGCACGGCGCTGTCGTGCGCCTCGGTGCCGGCTGCGGCTTCGGCTTGCGGGGTGCCGGACGGCTTGCCCGCAGGCGCATCGATCTCGCCGGTGCTATGGGTCAGCTGGGCGCCGCCGCTGCCGCCTGTTTCCTGCTGGGTTTCGTGCGTCGGCGTGGCGCCGGCCTGACCGCTGGTGGCGCCGCCGATGCCGACCGTGGTCGAGGCGTCATTCTGTCCCGTGCCTGGATTCGAAGCTGGTGCTGTCATTTGGGTCTCCCGTTGATGAATGCGCCTATTATGCGCGTGGACCTTGCCGGCGCCATCGGTGCGCGTACCGTGCGCCTGTAGGAGGCCAGGCCAGCTCGAACGCGCAAACCATGCAGGGTGCGCAGGGGGAAAAGCAGGCGGGCGTCGAATCACGGACCCGCGCTTCGTGTATCCTCGCGCATGGCACAGACGCCCGACGCCGGGCGCACGGCCGATGACAGTCTTGCCAACCCGCGCGCCAGGAGCCTGCCGATGCTGTACGCCGCCGCCGCCGTCCTGGTCCTGGCCGCCCACCTCGCTTTTGTCCTGTTCGTCGTGTTCGGCGCCTGCCTGGTGCGGCGCTGGCCGCGCCTGCTCTGGCTGCACCTGCCGGCGGCCGTCTGGGGCGTGTTCATCGAAGTGAGCGGGCGCGGCTGTCCCTTGACCTTGCTGGAAAACAGCCTGCGCCTGCGCGCAGGCCTCGACGGCTACGGCGAAGGCTTCCTCGAGCATTACCTGTTGTGGCTGCTGTATCCGGGCGGCCTGACGCGCGAGGTCCAGTTCGTGCTGGCCGGCGTGGTCCTCGTCATCAACCTCTCGCTTTACGCCTGGGTCTGGCGTGGCCGGACGGCGCCGCCGCGCTAGGGTGTGTCTGACTGAACGAAATTGAGTCCAGGAGGTCAGAAGGCGATGAGCCGAAC
>NZ_JBHSMS010000010.1:0-14415 GCF_042656795.1 Massilia jejuensis | reverse complement strand
GACCAATTCGGCGCACGCACCCGCCTCGGCGCGGCCCTGTGCGCCGCATGCTTCGCAACGCTCGCTGCTTTCTCGGGCGCCGCACGCGCCGAAGTCCTCGACCGTCCCGCGCCGCCTTCCACGCTCGCCCTCAAGCGCTCCTTGTCCGGCATTGCCGTGCAAGGAGCGAACGCCCTGGCAGTCGGCGTGCGCGGCACCATCCTGGTGTCGAGAGACGCCGGCAAGAGCTGGCAGCAGGCAAGCGTCCCGGTCAGCGCCGACCTCACCACGGTGCGCTTCACCGCGCCCGGCGTCGCCTGGGCGCTGGGCCATGACGGCGTCGCATTGCGCAGCGCCGACAGCGGCCGCACCTGGACCCGCATGCTGGACGGACGCAGCCTGGCCGCGTTGATTAAGACGCATTACGGGGCATTGGCGGCCGCCGGCAGTGCCGAGGCGGCCGAGGTGCTGGCCGAGCTCGATCGCGCGCTGCGGCAGTCGGCCACCCCCGGCGTCTTACCCTATCCCTTGCTCGACATCCGCATCGGCGCCGACGGCGAAGGCTTCCTGGCAGGCGCCTTCGGTGTCCTGCTGCGCACACAGGACGCCGGCAAGACGTGGGAGCCGATGCTGGAAAAGGCGGCCAACGACCGCCGCATGCACCTGTACGCGCTGGAGCAGGGCGCCGACGGCAGCTTCTACCTGGCCGGCGAACAGGGCCTGCTGCGCCGCTACGATCGCGCCGCGGGCCGCTTCACCGAACTCGCCAGCCCTTACGCCGGCACCTTCTTCGGCCTGAAGGCCAACGGCACGGCGCTGGTCGCCTACGGGCTGCGCGGCAACGCCTTCGTCAGCGAGGACAACGCGGCCACCTGGAAACCGCTGGCGCTGGGCGCCGCCGCGACTGTCGTGGCCGCGATCCCGGCCGGGCCGGGCCAGTTTGCGTTCGTGACGCAGTCGGGCCAGGTCGTGTTGGCCGGCGCCGACGGCAAGCCGGCGAGCGCGGCTCCCCGCACCCGTGGCGAAGTGTTCGACGCGGCCTTGTCGGCCCCCGGCCAGCTGGCCCTGGCCGGCATCGGCGGCGTCACGCTGGCGCCCATGCCGTCGAAATGACGGCATATCAGTGAACAACTGGGAAGAATCAAATGGCAGGCCATAGCGAACAACCCCGGATGCCCGTGATACGGGATCCCAAAGACTTCGACCGGCGCTCGGGCAACCTGCTCGAGCGCGTGATCTTCAATAACCGCGTGCTGGTGCTGCTTGCCTGCCTGGTCGCGACCATCCTGCTCGGCGCGGCGGCGACCCGGATCAAGGTCAACGCCAATTTCGAGCGGATGATCCCGCATAACAGCCCGTATGTGCAGAACTACCTGGCCTACAAGAACCAGCTTCCGGGCCTGGGCAATACGGTTCGGGTGGTGGTCGAAAACAAGACCGGCGACATTTACGACCCGGCCTACCTGGAGGTCATGCGCAAGATTAACGACGAGCTGTACCTGATCCCCGGCGTCGATCGCTCCTGGATGAAGTCGATCTGGCTGCCGATCGTGCGCTGGCGCGAAGTCACCGAGGACGGCATCACCGGCGGCCCGGTGATGCCCGCCCAGTTCGACGGCAGCGCGGCCGAAATCGCCAAGCTGCGCGCGAATATCGGCAAGGCCGGCATCGTCGGCAGCCTGGTGGCGCTCGACGCGAAGTCGAGCATGATTGTCGCACCCTTGCTCGATACCGATCCCAAGACCGGGCAGAAACTCGACTACAGCGCCTTTTCCGAACGCCTGGAAGCGAAGATCCGCACCTACGAGAACGACAAGGTCGGCATCCACATCGTCGGCTTCGCCAAGATCGTGGGCGACCTGATCGAGGGACTGCGCGCGGTGATGCTGTTCTTCGCGGTCTCGGTCGCCATCTCGATGGTCTTCGTCTACCTGTACACCCGCTGCGTGCGCAGCACGGTCATGCTGGTCGCCGCCGCCGTGATCGGCGTGGTCTGGCTGCTCGGCCTGATGCAACTGCTGGGCTACGAGCTCGATCCGTATTCGATTCTTGTTCCCTTCCTGATCTTTGCCATCGGCCTGTCGCACGGGGCCCAGAAGATGAACGGCATCATCCAGGACATCGGGCGCGGTACCCACAAGTACGTTGCGGCGCGCTATACCTTCCGCCGCCTGTTCGTGGCGGGCGTCACGGCGCTGCTGGCGAATATCGTCGGTTTCGCGGTGCTGGTCATCATCGACATCCCGGTGATCCGCGACCTGGCGATCACCACCAGCGTCGGCGTGTCGGTGCTGATCTTCACCAAGCTGTTCCTGATTCCCGTGGCGCTCTCGTACGTGGGGATCAGCGAGTCGGCGGTGCGGCGCGCGATTGCCGACGAGCAGAAGACGGCCCAGGGCCGCTCGCTGCTCGGCCGCGTCTGGGCCGGTCTGGATGCACTCACCGAGCGCCGCTGGGCGATTCCGGTGGTGCTGGGATCGATCGCCGTCGCCGTCGTCTCGGCGCTGGTGATGCAGGACCTGCGCATCGGCGACCTCGATGCCGGTGCGCCGGAGCTGCGCGCCGATTCCCGCTACAACCGCGACAACGCCTATATAACGCGCCACTACGGCCTCTCGAGCGACCAGTTCGTGATCATCATGAAGACGGCGGACGAAGGCTGCCGCCTGTACTCTTCGCTCAACAAGATGGACGGCCTGGCCCAGCTGCTGCGCGCCGATCCGGCGGTGCAGGCCACCACCTCGCTGGCCGAGAACGTGCGCTTTGTGACAGCCGCCATGTCCGAAGGCAGCGGCAAGTGGATGACCATCAGCCGAAACCAGTCGATCACGGACGGTTCCATGTCTGCCGCCGTGATCGCCACGCCCGACATCACCAACCAGAGCTGTTCGGTGTCGCCGCTGGTGGCCTACCTGTCCGACCACAAGGCCGACACGGTGGCGCGCATCCTCAACACGGCCGAAACCTACGCCGCGGCCAACAATACGGCGAAGGGCGCCGCCGAACCGGTGCAGTTCCTGCTCGCCGCCGGCAGCGCGGGAATCGAGGCGGCGACCAATATCGAAGTCCAGAAGAGCATCATCACCATGTACCTGGCGGTCTACGGTTCGACTGCGCTGCTGTGCCTGATCACCTTCCGCAGCCTGCGCGCCACCATCGTGGCGCTGATCCCGCTGGTGATCACCACGCTGCTGTGCAAGGCCCTGATGGTCTGGCTCGGCATCGGACTGAAGGTGGCCACGCTGCCGGTGATCGCGGTCGGGGTCGGGGTCGGCGTCGACTATGCGCTCTACCTGCTCAGCGTGCAGCTGGCCTGCCAGCGCCGCGGCGACAGCCTGCGCGCCGCCTACCGCCGCTCGCTCGACTTCACCGGCAGGGTGGTAGCGCTGGTCGGGATGACGATGGCGGCCGGCGTCGTGACCTGGGCCTGGTCGCCGATCAAGTTTCAGGCCGACATGGGCATCCTGCTGACCTTCATGTTCCTCTGGAATATGCTCGGCGCCCTGATCCTGACGCCCGCACTGTCGTATTTCCTGCTCAACCCGAAACCGCGCGCGCCATTGGCGACTGCGGACGCGGGCACCGAATCCGCCGCCCCGGCCCGCGCCGCGGCCGGCCGCTAACCAAACGACACTGGAGAAGAATAATGTTTGATTTGTTGATGTCCGCGGACATGATGCTGCCCGACCCCGACGGGATGGCGGCCCTGTTGATCGACAAGCTGGGCATCCATGGCCATGCGAACTGGCGCCAGGCATTCGACAACCATCCGTATATCGCGCACTTCCTGCGCGTGCATAAATCGCTGGCGGTGGCGCCGACCCGGGTCGAGCCCCAGTGGCACCTGGACTACGAGAATCCGGGCGACCCGATGTTCCACGAGTTCCTCGAGAGCCTGAAGGACTACCAGGGCCGCCACCGTCCGATGCTGACCCACTCGCTGGTGCTGTCGCTGCACGGCCCCAAGTTCGATGCCTTCGTCGACAAGCTGATGCGGCGTAACCTCGCTTTCCGCATGGCCCAGCGCACGCCGGAAATGCCCTTCGACCGCCTGTGGCTGGGCGCCACGCCGGAGCGCCCGCGCTACAGCCCCGAGGTGGACGGCGGCCTGTGCATCGAAGTGATGCCGATGGAGCCGCTGCAGATGCCTGCCGAGACCTTCGCCACGCCGCCGGCACAGCCGCGCGACCCCAAGCCGGCCGACATGGTGAGGGTAACGGCGCGCGCCTTCCTGGTGCGCGACCTGGACCACACGCTGCGCTGCTGCGCCGAAAACCTGGACTGGGAGCCGCAGGACGCCGTGCAGGACTTGCGTAGCGAGGGCTACCGCCGCGCCGTGATGCCGTTCACGGTTGCCAACAGCGCGGCGCTGCACGTGATCCAGCCCAAGGCCTGGAATACCGACGCCGCCCACTACCTGAACAACTGGGGCCCCGGCCTGTATTACATCCGGATCGCCGTCAACGATTTGAAAGCCAAGGCGGACGACCTGAAAGCGCGCGGCACCGCCTTTACCTGGGTGCCGGAATCGGAAGCCGTCAGCGGCAGACCGCTGATCCGGATTGACCCGCGCGGCCTGCGCGGCCAAGTCTTCGAATTCGAGGAGGCCTGACATGGGCAGCCATCTTGCCACTGCGGGCGTCGCGTTGGAGCGCGAGGCGATCAACGGCTCGGTCAGCATCGAGCGCGAAGGAGCGCTCGGCTGGGTCGTCCTGACCCGCGCGGCGCAGATCAACGCCATCAACGACGAGATCCGCCAGGGCGTGCCGCATGCCTTGCGCGGATTCGACGCCGACCCGGCGATCCGCGTCATCGCGATCCGGGGCGAGGGTGCGCGCGGCTTTTGCGCCGGCGCCGACATCAAGGAGACGCGCGGCCCTGAAACCGCGATCGAAGTGCGGCGCCGCATGGAAGGAGTTCGCTGGATCGAGGCGATCGACACGATCCAGAAGCCGGTGATCGCCGCGATCCACGGTTATTGCCTGGGTGGCGGCCTCGAACTGGCGCTGGCCTGCGACATCCGCTTCGCCACGCCCGACGCCGTCTTCAGCCTGCCGGAAACCGCGCTGGGACTGATTCCCGGCGGCGGCGGCACCCAGCGCCTGCCGCGCATCGTCGGCCCGGGGCGCGCCATGGACCTGCTGCTGACCGGCGAGCGTCTCGACGCCGCCGCCGCCAGGGGCATGGGCTTGATTACCCGCACCGCGAGCGTGTCCGAAGCCCTGGTCGACGAAGTGCATGCCTTTGCCATGCGCATTGCCGCGCGCGCGCCGGCGGCCACGCTGTCGGCCAAGCGCGCCGCGCGCGGCGCCTTCGACCTCGCGCTCAAGCAGGGCCTCGACCTCGAACTCGACCTGTTCGCGATGCTCAAACCCAGCGACGACGCCCAGGAAGCGGCCAGCGCCTTCCGCGAAAAGCGCGCACCGAATTTCACCGGCCACTGAGCCGGCGCATCAAAGACAAATAATCCGGAGACAAAACCATGAGTGAACGAAAGCTGGAAGGGCGGGTCGCGATCATTACCGGCGCCGGCGGCGGCCTCGGCGCTGAAGCCGCGCGCGTACTGTCGCTGCATGGCGCGAGCGTGGCGGTGGTCGACATCGACGGCGCTGCCGCGCAGCGCGTGGCAGCCGGGATCGAGGCGGGCGGCGGCCAGTCGCTGGCCGTGCAGACCGACGTGTCGTCCGAGGCAGCGGTCAAGGCCATGGTCGAGGCGGTGGTGGCACGCTTCGGGCGCGTCGACGTCCTCCACAACAATGCGGCGATATTGAGTGTCGAGCAGCGCCGGCGCGACCGCGACGTGATCAACATGGATGTCGAGGCCTGGGACATGGCGATGGCCGTCAACCTGCGCGGCGCCATGCTGTGCACGAAATACGCGGTGCGCGAGATGCTTAAGAACGGCAAGGGCTCGGTGATCTTCGCCACCTCGGGCCTGGGCGCGCAGGGCGACCTGTCCCTGTCCGCCTATGCCGCCTCGAAAGCGGCGCTGATCATGCTGAGCCGCTCGGTGGCCGCCCAGTACGGCAAGCAGGGCATACGCTCGAACGCGCTGCAGATCGGGCTGGCGCCCGCCGAAAATGCGCACGAGAGCATGCCGGCGCCGCTGATCGACATCCTGCGCGACAACCATCTCACACCGGATGTCGGCACGCCGCGCCAGATCGCCGACGTGGTCGCGTTCCTGGCCTCGGACGAATCGTCCTTCGTCACCGGGACGACCCTGGTCGCGGACGGCGGCTTCGGCAGCCACACGCCCTCGCTGGTGGCGATGAAGGCTTTATTTGCGCAGAGCGGCGCCCACGGAATGTAAGGAAGACGAATGAAAGCAGCCATCATTACGGAAAAGGGCGCGGCGCCGGCGATCCAGGATTTTCCGGCGCCGACGGCGCAGCCTGGCGCCTTGCTGGTCGACGTCGATACAGCCGGCCTGGGCGGCTGGGACGTACTGGGCGCCTACCGTCTCGGCGTGCAGTTCCCGTGCGTAATACGCGGTGAAGGCGTGGGCAGGCTCGAGGACGGACGCCGGGTCTACTTCGGCGAGCGCTCGGTCCAGCCCTACGGCGCCTGGGCCGACCGTACCCTGGTCCCGGTCGAGGAGTTGTGGGACGTGCCGGACGAGGTCGACGACCGCACCGCGATCGCCATGGGCATTGCCGCCACCGGCGCACTGGTGCCTCTGGAGGCGGCGAAGATCCAGCCGGGCGAGCAGGTGCTGGTGCTGGGCGCGACCGGCACCCTGGGACAGATCGCCCTCCAGCTCGCGCGCTATCTCGGCGCCGGGCGCGTGGTGGCCGCCGCACGTTCGGCGCCCGCCCTCGAGCGCCTCAAGGAGCGCGGCATCGCCGACGAGATCGTCGTGCTGGGCGGTGACGACGACGTCGCGGCGCTCAAAGCGGCCGGCGGCGCCGGATTCGACGTGGTGCTCGACCTCGTCTGCGGCCAGCCCATGCTCAATGCCCTCAAGGCCACGCGCTGGGGTGCACGCATCATGACCATCGGCACCGGCGCCGGGCGCCAGCTCAATCTCGATATCGCCGATCTGCTGTTTCGCACCTTGTCGTGTATCGGCACCGGGCAGCGTCCGCCGGCCGACCGCCGCGCGATCTGGGAACGCCTGTTGCGCATCGCGAGCGAGCAGGAGATCCAGATTGACTATACCGACTTCGCTTTCGAGGACGCGCACCTGGCATGGGCCGCACAGATCGATGGCCCGCACGCCAAGATCACCGCGCGCGTGCGCGGCTAAACGAAAGGATCAGAATGCATCAACCGGGGAGGAATGCCGTGCCGACAGGAGCATGGTGGACGGCCGCGCTGTCGGAGCAGGTGGCCGGCACCAAGCCGCTGGCGGTGGTCTGCGATGGGCGGCAACTGGCACTGTTCAGGGACGCCGCCGGCCATGCCTTCGCGCTGGAAGACCGCTGTCCGCACCGCCGGGTTCTGCTGTCGCCGGGCGTGGTGAAGCCGGGCGGGCTGCAATGCCCCTACCACGGCTGGACCTTCGATGGCGCCAGCGGCAAGTGCACCGACATTCCCAACCTGCGGCGCGACGAAAAGATTCCCGCCGCTGCCGTGCGCGCCTACCCGGTCGCCGAACAGAATGGCTTCATCCACGTATTCGCAGGCGAGGGCGAAGCGCCCCAGCGCTTGCCCGCGCCAGCCTACCGCCCGCAAGGGCGGGAATACACCGGCACGGCTGTAGCCGGTATCGCCTTCGACGAGTATCTGGACGTCATGCTGGACGGGCCGGAATGCCTGATGGCCTTCCCCGGCGTACTGATCACCGATTTCTTCCTGGGCGAACCGCGGCGCGACGGCGCCCACGTGGTGCTCGACCGCGGGGCAATGTGGAAGGGCAGGGGACTCGGACCGGCTTTTGTGAGCGAGCACCCGCTGCTGGTGCGCACCCGCGTGCCGCTGGCCGGCGGCGACATTGCCATCGAATTGCTCGATGCAGCCGAACAGGCGCTGGTGACCATCCAGGTTGGGGCCACGGCTAACCGGAGGGGAACGACCAGCCTCGCGTGGCGCGGCTTTGCGCACGCGCGGGCGAATAAGGGGCCGCCAGGCTGGTGCCTGCGGCGGCTTGCCGGCAAGCCGCCCTTTAATGTTTTTACCGACATCGAAGGCCGGGCCATCGCGGCGCTCGAAAAGGCGCCGTCGCTCGCTCGGCGCGGCATCATTCCGATCGCATCGCATCAACATGCGCACCCTTGCGCCGCAGAGGAGAGCTTCGCATGAACAGTGAAGACCCGACCCACAGCCTGGCCGCACCCGACCCCAAACGCGACTGGATCCCGTCCAGCCTCGACTTGCGCGACACCTGGTTCCCCATGGCCTACGGCGCCGAGATCGGCATCCGCCCGGTACGGCGTATCGTCCATGCCCAGGATGTCTACCTCTGGCGCGAGAACGGGCGTATCCGGGCCGCCGAGTTCCGCCCGGAGCTGGTCAGCCAGATGCTGACCCGTGCGAGCGCGTTCACCGGCGGCTCTGCATATTATCCGGTACACGAACGTTATGGCTATGTGTGGGTCTGGTACGGCGACCCCGAGCGCGCACACGAGGGCTTGATCCCGCTGATCCCCTTCCTGCCGGCCGACGGCGCCGGGATTCCGCGCTATACCCAACGCTCGGTGCGCTTCGACGCGTCGACCGCGCTCTCGGTCGAAAACCTGATCGACTTGACCCACGCCGACTTCCTGCACGCGAACACGATCGGCGACGGTCAGTCGGAAAGCGATGTGGTCGAGTTCAGCTCGACCTCGGAGACGCTCACCCGCACCCGTATCGTCACGCGCAAATCGGTGGCGCCGGTGATGCGCTGGATCGGCGGCGTACGGGCGCAGTACCAGGACTTGCGCGCGGTGCTGCATGTCCACCTGCGCAACAACCTGTGCATTTCCTACCCCAGCTTCACGCCGGGCTATGCAATTCCGAACGTGCAGCCCTTCGTCCCGGTTGGCCGGCACCGGTCGCGCGTGGACCAGACCAACTACACCGTGCATGCCCCGGCGCCGTTTCGCTGGCTCATGCCGCGCATCTCCTACATTATCCAGCCCCAGGACAACGCGGTGCTGCGGCCGCAAAATGCGCGCTACCTGGCAGCGGGCCAGCCGCGCGACATGAGTTCGCGCTTCGACGCGCCCGGCAACCGTTACCGCGTGCTGATGGCGCGCTTGGCGGAGCGCCAGCGCCAGGGCGACTTCAGTTACGGCGCCGATGCCGATCCGGCCAGGGACATCGCGGACATCCTCGGCATGCATGGCTGAGCATGGCCCGGTGCCGGCCGCGCGCACCGACCTGGTTGGCATCACCCTGATCCTGGCCGGCCTGGCGATGCTCGGTCCGTTCTCGATCAACGCCTACCTGCCGTCGTTTAAGGACATGGCGGCTGTACTCCATACCGACCGGGTGGCGCTGCAGCTGACCATATCGATTTATTTCGCGGCCTTCGCCTTCATGTCGCTCTGGCACGGGGCGATTTCCGATGCGCTCGGACGGCGCACAGTGGTGCTCGCGGGACTGGCGCTGTACACCCTGGCCTCGCTCGGCTGCGCGCTCGCCACCCGCATCGAACAGCTGTGGGTGCTGCGCGCGCTGCAGGGCTGTTCGGCCGGCGCCGGGATCGTGATCGGCCGCGCCGTGGTGCGCGACCTGCACGACGGGCCGCTGGCGCGGCGCATGATGTCGCAGGTCGTCATGTTGTACGGGCTGGCGCCGGCCGTGGCGCCCCTGGTCGGCGGTGCGCTGCAGGTGGCCTTCGGCTGGCGCGCCGTTTTCCTCTTTCTCGCCTTGCTGGCCGCCGGCCTGTTCGCGGCGGTGGCCCTGCGCCTGCCCGAGACCCTGCCGGCAGCCGCGCGCCAGCCCTTCAAGGCCCGCGCGCTGGCGGCGGGTTATGCCGAACTGCTGCGCGATCGCGCCTTCATGGTGTGGGCCTGTGCATATGCGCTGATGTTCGGCGCCTTCTTCGTCTACGTGCTGTCGGCGCCCGTCTTCCTCATGCAGCACCTGGGACTGGGCGAAGCGGATTTCATCTGGCTGTTCGGCCCCGCCACGGCCGGCCTGATAGGCGGCTCCGCGCTGGCCGGGCGCTACGCGGTGCGCTGGTCCGGCAACAAGACGCTGGGGCGCGCTTTCGGCGTGATGGCGGCAGCCACCTTGTACAACCTGGCGGTATGTGTTGCCGCGCCGGCGGGCGCGGCCTGGTACGTGGCGTATGTGTTCGTCTTCAATCTCGGGATGTCGCTGGCGATTCCCACCTTGACCATGCGCGCGCTCGACTGCGTACCGGCGCGCCGCGGCACCGGCTCCTCGGTGCAGCTGTTCGTGCAGACGGGTTTCAATGCCTTCATCGCCGCGGTGCTGGCCCCGCTGGCCTGGGGTTCTCCGCTGTCGCTGGCGATCGCGGCAGCAGCCTTGTGGCTGTGTGCCGGGCTGGCAGTACTGTTGGCGAGCCGACTGGGGCGCGCGCCGCAGGCATGAAAAAACCGTCCGGCGCCTGGCGGGGCGCCGGACGGTTTTCACCGGCAGCAGTGAGTTACAGGAAGATGCCCAGGTTCGGCGTCCCCAGCACGGCCTGGTCGATGATGACTTCGCGCCGCGCCAGCAGGTAGCCTTCATCGGTCTTGCGCAGCACGTCGTGGCGCTCGCAGGGGACCAGGTCGAAGCGGTCATTGTCGAAGCGGTTGCGGGTCAGCAGCAGGTAGCTCTGGACCTTGAACTCGTTCTCCTTGTCGGTACGGTAGACCCGGATGTTCGACACCATGTGCTTGGTGCGCGAGGGCGGATCCTCGCCCCATGCGCTGCGGGTATCCATCACCCGCATCACGCGCAGCATGATCGAACGGTAGTCGTCGTACATATGCTGGACCGTGCGCACGATCGACTTGTCCTGGTCGCGCGTCGCGCGGGTGTGGCGCAGCGGCACCGTGTATTCGATGTCCTTGGCCACCATTGCGATCCAGTCGCGCAGGCGCAGCGTGTCGAACAGTTCGGCTTCGTCGTACAGGAACTCGACGACGTCGTTGTACACCTGGCTTCCGATCGCAACCCGGTTGGCGCGTAGCGATGGCGGCAGGGGTGTCGGTTCGAGCGGATTTTTTTCCTTGAGGTTCGTTTCCAGCGCGTTCGTTTCCATTCAGGTCTCCTGGCGTTTTTGTAAGGGTTCGAGCGGCTGGTTCATTTGTCGGACGTCATCAGCTCGTGCCAGGCATTCCACCATGCCCATTGGGTGTCGTCCTTGGTGAAACCGTCGCCCACATGTCCCGGACCTGGCCAGCCTTCCGGCGCGCCCTGTTCGAACTTGGCCTGGTACTTCAGCGTGATGGTCTTCGCCATGGCGCCCTTCGCCACTTCGGTCTGGTGCGGCCAGGTGTCGGAGTCTTCCATCTCGACCATGCCCGAGGTGCCCAGCATCTGGACCGACTGGCGCAGCATGCGCGCTTTCAGTTCGGGCGGCGTGTCCTTCTCGGCGAAGATCCAGTTCATGAACTCGAGCTGGCCCGGGCCCTTCGGGATGTAGGCGTGCAGGGCGCAGGCGCCGACCACGGTGCCGTCGGGCTGCGGCAGGTAGATGAACTCGAACAGGCCATTCGGGAAAAAGCCGCCGACCTGGGGCGGGCGCCAGGACATCAGCTTCAGTTGGCCGTCGTCGAAGCGCTCCAGCAGTTCCGGCACCATTTCCGGCGTGATGCCGGGCGGCGGCAATGCCTTCAGCTTTTCGATGACCGACAGCTCGGCCGGGTTCTTGCCGGTCAGGCGCACGATCTTGCGGTCGAGGTCGATGCAGCGCAGTGCGTGGCCCTGGTCGGTCCAGACTTCGCAGCCGTACATCTCCGGCGACAGGTCGGCGCCTTTGCCTTCGGCGTCGGGCTTCTTGGCGTAGGGCCCCACTTCAGCCAGCCAGCGGTGCAGGGTGAGCGTATGGAAGCCGTCGGCGGCCGACTGCTCGCAGGCGGTCTTCCAGTTGGCGTTGATGCGGAAGCGCTGCGGCGGGCCGAGGACTTCGAGGCCGCCGCCGGTGCGCAGAAAGAGGGTGTCGAAGTAGTACTTGGCATCCCCGAAGAACTCCTCGAGGCTGGGACCGTCGATGCTCCAGGTCGCGAAGATCAGGCCGCCATACAGGGCGACTCGCGCCTTTTTCAGGCCCAGCTGGTCCTTCGGAGTCATGTGCCCGTGCATGCATTCCTTCTCGACCGGTGCGCCGATGAAGTCGCCGTTCGGCTTGAATGCCCAGCCGTGGTAGATGCACATGTGGACGTTGGTATTGCCGGCGTCGTGGGTCTGCACTTTCATGGCCCGGTGCGGGCACACGTTGAGCGAGACGTGAATCTCGCCCTCGCGGTCGCGGGCGACGATGACCGCGTCCGAACCCATGTCGCGGGTAATGAAGTCGCCCTTGTTCGGAATCTCCGTGTCGTGGCCCAGGAAAATCCAGGTCTTTCCGAAGATCCGTTCCATCTCGAGTTCATACAGCTCGGGGTCGGACAGGGTTCGCACCTTGACTTCGCGGGTCTCGTGGTTGATCAAGTCCGAGATCCTCGTGCCATCCCGTAGTGTCGTATCGGCGTTCCTGTGCATCGTCGTCTCCTTTGTTTTGCCTTCTTCGTGAATTGTACACATTCCACGAATTTGTTCAACAAATGAGAGCGCGATACGGAGAATTTATTTCGGTCAGGCTGCTGGCGCCACAGGCGGTTTGCCGCTGCCGCGTTTCAGCACCACCGGGACGCCGCCCATGCGCTTCTTGACCATCCATTGCGCGAGGGCCGCATCCATGTAGTCGGCGTGGCCCGGGAACCAGCGCACCAGTTCCTGCGCCAGCGCGCGGCAGGTGTGGGCGTGTCCGCCGCCGGCCAGCAGATCGCGCACTTCATGGACGGATTTCATCACCGCCTCATGCTCGTCGATGTGGCATTGCGTGGCGGGGAAGGCGGTCGATTCCATCCATTCCCGCTCTTCGGAGAAATGGCGCTGTGCGTGGTCGGCGAAGGCGTCGAGATGGCGCGGCAGGTCGGCGTCGGGCGCCGACAGGAGCGCCGCAACCAGGTCGACGAACTCGCGGTGGGTTTCGTCCATTGGGCCGTACCCAAGCAGGAACTGGTCGGACCAAGGGAAGGCTTCCGAGTTAAGTGAGGTCATGGCACTCCTGCAATTCGTTACGGCCGTAAATGGCGATCGAGAGCAGGATACACTTCTTTGATATCTGTTGAAGAAATATCGACACACCCAAGCGCACGGCGCTGGCTCATGTGACTCGATGCCGCACTTGAGGGCGTATATCAGACCGGTTTTGAGCTACGAGGAGGCAGGATTGAGCCGATCAATAATTCCGGTCCTGTCGAATTCTCGGCAACGTAGGGCCCTAGACCTGTTTCAGACTTTCGCTGCGGCGTAAGCGCGAGGGCTGAGCGATGGAAGGCAGGCCCAAACAAAAGTATCGCACAGCTAGCCATGCTTTTTTAGACGACGGCGGCAATGTACTTCTGGGATTACCTGCGGCGAGAACCTAGCAAATGACGCCAACGGTCCATTCTTATCCGACATTATAGAAGTAATGTCATATTTGCCGTCTGGTGCGTCAGATTCTTAACGTATTCCGTAATATTATTTACTCAAAACATAAAGCCTTTAACTCGACAATATACTTGGTAATGTCGAGTTGAAAAGTTGAGTGCTCAAATCCAATCACCAAAAAAGAAAACGCCCGCTAGGGCGCATTCTGTCCTGGCTCAACCGCATGCATCGCGCCAATCGGGCAGGCCAAACGATCACTCAGGCTGAATGTTCGAAGCCTGTTTGCCCTTCGGGCCGGTGGTCACATCAAAGGTCACGCGCTGATTCTCGGCAAGCGACTTGAAGCCTGCAGCGTTAATAGCCGAAAAGTGCGCAAACAAGTCTTCGCCACCGCCATCTGGCGTAATGAATCCAAAACCTTTTGCATCGTTGAACCATTTCACAATACCGCTTGCCATTTTTATTCCCTAGAGTTAATTGTTGATGTCGTATTGGATACTGTCTCTAATCACAGCCCGGCGTTCTGCCTGGCTCAGCAAGGCAATCTTATTATAGGCACAAGATAGCAGCCGTAGATCACAATGTTGCAATTTTGTTGACAAGCTGTATTCAACCTGGCCTTTCTATCGACCGAACGGCAGCGACCGCAAGGCCACCTCGTCCGTTGTAAGGCGCATGAACGGCTCACTCGCCGAACTCTGCTTCCGAGGACCCGCCGCGGGCATAGCTATGAGACGCCGTGCCGCTCATTCGAAGACAACGTGGGAGTGGCCATTTAACGGCGGACGGTCCCGTAGCAAACGGCCGAAGGCAACGCCCGGTCCTCGTTCGACAAGCTGCGCACAGGCCCCTGTGGAACCTCACCTTTAAACACGACGCCTTGTGATCTGGCGATCGCAAGAGCCCGCAGACGCC
>NZ_JBHSMS010000009.1:0-12336 GCF_042656795.1 Massilia jejuensis | reverse complement strand
GGTCAGTTCGGCTCATCGCCTTCTGACCTCCTGGACTCAATTTCGTTCAGTCAGATACACCCTAGGCGATCTCGGCCTTGTCTTGCGCTTCCTGCAGTGCGGCGCGCTTGCGGTAGCGGACCGAAGACCACAGCGACACCAGGATGAAGGCCAGCCCCGACAGGCCGGTGAACCATTCGGGAATGTGATAATGCACGCTGGCGAACATGATCACGGCCAGGATGCCGATCGCGTAATGGGCGCCATGTTCGAGGTAGACGAATTCCTGCAGCGTGCCCTTGTAGACCAGGAACACGGTCATCGAACGCACGAACATGGCGCCGATCGCCAGGCCGAGCATGATGATGACGACGTCGTTGGTGATCGCAAAGGCTCCGATCACGCCGTCGAAACTGAACGAAGCGTCCAGCACTTCCAGGTAGAGGAAGCCGCCGATGCTGCCCTGGGAGATCATCTTGCCGACCGTCAGGTCTTCTTCCTCTTCTTCGAGCAGGCCGCTGACCCAGTCCACGCCCACGTACACGAGCACGCCGACGACGCCGGAAACGAGCACGTCGAGCTTGCGCCCGGCGGGCATCAGGCTCATGGCGCCGATGACGGCCAGCAGGGTCAGCAGGATGGCCAGGCCTTCCGTGCCGTATTTGCCGAGTTTTTCCTCGATCCAGCCGAGCCAGTGCAATTGTTTTTCGCTGTCGAAGAGAAAGTTCAGGAACACGAGCAGCAGGAAGGCCCCGCCGAAGGCCGATACCTCGGCGTGGTGCTCGGTGAGGTGGCGCGAATATTCGCGCGGGGTCTTGATCGCCATGTCCCAGACATCGACCAGGCCCAGGCCGGTGGCGACCGACACGATCACCAGCGGAAACAGCAGGCGCATGCCGAACACCGCGACCAGGATGCCGACGGTGAGAAAGAGCTTGCGCCAGAATTCATTCCAGTGGCGCAGCACGGAGGCATTGACCACCGCGTTGTCGAAGGACAGCGAGACCTCGAGCACGCCCAGCACGGCCGTGATCCAGAGTGCGCTGAGCAGGCCGGCCATGCCGCCGTGCTGGAAGCCCCACCAGCCCGCCAGGGCCATCAGCACCACGGTGACGGCAAAGGAAAGCCTGAAATGGCGCATGTGAATTCCTCGCAGATGTTTTATTGGTTGAAATGCCACAGTTTCAGGAATCTTAACCGCTGCCGTGGCCGCGCGGCGCAGTGCAGGTCGCCGTCCGGCGTTGCTTCTGCGATAATTCCGCCCGGCATAACTTCTACCGACCAGATCGACCGTACAGGGACCCCATGGACTACGCTTACCTCATCACGCCCTTCCTGACCTGGCTGGTCGTCGGGCCCATCAAATTCCTGATCAACAGCGCGCGCCAGCGGCGCTGGGCTTTCAACCTGGTCGGCAACGGGGGCTTTCCCAGCAATCACAGCTCGGTCGTGACCGCGATGGCGACCCTGATCGCGCTGCGCGAAGGTATCGGCCATCCGGCCTTCGGCGTAGCCGTGACCCTGGCCTTCATTGTGATGATCGACGCCAATAGCCTGCGCCAGCACGTGGGACGCCAGGCCGCCGCCATCAACCGCCTGGCCGTGGGCGTGCCCGGCCACCGGACGCTGCGCGAACGGATGGGGCATACGCTCGTCGAGATCTGCGGCGGCATCGTTACGGGCATGGGCATGGGCTTCCTGGTCTACCAGGTATTCGGCCATTGATTCCGGCCATTGATTCCGGCCATTGATTCGGCGCGCGGCGCGGGCAACGCACTGGGTCGCCCGCGCATGCAGCTCATCGCGCCATTGCGCAATTCATCCCTCCAAATCCGTAACGGGCGGGATCGTCAATTGACGGGTGGGGCCGCCTCCGGGATACTGCGCGCTGACAGGTTTCATCCGACTTCATACATAGAGCGTCCACGTTCAACTGGGAGATTCTTCAATGCTGCGCACCACTTTACTTGTCCTTGCCCTCGCGTCCGCCCTCGGCGCCTGCAGCAAGGAAGCCAAGGATCCGGCCAAGCCAGACGGCAAGGCCCAGGCAGACCAGAAGGACACCAAGCCGAGCCAGCTGCTCGTCGCTCCCCAGGACTTGCTGACGGTCTCGAGCGATTCACTCGCTTCCGGCCCGGTCATCACCGGCTCGATCCAGCCTGAACGCCGCGCCGACCTGCGCGCCGAGGTGTCCGCCGTGGTACTCCAGGTACTCAAGGAGAATGGCGAACCCGTCAAGCGCGGCGACGTGCTGGTCAGGCTCGACGAGACGGCGATTCGCGATACCCTGGTCTCGGCCGAGGCCGGCGTGCGCGCCGCCGGCCAGGCGCTGGACCAGGCCAACCGCCAGCTCGAGCGCCTGAAAACCCTGCGCGCGTCGGGCATGACCTCGGCCGCGGCCCAGGATGAAGCCGAGGTGCGCCGCAATAGCGCGCAGAGCGAGCTGTCGGCTGCCAAGAGCCGCGCCGCCCTGGCGCGCCAGCAGATCGCGCGCACCCAGGTGCGCGCGCCCTTCGACGGCATCGTCAGCGACCGCAAGGTGTCCAGCGGCGACACCGCCACCATCGGCAAGGAGCTGGTCAAGGTCATCGACCCGACCAGCATGCGCTTCGAAGGCCGCGTCTCGACCGACAAGATCAGCACGATCAAGGTCGGCCAGCCGGTCAAGTTCCACATCAACGGCTACGGCACCCAGCAGTTCACGGGCGTGGTCAAGCGCATCGACGCCGCCGCCGACGACATCACGCGCCAGGTCGAAGTACTGGTGGGGCTGACCGGCGAGCAGCCGCGCGTGGCCGGCCTGTACGCCGAAGGGCGCATCGACGCCGAGACCTCGACCGCGCTGATGCTGCCGGAAAGCGCCATGGTCAAGGCCGGCGACAAGACCTATACCTGGCGCGTCAAGGGCGGCCTGCTGTCGAAGGTCGACCTGCAGACCGGCATGCGCGACCAGCGCACCGGCAACATCGAGATCAAGGCGGGCCTGGCCGCCGGCGACACCGTGCTGCGCAACCCGAGCTCGAACCTGAAGGATGGCCAGAAGGTGCAACTGGCGGGCGCCGCTGCCGCCGCCGGCAAGACGGTTGCCGCCGCCGCCCCGGTCAAGGGGAACTGAGCCATGTTCCTGTCCAATTTCGCAGTCAAGAAGCCGATCGCGACGATCGTGCTGATCCTGGGCATGATGTGCATGGGCTTGCTGGCCCTGTCGAAACTGCGCGTCAACCAGAACCCGGACGTCGAGATCCCGGTCATCGTGGTCAGCATCCCGTATCCGGGCGCCTCGCCCGAGACGAGCGAGCGCGAGATCGTCAACCGCCTCGAGAAACAGATGCTCAGCGTGCCGGGCGTCACCGAGGTCGAGTCCTATGCCAACGAAGGCAGCGCCACGCTGGTGCTGCAATTCGATTTCAAGCGCAACCTGATCGAAGCCTCCGACGACGTGCGCAACGCCATCTCGGCGGTGCGTTACAAGCTGCCGACCGAGATGCGCGAGCCGATCCTGCGCCGCGTCGACCCGGCGTCGCAGCCGATCATGCAGCTGGCGCTGTCCTCGAAAGCACAGTCGCATTCCGAACTGTCGCGCCTGGCCGAAGACGTGCTGGCCGACCGCTTCCGCGCCATCGACGGCGTGGCCACCGTCAACGTCAACGGCGCCCTGCGGCGCGAATTGTCGGTCTTGCTGCGCGCCGATAAACTGCGCGAATACAATGTCTCGGTCGGCGAGGTCGCCAGCGCGCTGCGCAACCAGAACACGAATGCGCCGGTGGGCAAGGTCCGCGGCGAAATGGATGAGAAGGGCATCCGCCTGATCGGCCGCATCGAGCGTCCCGAAGACTTCTCGGAAGTGGTCGTCAAGCGCAGCGGCGACACCATCGTGCGCCTGAACCAGGTGGCCGAGATTCGCGACGGCTTCGCCGACATCGACAGCGCCTCCATCCACAGCGGTAACCCGAACGTCGGGATCCAGATCATCCGCTCGCGCGACGCCTCGACCGTATCGATCGCCAAGAAAGTGCACGAGGAAGTCGAAGCGATCAACAAGGAATTGCAGAAGGGCACCGAAGTCACCATCACCCGCGACGGCGGCAGCGAGGCGCAAAGCAGCCTGAACAACGTGATCGAGTCGCTCGTCTTCGGCGCCGTCCTGACCGTATTCGTGGTGTACGCCTTCCTGAACTCCTGGCGCTCGACCCTGATCACGGCGCTGTCGCTGCCGACCTCGGTGCTGGCCGCCTTCATCGCGGTCTGGCTGTGCGGCTTCACGCTCAATTTCATGACCCTGCTCGGCCTGTCGCTGGCGATCGGCGTGCTGATCGACGACGCCATCGTGGTGCGCGAAAACATCGTGCGTCACATGGAAAAAGGCGCCGACCGGCGTACCGCCGCGCTCGTCGGCACCTCGGAAATCGGCATGGCGGTCGCCTCGACCACCTTCTCGATCATGGCCGTGTTCATTCCGGTGGCCTTCATGCCCGGCCTTTCAGGCGAATGGTTCCGTCCGTTCGCGCTGACCGTGACCTGCTCGGTGCTGGTGTCGCTGTTCATCTCCTTCACGCTCGACCCGATGCTGTCGGCCTACTGGGGCGACCCGCCGGGTCACCACCATGCGCCGAAAAAGGGCATCTCGAAGGTGCTCGGCCGCTTCAACGAGTGGTTTGACAGCCAGGCCACGCGCTACGGCAATGTCATCGCCTGGGCATTGCACCACCGGCGCTGGATGGGCGCCATCGCCATCGCCAGCTTCGCCGGCGCCATCGCCCTGCAAGTGACCATGGGCGGCACCAGCTTCCTGCCCAAGAACGACGGCAACAAGATCATGATCGAGGTGCGCACCCCGGCCTCGTCGAGCCTGGAATATGCCCGCCTGAAGATGGAACAGGCGGCGGCGCTGGCCCACAGCCTGCCTGAAACCCGCGCCACCGATGTCGTGGCGCGCCCGAACGGCGGCTCGATCTATATCGAGATCGGCAAGCGCAACACCCGCGACCGTACCGCCGCGGCCATCGGCGCCGAGCTGCGCACCAAGGTCGCCCAGCTGGTGGGCGCCGAGTACACCGTGCTCGACGACCTGCACGGGGGCGGCAAACCGGTCCAGATCGAGTTCACGGGCGCCGATTCGCGCAAGCTCATGGAGCTGACTTCGGCCTACATGGAAAAGCTGCGCCAGGTGCCGGGCGCGGTGGACGTCACGCTGTCGCAGCAGGATCCGAAGAACGAGCTGCAGATTGAACTCGACCGTGGCCTGGCCAATTCGATGGGCGTCTCCGTCGGCGACGCCGCCACCGCGCTGCGCGTGGCCTTCGCCGGCATCGAGGTGGGCGACTGGGTCGACCCGACCGGCGAGACGCGCGACGTCGCGCTGCGCCTGCATCCGGCCGACCGCGTCAGCATCGAGAACATCGAGCGCCTGCCGATCGCGATCGCGGGCACCAACTTGATGGTGCCGCTCGAGCAGATCGCCCGCATCAGCATGGGGAAGGGTCCGTCTGAAATCGTCCACAAGAACGGCAAGCGCGTGATCACGGTCTCGGCCAACGCGCAGGGCCGTTCCAGCGGCGAAGTCACGGCCGACGCCATGAAGCTGGCGAAAACCTTCGATTTCCCGCCGGGCTACGGCCTGGCGCTGGGCGGCGCCGGCAAGGACCAGCAGGAACTGTTCGGCGAGATGACCACCGCGCTGCTCGGCGGTATCGGCCTGATGTACCTGATCCTGGTCATGCAGTTCGGCTCCTTCACGGCCCCGCTGGGCGTGATGCTGTCGCTGCCGCTGTCGCTGATCGGGGTCGTGCTGGCGCTCCTGATCACCCGCGGCACCCTCAACCTGATGAGCTTTATCGGCATCATCATGCTGATGGGCCTGGTGGCGAAGAATGCGATCTTGCTGCTCGACGCCGCGCGCGTCCTGGAAGCCGAAGGCTACGAGCGCGAGGATGCCCTGATGAAGGCGGGGCGCATGCGCCTGCGCCCGATCCTGATGACGACCTTCGCGCTGATCGCCGGCATGCTGCCGGTTGCCCTGGCCCTCGGTCCGGATGGGAAGTTCTACCAGCCGCTGGCCGTCGCCATCATCGGCGGCACGATCACCTCGACCTTCCTGACCCTGCTCGTCGTGCCGACCTTCTACGACAGCATCGAATTCGCGCGGGAACGCATGGGCGTCAAGTTCCGCCGCCGCGCCGAGCGCTGGCACGGCCTGCCGGCCTTCCTGGCGACCCTGGTCGAAGCGATCCTGACGCTGACCTTCATCCGCCTGGTCTATCGCCTGCTGGCGCGTGGCTACCGCTCCGCGCGCGGCGCGGGTCCGGCCAAGACGGTGACGCTGGCGAAAGCGCCGGCTGCCAAGGTGACCGAAGGGGCTTGACCGGAGGGGTTCGATGCGGGGCTCGATGCGGGGCTCCCGACAGGCGAAAAAAAACCCGCGCAGCGGGTTTTTTTCGTTCGCCGATGCCGCTTAGTGAATGCTGCCGGCGCCGCCCGCGCCGGTCTTGGTCGAGCCGGGGCCGGTGCCGGTGGTGTTGCCGGTGTGGCCAGTGGTCTGCTTGCCCTCGGCCGGCGCCGCCTGCATCGGCGCGCCCCCCGGGTTGGCGCCGCCGGTGGTGTGGCCGCTGGCGTCGATCGGCTTGACCCCGTCGAAGCCACTGGCGCCGCCCGTGGCGCCGACGCTGGTCTTGTCCGTGCTTTCCTCCTTGCCGACGGTGCGCGGGGTGTTGTTGGTGTCGTATTCGGTCGAGGACAGGCCCGCGTTGCCCGCGTTGCCGGTGGCGCCGCTGACGCCCGCGGCCGAACCGGCGCCCGAGCCTTCGACCCGGTTCGTCACCTCGGCGCCGTCGCCGGCGCCGCCGATGCCGGAATCCTTCTTGGTGCAGGCGCCGAGCAGGGCGGCGAGGAGAGTGGCGGTCAGGACGACCTTCGGTACGCGTTGCATGCTGTTCATGGAAAAACTCCTTCGTAATGCGATGGCTGGCCGCCGCTGCGCCGCAAGCGCGCGGACGGTGTGGAATGGGTCGATTCTGGCATGCGGCGGCCCTGCTTCACTGTGCGTTGTTTGACAGAGCGAAACAACTAAGCACCTGATCTTGTCGGCCGCCAGCATCCTCGCGCCTTGCCCGCGCCTGCCTGCGCTTGCCGTCATTCACCGGCGTCTTCCCCCTGCCTACGACAACAGGTTTGAAGGCGCGAACGTCTCGTTTGCCTTTCGCCGGCGCAGGTTCTGTTGCCAGAATTCACGTGTATGACGTGGTCGTCCAGTTGCGCTCCGACGGCAGCGGCGTGCAGCAGGTAGGGACGGGCTGGGCGGGAATGGGGCGGGGGCGCTTGCGCGGCCGGCGGGAAAAGGCGTGCAAAAGAAAAAGCCGAAAAAGCCAGGAGACGGTCGATCGACCGGGAGGACATACTGCAATCGAACGCCGGCATGAAAACCGCCGGCCATATGCAAACGCGGAGCCCGCGTTGTGGGGCTCCGCTTTGTAGGCAGACAAACCGCTAATCGCTAATGATTAGCGGCCAGTGCCTGTGCCGGTGGTCGTGCTGCCGGCGGTGCCGGTACCGGTCGAATCGGTGTTGCCGGTGGTGCCGCCTGCGCCGGTGACGCCGGTCGTGCCCGAAGTGCCCGAAGTGCCGGTGGTGCCGGTGGTGCCGGTGGTCCCCGTTGCGCCGGTGCCGGAAGCGCCGGTGCCGCTCGATTCACCCATGGTGCCGGTGCTGCCCGTGGTGCCGGTTGCGCCGGTGCCGGTGGTACCCGCGGCGCCCGTACCCGTGGTGTCGCCGGTGGTGCCCGTTGCGCCCGTGCCGGTGGTGCCGGTGCCGGTTGCGCCGGTGCCGGTGTCACCGGTGGTGCCGGTCGTGCCGCTCGTGCCCGAGGTCGAGCTCGGCGAGGTTGCCGAGGTGTCGCCAGCGGTGCCGGCAGTATCGTTCTTCTTGCAAGCGCCCAGCATCGATGCCAGCAGGGCTGCGGTCAGCAGGATTTTTGGTGCTTTGGTGATTGCGTTCATTGTTTACACTCCTCGTTCACGTCTATCTTGTGCCGAAGTCTCCAGGTGAGGCGGTGGAGATCAACGGCGCCAGTTCGGCTTTACCATGAATCTTCTTGAAACCCATTGTCCAGGGCCCCGTCCGGGTTCATTGGTAAAACCTTAGGGAACCGACGCAATACGCGGCCCCGTTCAGTGCACGAATTCGACTGTGAAAAATTAGACTGCCGTGACTACCGCCAGTTCGTCGAATTGTGCACTTCTTGCTATATTCCGCAATACCGCTTGCGGAGTTTGATACTGGTCAAACGACTGTCCATCCAACCAGTCCCCCGGCGTCGGCCGGATGGTCGTTGCGGGAGTCCCTTGCGGCTAGGACTTCCTTGTCTTGTCGGCCCTGTCCGCCTCGCGGCCGGCGATGGATTCGAGCAGGGCGGGTATCTCGTTCGCGATCTCGCGCGCCAGGTAGCCAAGCACGCCCATGCGTTCGGCCAGGCGTTCGCCGGCGCGGGCATGCAGGGCCACGCCCCAGCAGGCGGCCTGTTCGAGCGTCGCGCCGCGCGCGGCCAGCCCCGCGATGATCCCGGCCAGCGTATCGCCCGAACCGGAAATGGCCAGGCCCACATTGCCGCCTTCGTGCTGCCACATGTCTCCCTGCGGCGCGGCGATCACGGTGCGCGCGCCTTTCAGCGCGACAACGGCATTCCATGCCGCCGCCGAGGCCAGCGCGCGGGCGTCGGGCCCGGACACGATATCGGTTTTCTCGATGCCGGTCAGGTGCGCCATCTCGCCGCAATGGGGCGTGACGATGACCGGCTGCCCGAAGCGGAAAGCTTCGCCCGGCGCCCAGCCCGGCGGCGCGTGCAGTAGCGTGCCCATCGCGCAGGCGTCGAGCACGACGGCGGTCTTGCTGCCATCCTCGCTGCCCTGCAGGCGTTCCAGCAAGCCATGCACGAGTTCGGCCGCGGCCGCTTCGTCCTGCATGCCGGGGCCGATCAGCATGGCGTTGACGCGGTCGGCCAGCGGATCGAGGCGGGCAATGGCTTCCGGCAGGAAGCCGCCGGCATCGGTTTCGGCCAGGCCGATCACGCGCGCCTCGGGCAGGGCCAGCGCCACCAGCTGGGCCACGCTGGCGCCGGTGGCGACGGTAAGCTTGCCGGCGCCGGCGCGCAGGGCGGCGGTGGCGGCCAGGATCACGGCGCCCGGCATCTCGCGCGAGCCCCCCAGGATCAGCACATGGCCGCGCTCTTCCTTGTCGCCGTCGCAGCCCGGCATCGGCAGCGGCCAGTCGCGCAGGAGTTGCGTGGTGACGTCGTAGACGGCGGGCGCGGCATGGAGTGCGTTCATGGCGGCCTCAGGCTTTAGGTGCGGTCGGCACGTCTTTGCCGACCGTGACCGGGGTGCCGGTCGCTTCGAGCGGCGCGACAAAATTGACGAGGCGAACGACCAGACGGCCGTGCTTGCCCTGGACGGGATCGAAGGCGTAGGAAGTGACGGAGCAGTTCGGCACGTCGCCGGCGCGGTCGAAGGCGAGGATGCTCGCTTCGTCGAGGCGCTCGATCAGGTAGCGGAAACAGTTGACGATGACCTGGTGGGCGACGATGACGACGCGCTCGTGGCAGTAGTCGCGGCTGAGGGTATCGAGCACGCTGCGCAGGCGCAGGATCACGTCGCACCAGCTCTCGCCGCCGGGCGGGCGGAAGTAGAACTTGCCGACGTGCTGGCGCTGCGAATACAGGTCGGGATACTTGTGGGCGATGCCGTGCGTGGTGAGGCGGTCGAGGATGCCGAATTCCTTTTCGCGCAGGCGCTCGTCGGCATTGATGGCCAGCAGCGAATTGCGTTCGAGATGGCGAATCAGGATCTTGGCGGTCTCGGCCGCGCGCACGTAGGGCGAATGCAGCACCACGTTCGGACGCTGGTCGTGCGGCAGGCTGGCGAACCAGGAGGCGAGCGCTTCGGACTGGCGAATGCCCAGATCGGAGAGGGGAACGTCGACGTCGCGTTCGGCGATATCGATTTCGTGGCCGGCGGCAGCCTCGGCAAGGTCACGAGCGACGTTGCCTGCGCTTTGCCCGTGTCTGATCAGCCAGAGTTCCTGTGGCCACTTTTGTTCCATTACCTGCCCGTCGTTGATGTTGACATGACATCATCATAGACGGATTCGCGTCGAGGTCCGCGCACGATTCCGTGCGCAAACTATCAACTTTCTTTTCGCTCAGGCGGCTTGTTCTTCGCCGTCCAGATTGGTTTCCGCATCGCTATTAAATACGGCGATGTCGGTGCCGCCCAGCACACGCGCGGTCAAGGTGCCGGCGGTGATCGAGCCGCTGACGTTGAGCGCGGTACGGCCCATGTCGATCAGGGGTTCGATCGAGATCAGCAAGCCGGCCAGCGCCACCGGCAGGTCGAGCGCGGAAAGCACGATCAGGGCGGCGAAGGTGGCGCCGCCGCCGACGCCGGCCACGCCGATCGAGCCGAACACGACGACCGCCAGCAGCGGCAGCAGGAAGCCGGCGGTCCATGGATCGATGCCGACGGTCGGCGCGATCATCACGGCCAGCATGGCCGGATAGATGCCGGCGCAGCCGTTCTGGCCGATGGTCGCGCCGAACGAGGCGGCGAAGTTGGCGATCCCTTCGGGCGTGCCCAGGCGCGTGGTCTGGGTCGCCACGCTCATGGGAATGGCGCCGGCACTGGTGCGCGAGGTAAAGGCGAAGGCCAGCACCGGGAAGATTTTCTTCAGGTAGCGCACCGGGTTCAGGCCGGCGAGCGCGACGAGCAGCAGGTGCACGCCGAACATCAACACGATGGCGCTGTACGAGGCGAGCACGAAGCCGAGCAGGTTCAGGATGTCGTGCAGGCTCGAGCCGGCCACGACCTTGGCCATCAGCGCGAACACGCCGTAGGGCGTCAGGCGCAACACCAGGGTCACCATGCGCATCACGATGGTGTGGGCAACGTGCACGAAATGGCTGAAGGAGGCGAACTCGTTCGGCTTCCTGGCGGCGATGCCGGTGGCGGCGATGCCGACGAAGACCGAGAAGAACACGACGGCGATGGTCGAGGTCTTGCGCGCGCCCGTCATGTCGAGGAAGGGGTTGGCGGGAATGAAAGAGAGCAGCATCGACGGCAGGGAAATTTCCTTGGCTGTCCCAAGCGAGCCTTGCAGGTATTCGCCGCGCGCCACTTCCGCGGCCGAAGCGGTCAGGCCGACGGCGGTCAGGCCGAACAGCTTGGCCATCAGGATGCCGATCATGGCTGCGACCGCCGTGGTGGCGATCAGGATGCCGATCGTCAGCGCACTGACCGCGCCGAGCGAGGCGGCGTCGCGAAACTTGAGGATGGCGCCCACGATCGAGACCATGATCAGGGGAATGACGATCATCTGCAGCAACTTCACGTAACCGCTGCCGAGCACGTCGAGCCAGGCGTTGGTGGCCGAAATGACCGGCGAGCCGGCGCCGTGGACCGCCTGCAGGACCACGCCGAGCAGCACGCCCAGGCCGAGGCCGGCGAACACGCGTTTCGTGAACGAGGCGTGCGCCGCCTGCATGCGGTAGAGAAGGGCGCACATGAGCAGGGCTCCGGCCAGGTTCAGGAAGAGGGAGAGAGTCATGTCGTTGTTTTCGTTGGCTGACGGGGTGCGAAGGCGTCGCCGCATTTTATAGAAAAAAGGGCAGGCGCTGCAAAAAAGCAATCTTGCCGTTCTGATTCGGCTGGGTGACGTCGAGGTCGAGCGTGTCGGCATGCGTCACCGGCGATTTCAAGCAGTCGCAAGATATCGTGGCGCCGGCGGCCGTGCCCGGCTGGCTGCTGGTGCGCGCCATCGTGCGTCCGATCGAGGAAGCGGTGAAGATCGCCGGCGCCTTGGCCCAGGGCGACCTGACCCGGCGCATCGAGGTGCGCGCGAACGACGAGACCGGCCGCCTGATGGGTGCCCTGCGCGGCATGAGCGATTCGCCCGTCGGGATCGTCGCGCGCGTGCGGTCCGGCACCGATACGATGGCTACCGCGTCGGCCGAGATCGCCGACGGCAAGCAAGATCGGCGAGATCATCGCGCTCATCTACGGGAATTGCCTTCCAGACCGATATCCTGGCGCTGAACGCCGCTGTCGAAGCGGCCTGCGCGGGTGGACAGGGCCGCGGCTTTGGGGTCGTGGCCGGCGAGGTGCCTTTGTGCTGCGCCCCCGCGCCATCCGGCTTGATCGCGCATTTTCCTTTGCACTTCGGGCAAAAGGTCAGGTCGTCCTGGATTGCTGCTACCTTGCCCATGGCAATCGTCTCCGACGTGGCGCTGATCACCTGGTCGCCACGGTCCTGAGGTACCCTGATTTTTTCGGACACTCCTGTTTGGTAAACTTCACCGATGGGAGAATTTATGAA
>NZ_JBHSMS010000008.1:0-773 GCF_042656795.1 Massilia jejuensis | reverse complement strand
TCATACCTTCTCCTTGTGCCTTATATTATGGCTCAGGAGTGTCTACAATAGTCGTGGCGATTCAAAATGAGTTTTACCCGGCTTTGTTGGCGAGAATTTGAACGGCCCGCCCGTGATTTCGCAGACCCACAAGGTTCGCATGAACTTGAGGCCCGGCAACCTGTTCAGGTTGTTCGTGTGCCATTCCCTGAGGGCTGGGTTTTGAGATGTCTTTCCCACGATCGGACTCTGCACCACCGCGTCGCTAAAATGGTCAACGACCGCGGAGATGGCGAAGACGCCGCCAAGGCGTTCGTACAGACTCTTCTCGGTCTTAGGAGCGGCTTGCAGCGGCAGCGCCAGTGTCACTGTAAGTACAGAGAGTATTACGATTAAGAATTTTTTCATCATAAACTCTTTAAGAAATCATCGCGCCGCAACTGCAACGTGCGAAAAGGTTTACATGTAAGGCGAGAGTAGGTCTGTGCGCCTGCGCACGATAGGAGAGAGACCCCTTGGATCAGTTGTAGGGAGTTGCTGTGGTCCACTTCTGAATGGCTGCTATCGAAATAGCTTGGCTAGGTTCGCTATTGGCCCAGGCCGTACCGTCCACGCCTTAATTGTCGCGTACGGCTACTCGACCGTCGAGCGCCGAATTCGCATGGCATCCGGCGTTTGTTCGAGACGCGCCTGCATCGCTTGGAGTACGTCCTGATGTTCCCAGCGAGTTGAGGTGTACTGTCAATAGCGGACACTCGTGTTTCAAGCCGCCTGCGCCTGTTTGCTAAAGGATT
>NZ_JBHSMS010000007.1:0-1663 GCF_042656795.1 Massilia jejuensis | reverse complement strand
GTAGACGACGGCCACTTCCTCGCCGACGCGGGGCAAGCGAATCTGCCCGAATTCGTTGCCAGCGGCGGGCGTCATCACCCGGATCCACGGCGAGCTGTTCTCGTCATACTTGTCCAGCCGGTTCCAGTGGAACTGCAGCTTCACCCGCCCGTAGCCGTCCGTATGGATTTCAGCGCCGGCCGGGCCGACGACGATTGCCGTGTGCAGCCCCATATGGGTACCGGGCTCGCTGTTGTAGTTGCGGCCAGGGCGCCAGCGGATGTCCTTGCGGATGCAGGTAAGCCGGTTTTCGTAGTGCGAGGGTGCGCCCGGCCCGGCCTGGTAGTTATTCGCCGCCTCATGGTCGACAGACAAAATGAGGTAGAAGCGGTCGTCGATACTGCGACGCGGTTCGGGATCGTATTCGCGCGAGCGCGGCTCGGCGCTGAAATGGCCGCCGAGCTTGAACGTGCGGCCCGGCAGTACGCTTCGGTCGTTTCCCGCCGCCTCGAAGTACTGCGTATCCTTGTCTGCCTCCTCCATGCGTCGCATCGCCAACTCTTCGCCGTCGCTGCGCATGCGAAAGCCGTAGGAACCGGTGTCCTCGTAGACTTCGTAGGGAAAGATATCGCCTTGCTGGTTGAGTGAATTTGCTTGGGCGCGCTGCGCGCTGGGGTTCTTGTAATCGAACGTCGCCAGTGTGGTCTGGCCCGAGCCCAGACGCCGGACAGCAGTCCACTCGTGAATGCCGTCGTCCTCGAGCGAGCCACTCTTGTCGTGGAACGGGATCACGTACGCTTCCTCATCGATCGGTTCGGACAGGAAGCTGTTGTCCGAGATCATGAGCCTGTGGCGGCCGAATTCGTGCTCGTACCAGTAGTGCAGGCCAAGCGCTTCCCAGCGCCGGTGCAAGTGGTTGTAGTCGGTCTCGTTATGCTGGTTGGCGACGGTCAGCTTCGACTCGTCGATTGGGTACATGTGCCAATCGGCTTGGCGGTAGTGCTTCAGCGTTTCCTCGGTAATCTCGCGGACGCTTTTACCGTGGAACGAGACGTTATCCTTGCGCAGTCGTGCGAATGCGAGCCACGGCTCCAGCACCATCTGGTAGAAGGCGAAGCCGCCATCGGTGCGCAGGAAGCGGAACTCGGTGATATGGCCGTTGAAGTAGCGTAGCGACCCGTCTTCGCGCACCAGGGAGATCGTCACCATCCGGCCCATCAGCATTTTCAGGGGGATCCGTGCCTCGTCCGACAATACCTCGACCGTGACGCGGAAACCGCGCGAGACTTCCTCGCGGGCGACGAGCTTGTTCGGCAGCAGGATGGCGGGCGGCCCATCCTCGAACGGAAAATCCAGCCGCATCAGGCGGTTGTGTTGCGAGTTGCCGCTGAACGCCGACAGCGCGGCACCGGCCGCGATTACCTGGCTTACGCCCATTGACTGCCTCCGATAGCCGCTCGGCATCGCCGTAGCGCAAGTGGAAAATTGTCCAGCGGCTACGTTACCTCGGTGTCGCCAATGCGAAATTGATGACAATCAATACGTTTCCCTGAGCCATGTCTACAGTTTTCCTGACTGCAGTTTTATCGAACCGCTTTGATAGGTGGACCTGGCATGCCGAAAAACCCCCTGTGTCAGGATAGTTGTCGCGTCATCTCATTCATCGACATCGTAGAGGGGGCGG
>NZ_JBHSMS010000006.1:0-219608 GCF_042656795.1 Massilia jejuensis | reverse complement strand
TCGCTGCCGTGACCGTGGCAACAATTATGTTATGGCTCCTATGAACTCAGTCAGACACACCCTAGGCAGCATCCCCCTGAAACGCATCAACAGCATTCACTTGCGTGACTTCATCGACTTAAGAGTTAAAGCTGGCGCTGGCGGCGTGACGATTGCAGCAGACCTGTCCTTCTTCGGGGCGATCCTCAAGTGGGGTAAGCACTCCCGACGGATGGACCTGCCGACCGACCTTGCCCGTGATGCCCGCAGGGATTTGAGCGCCCGGAACGTGAGCACCCGCAGTAGTGAGCGTGATCGCGAGCCAACGACGTCGGAACTCGAAAGGCTTTACGCATTCTGGACAGCCAACAAGCGCCAGAAGGTGCCCATGACAACGCTCTGCGCGTTTGCCCTTGCTACGGCCATGCGCCAAGATGAGATTTGCTCAATCCAAGTGGAGGATGTGGATGCGGAGAAGCGCACGGTTATCATTCGCGACCGGAAGGACCCCCGCAAGAAGGAAGGAAACCACCAGACGGTTCCCCTGCTACCTGCTGCATGGGCACTAGTCGAACCAATACTGGCAATGCGAAAGATTGGACGGGTGTTTCCGTATCAGGCATCCAGCGTAAGTACAGCGTTCACCCGTGCATGTGCCAAGGTAGGCATCGAGGTCCTTCGATTCCATGATCTTCGGCATAAGGCCACAAGCGACCTGTTCCGCCTCGGGCTGTCAATTCCAGAGGTTGCGGTACTGACAGGCCACAAAACGTGGACGCAACTGAAACGCTACACCCATACCAATTCGGAAGATGTACACGCGGCTGTATTGGCGTTATCCAAAGTTCAGACTCAGGCACCATGACAAAAATTAGTGACGATCCATTCAACGACTTCCCCACGGACGGTACACCTGTTCAGTTCTTCGAGTGCGTGCAGCATGCTCTTACGTGGCTTGAACCCTACCTGAACGATAACGACATCAACCACGCTACCCTAGTCGCATATTGCCGCTCGTATGCCAACTTGGTGTTCTGTGACGGCGAGCAACAAGCGTACGACAGTCAGGAATCGCTAAATGCGGCGTTGAAACAGGTAATAGTAAAACAGCAGCAGATCGTGACCGTTTTCAGCGGAGTACGGAACTCTATCCTGTCGGCACAGGCGCTTGCTCGGGTTGAAAGCCACAGCAAGACCCAGAGCGAGCGAGCATCGAAGCCCCGAAAACTGGAGGAAAGCGACTGCCGCCGCATCGCGAAGCGGTACTGGGACAGCAAAGAAGATGGGACCAGCTACGGCATTGCGAAGGCGCTTGCCGCTGAATACGACGTTAGCCCGACAACAATCCACGCCACAGTGAAAAAGTACAAACCGCTGAATTGACAAGTAACCGGGTTGCTGAATACTCGCACCTTACAGTTCAGTCCTCATCAACAACAGCGGAGGATTTGAAATGCAGGCAACCCACACCACCACCCCCAACGTAGCCGACCTAGCCCGGCTTGTGAACTGCCTTGACGAGCATGGTTTTGCCACGCTTGCAGGAGTGAAAGTGTCCACGCTTGACGCATGGCGCAAACGAGGCCAAGGCCCGGAGTACGTCTTGCTCGGCAGGAACTACCTGTACCCTATCGCCGCAGTAGAGCGCCACCTTTCTTCGCTTGTCAGAACTCGTAGTCCCAGCAATCCAGCGAAGTCACTGATGTAGTCGATTCTCTGTCGCGAAGACAGAAAACCGCAGTCTGGTTAAGCATTGGGGTACGTTTTGTATGTAATAGCGTGCTGAATTCTTGAGCAGATTAAATGCCGCAGTGCCACATCAACACCGACTCAGGAAGCGTCAACTCAACAGCCGATTCAAGGCGATCTAAAGGCCCTAGAAGGCGTTATTAGAAGAAGTTGGCAGGTAGGTAGCCACCAAGAAGAAACGCGCTCAAAAGCCCGCTATTCAAGGATGGATAGAAAACAGTAGAGTTCAGAGCACGTTACCAACAGGAATACCGATTCGCCACTTTAGAAGAAAGGCGCTATCACAAGTTCTCCTATGATGACGGCGTTCTTCTGACCTGTCAATGAAAGCAGTGATTTAACCCGTTTTTAAGCACTCCCATATAGGAGAAACCACTAACCCGCTCGTGTACCACCGCCGATTTGTACTAGTAAGTAAGGAGAAGCAGTGTAGGAGCAGTAACAACAAGGAGTACAACCCAATGAAGAAGGAGGAAACTGTCATCACTCTGGCTAACGGAGGAATGCACAACCAGAAGGCATACCGAAAGATGAAGCGTATGCTCAACGACAATAACTACGTGTCCCCACGACTCTATCACATCGTAATGATGGGATCAGAACAGAGCCGGGACTACCAAGCAGCCATGAAGGCGCTATGTCTCGAACTACGCAGACAGAACATTCCCTGCCAGTGGAAAGGATGTCTCGAAGTGGACGACGAGAAAGGACTGCACTTCCATGTGTTCATCCTGGCCGAGGCAAAGCACCGCAATCCTTGCTCTGTCCTAAACCACAACTCTCAACACTGGCTTGCTGTGATGATGCAGAAGCGAGAGCTAACGTATTACATCGCCCCTCCGGCGAACCCGATACATCGAACTCGACTAGGTAAGCGGGTGAACTACGCCACCCTAGCCGGGGAAAAACTGTCTGACTGCTTGATATGGATTTCGTATCTAGTAAAGAGCCGATCAAAAGTCTCAGGTCTGGCACGGACTTACTTTGGAAGCCAACACAGTCGAGCTTGACATTTATTTTTACGACAATGCGAAATCTTTTATATCGACGCAAGCCAAGCCGTGCCCTTGAGAAAAATACACAACTGCCTCAGATTTACCACCCACTACAATGGGCATAAACCTTAAAGTAGCGGTATCGACACTGGCCTTATTAGCATCCAGTCCGACAACAGTGACATACAGACTTCGGAGCGGCCCCGAACTAATGTTTCTTCTTTCAGCATGAATTCCGCAGCCTTGCCGTGTGACTTTCAAAATCGCCACTTCACTTGTGTATCTCTTCGACGCGGTAGGTACATCAATTGTAGCACATGCACTTAAGAGCGATAATAACGCTAAAATCGGAAAAGTTCTCATCGTACCTTGTCTATAGAAAATGAAATTAATTATTAAGGAAAAGTTGCGCAATGTTAGTTGCATAGCAACGCATGCATTCTGCACCTATACACTAATCGTTAATATTATTAACAGCGTTATTGCGTTACGCTTTCCTGCTCAACAGGACGAAGCCCTTTATTAATTTCCACTACAAGGTCTCCAAACATTCCGCGAACCAAGTTGAGGGCCTCACTGTTTTCCATGAGCAATCTGCGGACAGCACTCTCATATTGCTGCCGCCCCTTGAAACCTAATTTATCAACCACTTGATCCAACGCGGGAGTTTCGCGGACCGGGTAGGTGGCTATAATAGCTGACAAATCTCTATTATCGATCAGAGATTCAAAACGCTGGCGCTCTCGTGCAATGAACTGAGCCACATCGATTTCAATCTTAACAGGCTGCCCAGCAGAAATCTGCTTTCTTCTAGGCAGGTGTTTAAACACTTCGTCACGAAGTGCTTTCTCAACAGTTCTTTCACACAGACGATTAATATGGGGCTTAATTGCATTAATGGCCGCCTGATTAGCAGCCCTCAAGCACTCCTCAGCATTGCTACCAACTAAAGAAGCATGTTTTTCTGCAACCATTCGTTGTAATCGAGGATCGTAATAGATCGACTCAACTGCGAACACAGGAAGAGCGAAAATACCTTTTGACTTAAGTTCACTAATCTCTTCCGTTGTTCGACGGTCGTTATCAACAATTCCCCATGCAGACAGCCAATGGAAGCGGTTAGCATCCCGTATCCCTCCTACTGACCGCTCCACTTCGTGACAGCTAGATTTAGGAACAATCGAGACAAATGGGAAAATTAAGCTGTACAACGGCTTATCGAGACTCTGCTCATCCCCCTCGACAAAAATTAATTTCCGGCGGGACCCCAATACATCTAGCTTTAATGCCTCATCAATCTCGTCTGTAGGCTCGACCATGTCAGCGTCCCATGCCGTTACGGTCGCACCTTGGTAATTGCAACTACGAACAAGGAGCGTCTGTGCAGTTGGATTATCAATCGGCAGCATTACATCATGCGTAGAGACAATGAACGAGCAATCGGATCGTTTCGCGAAGAGCAGCGTAAGCAACGGCGAAATTATTGAACGATGTAAATGACGCTCTGGTTCATCGACAAGGATCAATGTTCCTGGTTTAGCCGTGAGAACATTTGCCGCAATGAGAAGCGCATTTCGTTCTCCGTCGGATAGCTCAGCAACACTATAGGTCGGCCCACCATTTTTGCTTGCAAGGACCTGCTCGCTTTCTTTTACGGAAATCGTCACAGGAATATTAGATTGCTGTAGCAATTCGTTGATCATCCTCAGCGGAGCATCTTTTTGCGCCAATATCCTAGCCTCATCTAAAGCATCACGTTCTACAGCACCAGTAATAAGCCGTGCTCGCACATTTTCAGCATCGATGAGGTCATAGATCGCAATACTAGCCCGATTAGCGGAAAAGTGATCCATCCAGCGAGACTGTGTGCTGGTATCTTGGCTCTTGATGTTATTTTCGGTATCGCGTTTCTGTTGCGGCGACAATGTAATGGCACTTGAACTGAACCAAGTCTGCCTATGCGCCGAGATCTGTCGTGCACTTTGATAGTTCTGGACATAGAATCGATGCATTAAGCTCGATTTACCAGTTCCGTTCGCCCCGACAACGAACAATGTGCTACCCACTGGAAGTGAAATTGCGTTTTCATTGCCTGACACCGACGGATAGCTAATAGTGAACATTGTTAGACTCTAATCTATGTTATGAGTAAGTTGGAGCGGAACATATACATGCTTACGAAATCCGCTAACGTGCCTAATGCCAGATGTTGTTTCCAGTCTATTGTCAGTATAGCACCAGTATTACCGTAGATGAACGTTCCTTTGGCCCTAGAGAGCCGGGTGTATTGATTCCAAGAAGTACACCTTTCTGCACACGCTGAAACAGCCGAGAAACACTGCCCAACAAGGCCCATAACGATAGTTGTTGCACACTTTTCAATAATGCCTTAGACTTTGTTGAACAGATCAACGAAGGAGAAGATAAGTGGCAACAGGACAAACAGTCGGCTATGTACGCGTGAGTTCGGTGGACCAGAACCTTGCTCGTCAACTTGACGGTATCAAGCTCGATAGGCTGTTCGAGGACAAGGCATCCGGCAAAGATGTCAAGCGCCCTGCTCTGGTAGCATTACAAGCGTTCGTTCGTGAAGGCGACACAGTTATGGTGCACTCTATCGACCGTCTTGCTCGTAACCTTGTCGATCTTCGGGCGATCGTATCGGGCTTAAACGATAAGGGCGTAGCCGTTACGTTCGTCAAAGAGAACCTGACTTTTAGCGCCGACACTTCCAGCCCGATGAACACGCTCATGCTCTCAATGATGGGAGCATTTGCAGAGTTCGAGCGTTCGATGATTCTAGAGCGCCAGCGTGAAGGCATCGCAGCAGCAAAGGCAGCAGGCAAACCCACCGGACGACCAGAACGACTGAAGCCAGCCGATGTGGAAGCGATCAAGGCCCGCTGTGTCGCAGGCGAAAGCAAGGCAGCACTAGCAGCCGAGTACAAAGTGTCGAGAGGGACGATTTACGCCGCCCTGAAGTCCTAACGATAGCGGCGAATCGTCGTGCTCCTTTTAGCCGGTGATAACTCGTACTTCGTTCAAAAATTGCTCAGTATCCAAAAAGTAGTTCGGATATGCTCTCTTCAGTGAATTAATAGAGGACACAGATACGAGAACCACGCGAACCGACGAACCAGCAGGAATAAGGCTTTCGGCGGTTGTGTATTCGTGGTGTGCAAGTCTGGACTGTTCTTTGCGATACCCCCTCACGAACACTCGTCGCCCAGCAGGTTCGAGACGGACGAGGAAGTAGCGTGCGTTCTTCTGCTGTTCAACTCTTGGCAAAATCGCCCTATACGCCGCGAACACGTTAGCCATGTGATGACTAGCATTAAGCTGCCGAATTTCTTCGGAGAGTTTGAGAAAGTCATCGGACGTTCCTGGGACTGTAGGGCACCCTTCCCGCAGTGCAAAGATAGAACTCATTAGTGCGAAGAAGCGCCTCCATTCCTCGCTACCTAGGTTCGACTTAAGGGCTTGCCCGGTGAATGTTTCCGCTGCCTCGACAGCAGTAGCCCATTTATGTTGTAGCTGTGTCCGAATTTGGATCTCAAGCTTTAGCCCGGCATACGGACTAGAAGCACCAGCGAACGCGTACATGAGGTGGACACCCCGATAGCCAGTTGGTTTGGGTGTCGCAATATAGTCCTTGCTGTTCGACAGTGTATGGACTAAAGGCGAATTTACGTACGTTGCCTCCAAGCGTCTAACCAGTTGGACAGTCGGCATGACGGCTCTACAACCACCAATGTCCTGCATTTGCGTTAGCCGCATACTACTCTTTGTCCTGAGCTTGGCTGCAATCGAATCAAGTCGCTTGATGCGCTGAACCACTAGTGCTTTCGGTGCAAGCTTCTGCGCCCGGTTCTTTAGCGTGGTATGGAACGTATTAAGAGGATGTGCATGCGAGGCGCGAAAGTTGTCGATTATTGCCAAGCAGTCAGCGGGATTTCCAACGGCGTCGGCAAAGGCACGACCAGCAGCGTTGTATTCGGTGCGGGTGAACTGTAGGGTAGCGTACGCCATACTGCCTCTTGGAAAAAAGGGTCATTTTAATCCGTAGAGGTGCAGTGCGGAAAATTATAAGGAACTAGGCTGTGTGCCTTGTGAAGCGAGTGACGGCAACAACCTCTTGTCGATATATTAATTTCCAGAAACGCAACATTTGGTTCATCCCCATGGGTGTTAAGCGGCGTGACCGTCCTTGCGGACTTTTTTATTTTTAAGAAACCGCTACGAAAGATCGCGTCACACAGTCACCGATGAGTGCACACATCATGCACACGAACCTCCTGAAACCCGCATGAACACTGGAAACTACGTCCAGTCCATCATCGGGGCGACGCAAAGGCGGCGTGCGCCGGCGGCGTGCTTGGGAGTTGTTTCGAGAGTCATCGTGGGAGAAGAAAACGGCGGCGGCATGCGGGACCGGGCGTCCGGGTCCGACATTGTACACAGCTATCCCGGCCCACGCATGGCCGGGGTGCCGGGTGGGGCACTGCGGCGCAGGCCTTCTTCGAGCGCCACGCGCGGCTGCCAGCCAGGGGGCGGCGAGAAACTGGTCCAGGGCTGCATCACTTCGCGCGGACGGCAGGGTCGCTCGCCCCAGCGCGCGTCCACGTGCAGGCCGGTGGCGCGCTCGAAGGCGGCGACCAGCCCCGTCAGGCGCAGCGCAGCGCCGGACGAGACGCCATAGCGCAGCTGCACCGGACCCGCCGCACGCAGCGACAGCTCGGCGGCGAGGAAGGCCTCGATGACGTCGTCGATATACACCATGTCGAGCACCTCCTCGCCGGACGACATGGACAGCGCAGCGCCCGTGCGTGCCGCCTGCCACAATGCGCTCACCAGCTTGGGGCGGGGATCGTGCGGGCCGTAGGTATCGAACAGCGCCAGCGTCGCCACGGACAGCCCATGGGCGTTGACGTAGTACGAAAGGATCGCCTCGAACGCCTGCTTGGTCGCGGCATACAGGTTGACCGGATCGTAGTCGCGGTTGCCGAAGTGCTGCCAGGCGGTGCCGGTGTTGACGAGGATGCGCACGCCGTTGGCCGCCATCGCCTCGGCCAGCTGGGTCGCAAACAGGATGTTAGCCTGCACCAGCGCGTCCACCTGCTCCGGCCGGTGCTGGGCCAGGAACAGCGCCGCCAGGTGGAAGACGGCGTCGGGCGCGGCCTCGCGCACGATCTCGACCAGTTCAGGCGCGGCGCCGCCGAAGCGGTGCACGGTGAGCGCCACGCCTTCCAGGGCATCGAGGCTGGAGCCGGCGCGCAGCAGCACGTGCACGTCCCAGCCGTCGGCGGCCAGGCGGCGTGCCAGCCGGGAGCCGACATAACCGCTGGCGCCGGTAACGAATGCGCGGCGCTTGTTCATGGCGCGATGGACGGTCGAAGGCGGCGGGTGATCCGGCGCGGAAAAAGGCGGCGCGTTGGCAGCTTGTCTGGGAATGGCATACGGGTTTCGATACGGGCGAAGGGCCGATTCTAGCGCAAACCGGCCGGGAAAATATTTCTCGGCATGCCATTGCCAATCTGCCCGCCACGGCTTGTTTGCGCCCAGACCTTCATGATATTGTCGGCGTTTCGCACGACTCCCCACTCTATCTCGCACACCTATGAGCATATTAATAATTAACTGGCGGGGCGGGGAGAACGATCCCTTCACCTATTTCAGCACATGCATGAAGCAGGCGTTCGAGCGGATGGGGCGCAAGACGCACATCGTCCACCTCGAGGATAGCCTCATGGACGAACTGGCCGCATTCCACAACAAGGGCATCGACTTTGTCATCTTGTGGCAGGGCGTAGGCTTGCAGATCGGCGCGACGGACGAGGACCCCACCACCGTCTGGGACCACCTGAAGGTGCCGGTACTGTGCTACCACGGCGACCATCCGGTCCACATGCCGATTCATCACAAGGCCATGTCGCCACTGGTGCAGCATATCTACGGCACGGCGTCGTTCGCCATGTTCGCGAACACGCACTTTCCGCGCGAGAGCGGTGCGACCTTCTTTCCGACGCCCGTCTGGTTTACCGACGGCGTCAAAGGTCGGTTCGAGGGAGATTTCTTCGTCTTCCCCAAGAATATCGACGATCTCGACGCGACCTTGAACGGGTGGCGCGCGGCGTCGCAGCGCCGTATCGCAGGTTTCCTGCTCGATGCCGCGGATGCGATCATCGGTGAATTCAGGAACGGCAACCGGACGAATCATCACGACATCATCGACGGCATGCTCAATCCCGAGGCGATGGCGGCGCTCTGCGAGGACCTGGATAACTCGGCGTTTACGGTGCGCGTGCATATCCATATGGTGCTCGACAAAATCTATCGCAATATGGTCGCCGAGCACGTCGTCAACGATCTCAAGGATGTGCCGCTGAAGATCTACGGACGGGGATGGGAGCGTTTTCAGCGCAGGCAGAACCCGAATCACGAGTTCCTCTCGTTTGACGCGATGTCGGACAATGCTTTCCAGTTCGCGTCGCGCTACGGCATCATCGATGCGGCGCCCACGCACGATGCGTTGCACGACCGCACCCTTCGTGCGATGAGCAACCGGTCGGGCTTCCTGATGGGGTCCAACTGGTCGTACGAGACTTTCCTCGGCGGCGACTACAGTGACCTGTTCTTCGACGGCGCTCCCGGCGCATTGCGTGCCCGCGCGGAGCGCGTCATGCAGTCGCCCGATGCCCACCGGGCGCAGTGCGCCGATTTCGCGCGTCACTACCAAAGCCATTTCTCGCTCTTCAGTTTCGTCAAGTACCTCGAGGAGATGAGCGACATGGTCAGGGCGCGCGCGCGAGCGTGATCCGGTCAACGACTGAACTGAGCGTCAATCGGGCTTCAGTTCCCCGGATCTCCCGTGCTTGCGCCGGCATACACTTCTTCATTGTTTAACCGGTTCGCCGCATTGGAAGGGGTGAGATAATGGGTGTGTTCGACGATATTGGCTATGAGGATTTTCGCCGGATGGCGATGAACGATAGCCTGAGCGTGCATGAGAAGATCGGCTTTCCCGATGCCTATCGGGATGCCCATGAAAAGGCCATCTTCGCCGACATCGAATCGAAGCTGACCAACCTTGCGCTCCGGTGCGGGAACGTGCTCGATATCGGCCCCGGTTGCGCGGGCCTGCCGCGCCTGCTGATCGATGCGTGCCAACAGCGCGAGCATTCGCTCGTGCTGATCGATTCCGCCGAAATGCTGGCGCACTTGCCCGATGCCTCCGGCGTGATCAAGCTGCCGGGCTTTTACCCGGATTGCGACGATGCATTGCAGCCATGGGTGGGCCGTTTCGACGCCATTCTTTGCTACAGCGTCTTTCAATACATCTTCGTCGAGGCCAGCTTCTGGAAATTCCTGGACCTGTCGATCGAGCTGCTTGCACCGGGCGGCCAGATGCTGATCGGGGATATTCCGAACGTGTCCAAACGCAAGCGCTTCTTTGCGAGCGATGCGGGTGTCAAGTTCCACCAGGATTTCACGCAAACGACAGAAGTGCCGCACGTGGATTTTCGTGCGGTGGAAGCCACCAAGATCGACGATGCCGTCATCCTCGGCGTGATCATGCGCGCCCGCGCCCAAGGCTGCGATGCCTACTGGCTGCCCCAGGGGAACACGCTTCCGATGGCAAACCGGCGAGAAGATGTACTGATCGTTAAGCCATAGTGAAGGACATGGTACCGCCCCACTTGAAAGCGTGTATGGAAAAGAGAAAGCTGGTCATTGTCGGCGCCTCGGCGTTCGCCGAAATCGCACGCGAATACTTCGACGTCGATACGCACTACCAAGTGGTGGCCTTCGCCGTGGAAGCGTCCTACCTGACCCGGAACGAATTGCACGGCCTGCCGGTCGTGGCGTTCGAACAGCTCGATGCGCTGTATCCGCCGCAGGAGCATGACGTGTTCGTCGCTGCCGTCTACACGCAGCTGAACCGCCTGAGAACGCGACTTGCCGGCGAAGCGAAGGGCAAGGGATACCGGCTTGCATCGTATGTCAGTCCACGCGCCTTCGTCTGGCGCAACGTGAAGCTCGGCGAGCACGTGTTCATCTTCGAAGACAATACGGTCCAGCCATTTGTCGAGATCGGCGATAACGTCGTGCTGTGGAGCGGGAACCATATCGGCCATCACAGCAAGCTGCGCGACAACCTCTTCGTATCATCCCATGTCGTCATTTCCGGTTTTTGCGATATCGGCGAGAATTCTTTCCTCGGCGTGAATGCGGCCATTGCCAACAACGTGACGATCGGTCGGGATAACTGGGTCGGCCCCGGCGTGACCCTGATGAAAAATACCGAGCCCGATACCTTGTTCAAGGCCGCGCATGCCGAGCCTGCAAAAGTGCCGGCGACACGCTTCTTCAAGGTGGGCCAATGAAGTGGCTGAAGCATGGCGTCGTATGGACGCCGTCTGGAACGCAACCGTGGGCGCGCACCCATGCCACCTGCCCGACGCCGATCTGGCTCGACGACCGGACGCTGCGCGTTTACGTGCAATGCCGCGACGAGCATAACGTCGGGCGCATCGGTTTCGTCGACCTCGACCCGGCCGACCCGCGCAAGGTAATCCGTGAGAGTACGGAGCCAGTGCTCGACGTCGGTTCGCCCGGCTCGTTCGACGACAACGGCGTGTTTCAAACCTCGGTCATCCGGGTCGCGGATGGCCGTCTCTTCATGTATTACGTCGGTTTTGAACTGTGCCACCGGATTCGCTATCGCCTCCTGACGGGGCTTGCCATCAGCACGGATAACGGAAACACGTTCCAGCGCGCCCAGGCCACGCCCGTGCTGGAGCGCAGCCCGCACGAGCAGTTCTTTCGCTGCGGCCCGTGGGTCGAATATGAAGGCGACCGTTTTCGCATGTGGTACGTCGCAGGCAGCAAGTGGGAAACCATCGACGGCAAGCAGATGCCCATCTACGACATCCGCTATGCGGAATCGGACGATGGCCTGCAATGGCCGGCACAGGGGCGGGTCGTGCTGCCGGTCGTGCTCGAGAACGAGCATGGCTTCGGGCGGCCGGTCGTTCGGCACCATTCCGACGGGTATCGGATGTTCTACTCCATCCGCAAGCGCAATCCCGCCCGCTATCGCCTGGGGTATGCGCAATCCCGCGACGGCCTGGCCTGGCAACGGCTCGACGCCGACATGGGGGTCGAGGTCACCGACGGGGCATGGGATGGCGAGGCCACCTCTTACGGTATCGACATCGAAGCCGGCGGCAAAACCTGGCTGCTGTATAACGGAAATGACTTCGGCGGCACAGGATTCGGCATCGCGGAGCGCGTGCAGCCATGATGCGGGCACGTTTTTTCGATGCGGATGAAGCAGGCGCCTGGGATCAATTTTGCCGCGGCGCGCATGGCGCCACTTTTTTGCATTCGCGCGCCTTCCTTTCCTATCACGGCACCCGGTTCATCGACCGCTCCGTCGTCATCGAGCGCGATGGCGAGTGGCTGGGGGTCATCCCGGCCGCGGGCCATCCTGCCGACCCCTCCACTGTCGTGTCCCACCCGGGCGCGACCTATGGCGGGATCGTGCATCAGGGACGGCTCAGGGGTGCCCACATGCTCGACGCGTTCGATGCGGCACGTGCGCTCTGGGCCCGCGCCGGCTACGAGCGGCTGCAATACAAGGCCGTTCCCCACATCTACCAGGCCGCTCCCGCGCAGGAGGATCTTTACGCGCTTTTTCGCGCGGGCGCGGTTCGCTATCGCGCCGACCTCTCCAGTTGCATCGACCTGCGATACCGCCTGCCGATCAGCGAACGCCGCAAGCGCGGGAAAAGGAAAGCACAGCGGGCAGGCGTGCGCATTATCCAGGGACGAGCGCAGCTGGCGGCGCTATGGCCGGTGCTTGCCGATAACCTCATGCGTAATCATGGCGTCGCCCCGGTCCATACGCTGGACGAGATAAGCCTGCTCGTGGACCGCTTTCCCGAGCATATCCATGTCATGGCCGCGCAGGTAGCCGGCGTCGTCGAGGCGGGCATCGTCCTTTTTCTCGGGCACACGGTGGCGCACGCGCAGTACATCGCTTCGAGCGAAGCCGGTCATGCGGTCAACGCACTCGATCTGCTGTTCGGTGAAGCGATCGGGCATGGCTGCGCGTCCGGCAAACGCTATTTCGATTTCGGCATCAGCACCGAAAACCAGGGACTGGTCCTGAACGAAGGTCTTGCACAGTTCAAGAACGAGTTCGGCGCCGGCGGAGTCGTCCATGAATTCTACGAGTTGACCTTACAAGGAGTTGGGAATGCCTCTCAATGATTGCCGCTTGATCGAACTGCCGAAGATTTCCGACCCCCGTGGCAACTTGACCTTTGTCGAAGGCGGAAACCATATCCCCTTCGACATCAAGCGGGTCTATTACCTGTATGACGTCCCGGGCGGCTCCGACCGCGGCGCGCATGCACACAAGAACCTGCATCAGTTTGTCGTGGCAATGTCGGGCAGCTTCGACATTGTTCTGGACGACGGCGACCGCCAGCGTCGCTTCCATTTGAACCGGTCCTACTATGGACTGTATATCTGCCCGATGATGTGGCGTACGCTCGATAACTTCTCGTCGGGCGGCGTCTGCATGGTGCTCGCCTCGGAACCCTACACCCCCGACGACTATATTCGCGACCATGACGAATTCCTCGCACGCGCCCGGCACAAGCCGTTTGCCGCTGCATGAACTGTTTTGCACGAAGAGTCGACCGATAAAATGCAGATAGAATTCCTCAACCTCGGCCGCGTGAACGCCGAATATGACTCGGCGATTCGGGAGTCGATCGACCGCGTGCTTCGCTCGGGTTACTACATCCTGGGCGAGGAAACCGCCGCATTCGAACGGGAGTTCGCGCGCTACTGCGGCGTCACGCACTGTATCGGCGTGGCCAACGGGCTGGACGCGCTGCACCTGATCCTGCGCGGCTACGGCATCGCCCCCGGGGACGAAGTCATCGTGCCGGCCAATACCTTCATCGCCACCTGGCTCGCCGTCAGCCTGGTCGGCGCGCGCATCGTACCGGTCGAACCCGACCCGTCGACCTGGAACATCGCCCCGGAGCGGATCGAAGAAGCGATCACGTCGCGAACGCGCGCGATCATGCCGGTCCACCTCTACGGTGCGCCGGCCGACATGGATGCGATCCTGGACATCGCGCGACGACATCGTCTTCGCGTCATCGAGGACGCCGCGCAGGCGCATGGCGCACGTTACGGCGGGCTTCGCGCGGGAAGCCTCGGCGACGCGGCGGGCTTCAGTTTTTATCCCGGCAAGAACCTGGGCGCGCTGGGCGACGGGGGCGCGATCACGACGAACGACGACGAGCTTGCCGAGCGTCTCAGGAAGCTGCGCAACTACGGCTCATCGATCAAATACCAGCATGAGGTCGCGGGCGTCAATTCCCGCCTGGACGAGATGCAGTCGGCCGTGCTGCGCGTGAAGCTGCAGCACCTGGATGCGGACAACGCACGGCGCGCAGCGCTCGCGGCTGCTTATCGCGAAGCGCTGGCCGAGACGCCTCTCGAATTGATCCGGGTCCCTGAGCAGGCCCAGTCCGTCTGGCACCTGTTCGCCGTGCGCACGCCCAGGCGCGATGCCCTGCGCGATTACCTGGCATCGCGTGGCGTTGGCACGCAAATTCACTATCCGGTGCCCTGCCACCGCCAGGCGGCATTTGCCGACCAGGCCTGGTCTGCGCTCCCTGTCACCGAGCTACTGCAATCGGAGATCCTCAGCCTGCCGATGGCGCCCTACCTGAGCGCTGACGACGTGGCCTATGTTGCAGCACAAGTGAAGGCCTTCTTCGCCTAGGCAGGTGCCGCCGCCAGCGCGCCCAGGTCCGCCCTCACCTCGCCCAGCACCGCGGCCCAGTCGCCCGGCACCTGCTGGCGGTACAGTCGCGCATTCGGATACCACGGCGTGTCGCGGCGTTCGAGCAGCCAGCGCCAGTCGGCCAGGGTGCCGCCGGCCAGCAGGATCCAGACCGGCTTGCCCATGGCGCCGGCCAGGTGGGCGACGCTGGTATCGACCGTGATGACCAGGTCCATCTGCGCCACCAGCGCCGCCGTGTCCGAAAAATCGTTCAGGCGTTCGCCGACATGGCGCACGTTGCCCTTCATCTGCAGCACCAGCTTGTCGAGCGGGCGCAGCTCTTTCTGCAGCGAGACGAACTCGAATTGGTCCGAGACCAGGGCGGCGATCGACGAGAACGGCAGGCTGCGGTAGCGGTCGAGGCGGTGATGCATGTTGCCGCTCCAGACCAGGCCCACGCGCGGACGCGTCTTTTCGCCGAGCAGGGCCGCCCACTCTGCCACCCTGCCCTCGTCCGGGGCCAGGTAGGCGGCCGGATGCGGGATGGACTCGGGCGCCGTGCCGAAGGCCAGCGGAAGGCTCAGCAGCGGGCAATGCAGGTCGAACGCCGGCAGCGGATCGCCCTTCGCCACGACCTGATCCACACCCGGCAGGCTGTGCACCAGCGAGACCAAAGCCGGCTGCACTTCCAGAATGACGCGCGCGCCCAGCCCGGCCACCAGTGGCGCGTAGCGGCAGAACTGCAGCGTGTCGCCCAGGCCCTGCTCGGCGTGCAGCAGGATGGTCTTGCCCTCCAGCGGCTCGGCGCCCAGCCACAGCGGTGCGCCCAGGTCGCGCTTTTCGTGGAAGACGCCGAGCATCTCCACGTTCCAGCGTGCTTCGTAATCCTGCCAGCCCTGGGCGAAGTCGCCGAGCAGGAGCTTCATGAGCGCCCGGTTCCAGCGCGCCAGCGCGAAGTCCGGATCGAGGGCCAGCGCGCGGTCGTAGGCGGCGCCCGCGGCCTCGAACCGGCCCAGGTCGGCCAGCACGATGCCGCAATCGGTGTGGCTCGAAGCGGCGTCCGGGCGCTGTACCCGCGTCTCCTCGAAACACGCGAGGGCTTCGGGGTAGCGCAGCAGGGTGCGCAAGAGCGTGCCGCGCGTGAGCAGGTATTCGTAGCGATTAGGCTCGAGCGCCAGCGCACGGTCGATGCTGGCCAGCGCGGCCTCGGCCTGCCCCAGTTCGCGCAAGGTCTGCGCGCGCAGGTGCAATGTCTTCGGGTCGTCCGGCCTCTGGGCGCCCAGCTTGTCGATGCCGCCGAGGGCGGCGTCGTGCATGTGGAGCTGCGCCAGCAGCCGGCTGCGGTGGCGCAGGATTTCCGGATTGTCCGGCTGCAGCGCCAGTGCCCGCTCCGCGCTGGCCAGCGCCTCGGGACGGCGCCGCAGCACCTGCAAGGCCAGGGCGCGGTTGTGCCAGCCGGCGGCCGATTCGCCATTGAGCGCGAGCGCATTGTCGTAGCTGGCCACGGCATCCTCGGCGCGACCGAGGACATGCAGGGCGATGCCGCGGTTGTACCAGGCGTCGCCGAAGGAATTGAGCAGCGCCAGGGCGGACTCGTAGCCGACCAGCGCTTCCTCGAAGCGTCCCAGGTCCTTCAATACATTACCGCGATTGTTATGCGCATGCGCGAAACCGTAGTTCAGCGCCAGCGCGCGGTCCAGGCTGGCCAGTGCTTCCTCGTTGCGCTGCAGTTCGTGCAATACCACGGCCTGGTTGTTGAAGGCGTCGGCGTCGCCCGGGTTGAGCGCGATGGCGCGCGCGAAACTGGCCAGCGCCTCGTCGTAGCGGCCCAGGGCCTGCAGCGCGGTGCCCTGGTTGTAATGGGTATCGGCGTCGTCCGCCTGCAGCGACAGCGCGCGCTCGTAGCTGGCCAGCGCCTCGTCGTAGCGGCCCATCTCCTTCAGGGCATTGCCAAGGTTGCCATGGGTGGCCGCCACCTTGGGGCTGATCGCGATCGCCGCGCCGATGAAGCCGACGGCACCCTGGTAGTTACCGCCCTGGAAGGCAATGATGCCGGTGTGGTGCAGGGCCTCGAAATGCTTCGGCATCAGGCACAGGACCTGTTCATAGGCGGCCAGTGCGCGGTCGAGCTGGCCGTTCACGTGGAACTCCACCCCTTCGGCAAATAGTGTGGACACACGTGCCTCGGTCTGGTTGGCGGACCTGAATGCCGGTGCGCCCTTGCTGTGCTTTCCCATGGTGCGGAACCTTTGCTGGTGAAATGGCGCCTGAGTACCTGGCAGCGCCGCGCCGTGCAGGATAGCCGGCGGTGAGGATAAGTTGCGCCCCATTATAGAGGGAGCTGTTTACGTGCGGCAAGAATTGCCGCATGCCGCTACGCGATGCAGCGTGATTCGCGCCACAGTGTGGGTTGAAAAATAATTTAAAAAAATTTCCGTGCGGCATTTAATGAAGCTAAGGAAACGGTCGTCTTGTACTTGTGAGAGCAGATGAACTGCTCCTTGAACCCCACCCAACTGGAGCTAAACATGCTGAGCCTTCACACCAACGCCGCTTCCCTGTCCGCACAAAATTCCGTGTCGTCGACCCAAAAAATGCTGTCGACCTCGATGACCCGCCTGTCGACCGGCTTCCGCATCAACTCGGCAGCCGACGACGCAGCCGGCCTGCAGATCGCCACCCGCCTGAAGTCGCAGACCAGCGGCATGGCCGTCGCAATGCGCAACACCCAGAACTCGGTCTCGATGCTGCAGACCGCCGAAGGCGCCCTGAACGAAACCGGCAACATCCTGATGCGCATGAAAGACCTGGCAACCCAGGCCGCCGACGGTTCGTCGTCGAAGGATGACCAGACCGCGATGCAAGCCGAGTACGACTCGCTGGCTGACGAGCTGGGCAACATCATGAAGAACACCAAGTTCGGCGGCACCGCCCTGCTGAACACGAACACCGGCAAGCTGGCCACTTCGGTCACCTTCCAGATCGGCGCCGACAAGGCCGAAACCATGGCCGGCAACTTCACCACCGAACTGACCGACGTGCACACCAAGCTGGCCGCAACCAGCCTGCGCTACTCGGGCGGCACCGTTGCCGGCTCGACCGCAGTCGGTACCGACATCAGCGGCACGACCGAAGCCCTGGGCGCAACCAACGCGAACACCACCATCGACGAACTGTCGCAGGCGATCAACTCGGTCAGCTCGCTGCGTTCGAAGATCGGCGCTACCTCGAACCGCCTGAACCACGTCTACAACAACCTGTCGAACATCAGCACCAACACGCAAGCTGCTGCCGGCCGTATCATGGACGTCGACTTCGCAACGGAAAGCGCGAAGATGACCTCGAGCCAGATGCTGATGCAAGCGGGTACCGCGATGCTCAAGCAGACCAACCAGATGTCGTCGATGGTCATGTCGCTCCTGCAGTAATCACGGCTACCTCCGGCCAGCCCGGCCGGGAGTATCATGGGCCAGCCGTTTCAAACGGCTGGCCTTTTTTTATCTGGATCGCGCCATGAACCCGCTCTCGCTCTCCGCTCCCCTGCTGCCCCCGACCACGCCGCCACTGCAGGCCGCGGCGATCGCCGCCATCGCGCCGGTCGCCTTCGCGGCGGCCGACAGCTACCTGCCGCTGCCGCAATCGCAGCCACTGGCCAATCCGCAGGCAGCAGCCGTTCCCGGCGCCGAGCAGCAGGACGGCGCGGCAATGCGGCCCGACCAGGTGTTCATGTCGCGCCAGATGGTATTTGCGCAAGCCGACGGCCGCACCCTGGCCGGCAACTGGCGCGCAATGGTCGGCAATTACGGCGCCAGCCTGGCCGAGCGCGAACTGCGCGCCCGCGGTGGCGCCTTGCCCCCTGCCCTGATGCTCGCCGGGCAGGAGGGCCGGGTGCCGAACCGCGCATTCGAGGGCCAGTTGCCGGCGGACGCATGGCGCTTCACCGTCCACGCCGGGAGCGCCCAGGCCCAGCACCTGCAGGTCTTGCGCAAGGGGGCCGACGCCGGGAACGGCAATGGCCGCCGCAAACGCCCGCGCGCGGCGCTGCGGCTCGATCTCGCACTGGCCGACGGCACCCATGTCGCGGTGCAGGTCGAGCCGGTGCCGGGTGGCGTGGCGATCGACATGGCGGCGCCCGATGCGGCCACGCTGGCCCGCTTGCGTGCCCTGCAGCCGGCGCTCGACGCGGCGGTGCGGCGCGCGGGGCTGGTCGTGGTGCGCTGGAATTTCAGGACGGGCATGGCGCCGGGCGCTTCGGCGCATGCGGCGCTGGCGGCGGACGAGGCGGCGGACGTGCTGACCTTGCCGGTGTTTCGCGCGGTGGCGGAACTGGCCTTGATGCTGCCGGCGCAGGGGTGACCTACCCCACCGTCCCCACGATCGACACTTCCCGGTTCTCGGGAATCTCGTTATACGACAGCACATTGAGTCCCGGCGCGAACAGCTTGGCGTAGCGCGCCAGCAGCGGGCGTACCTGCGGCAGCACGAGCAGCAGCGGCGGCGTATGCTGCTGCTTCATCTGCTCGCGCGCGACCGGCATGTTGATCTGCAGTTGCGACAGCAGCTGCGGGTCGATCGGATAGTTGTCCAGCGCGACCTTGCCGCCGCCGTTCTGGCGCGCCTGGTTCAGTGAGCCGAGCAGCATGTTCTCGAGTTCGGCCGACAGGTTAAAGGCCGGCATGTCCTTCTTCTTGCCGAACATGGTCGAGACGATCTGGCGCCGCAGCGCGCACCGCACTTCGGCCGCCAGCAGGATCGGGTCCTTGGTGGTCTCGGACGCGTCGAGCAGCGTGGTGCCGATGACGACGATGTCCTTGAGCGACACGCCCTCGGCCAGCAGCACGCGGTACACGCGCAGCAGCTGGGTGTGGTTCAGCGCCTTTTCCAGCGCGCCCGCCAGTTTCGGCGACAAGGCGTTCAGGCGCTCCATCAGCGCCGGCACGTCTTCGTGGCGGAACAGTTCGTGCAGGTGGTCGCGGATCACTTTCGAGCAGTGGGTCGCAATCACGCTCGGCACCTCGACAACCTGGTAGCCCAGGCCCAGCGCGTGGCCCTTCTGGTCGGGCGCGATCCAGGTCACCGCCATGCCGAAGGCCGGTTCCAGGCCCGGGATACCATCGAGTTCGCCGTACACGTTGGGCGACGGGATCGCCATCAGGTGCTCGGGATGCACCTCGCCTTCGGCCACGACCACGCCCGACAGGCTGACCGTGTACTGCGTCGGGCGCAGGGCGAGGTCGTCGCGTACGCCGATGCTCGGCAACAGGACGCCCATCGATTCGGACAGGCTCTGGCGGATGCCCTTGATGCGTTTGGTGAGCTGCTCGCCCTGCGCCTTGTCGACCATGCCGACCAGCTTGTAGCCGACGGCCACCGAGATCGGCTGCACCACCGGCAGCTGTTCCCAGTCCAGGTCCGGCGCGCGGTCGTCGCGCAGTGCCGCTTCGATGGCGGCCACGCTGCCCGGGTCGGCCGGCTGGACGCGGGTGTGCAGGCGCCAGCCGGCATAGCCCAGGGCGGCGGCGAACACGGCGAAGGTCATGAACGGCATGCCCGGGATCAGGGCCAGGATGATCATCACGCCGGCGGCGGCGAACAGGGTTGGCGGCTGGGCCAGCAGCTGGTTGCCGACCTGCTTGTCGAGGTCGCCCGCTTCGCCGATGCGCGTCACCAGGATCGCCGAGGCGGCCGAGAGCAGCAGCGCCGGGATCTGCGCGACCAGGCCGTCGCCGATGGTGAGCAGCGCGTAGACGCGGAAGGCGTCGCCCAGCGGCAGGTCGTACATCAGCGCGCCGATCGCGATACCGCCGATCAGGTTGATGATCAGGATCAGGATCGAGGCGACCGCATCGCCGCGCACGAACTTCGAGGCGCCGTCCATCGCGCCGTAGAAGTCCGCTTCGGCCGCGACGTCTTTCCTGCGCTGGGTGGCTTTTTCCTGGTTGATCAGGCCCGCGTTCAGGTCGGCGTCGATCGCCATCTGCTTGCCCGGCAGCGCGTCGAGCGTGAAGCGCGCCGACACTTCCGAGATACGTTCCGAACCCTTGGTCACGACCACGAAGTTAATGATCATCAGGATGATGAACACCACCAGGCCGACCACGAAGTTACCGCCGATGACGACGTTGCCGAAGGACTCGATGACGTTACCGGCGGCGTGCGTGCCCTCGTGGCCGTGCAGCAGGACCACGCGGGTGGAGGCTACGTTCAAGGCCAGGCGCATCAGCGTGGTGCCGAGGATCACGGTCGGGAATACCGAGAAGTCGAGCGGGCGCTTAGCCGAGACCGCGACCAGGATCACGATCAGCGACAGCACGATGTTGAACGTGAACAGGACGTCGAGCAGGATCGGCGGCAGCGGCAGCATGATCATCCCGAGCAGCATCAGGATGAAGATCGGGGCGGCATACTTCTGGCGGCGCAGCTCGGCGACGAAGGCGTTCAAGGAATTCATGAAGGTATTACCTCGCTTAAATGAGATGGCACAGCCACGTCAATCGGTAACCGTGGGGGCGCGGTGCGCCGGCCGTCACGGAAAGCATTCAATTGCAGCACATAGTTCAGCACCGCCGACACGGCCTGGTAAAGCTGGGCCGGAATCTGCTGCTGGACCTGGCTGGTGTTGTAGATCGCGCGCGCCAGCGGTGGCAGCGACACGGTCTCGATCTTGTGTTTCGCGGCGACGCTCTTGATGTACAGCGCCATCTCGTCGACACCCTTGGCGACCACGAACGGCGCCTCGGCGCGGTTCGTATCGTACTTCAGCGCCACCGCATAGTGTTCCGGGTTGACGATCACCACGTCGGCGGTCGGCACGGTCTTGTTCACGTTGCGCTGGGCCAGCTGGCGCTGCAGCTGGCGGATGCGGCCCTTCACTTCCGGACTTCCCTCGCTGCTCTTGTGCTCCTGCTTCTGGTCCTGCTTGCTCATGCGCTGGTTCTTCGCGAACTGGAAGGCCTGGATCGGCACGTCGAGCACGGCGAAGATCACGAATACCGCCACCAGTGCGAACAGGGCGTCGAACATCATGGTCCCGCCACGCACAATGGCGTCGCCCAGCGGCAGGCGCTGCAGGTCGACATAGCTCGCAATGCTCGACTGCGTCACGTGCACCAGCACGAAGCCCAGCACCACGGCCTTGGCCACCGCGGTCGCGAAGCCGACCAGGTGCTTCTGGCTGGCCAGGTTGCCCAGGTTTTTCATCGGGCTCAGGCGATCGGCCTTCGGCATCAGGTTCTTGCCGCTGAAGATCCAGCCGCCGGGCACCAGGCCGCCGAGGATGATCGCGAGCGGCACCACCGCCAGCGGCAACACCATCTTGACGAACAGGGCGCAAGCGGCCATGAACACCACCGACATCGCGTTTTCGATCGCGCCCGTCTCGCCCAGCGGCACGAAGACGAGCCTGAACAAGGACCTGAACGACTCCAGGTAGTCCGGCAACAGCATCGAGAACGCCTTCAGGCTGACCAGGATGCCGATCGCGGTCGACAGGTCCTTGGAACGGACGACCTGCCCTTCCTCGCGCGCCTTTTTCAGCTTTTGCGCCGAGGCCTTTTCGGTTTTGTCGCCGGTCTCAGACACGGGCCGCCCTCATTTGCTGCTGCAGCATCTCGAGTACCGCGTTGGTAAGCTGGATATAGTGTTCGGGGATGAAGCGCACCAGCTGCACCATCATCAGGAGGCCGAACACGGTCACCAGCGAAAAGCCCAGCGAAAACAGGTTCAGCGAGGGCGCCACGCGGTTCAGGAAACCGAAGCCGATCTGCACCACCATCGTCGAAAACACGATCGGCAAGGCGAGCAGCATCGCGGCGGCGAACACCCAGCCGAGGTTCAGCGCCACGGTCTGCAGCGCCAGCGACCCCAGGCCCTGCCCCACCGGCCAGGCGTGGAAGCTCTGCCCCAGCACGCTCGCCAGCACCAGGTGGCCGTCGATCGCGAAGAACACGAAGATCGCCACCAGCGCCAGCAGGCTGGAAATCACGTCGGACTGCTGGCCATTGACCGGATCGTTCATCTGCGCCATCGCGAAGCCGATCTGGCTCGAGGCCAGGAAGCCGAGCATCGAAATGGCCGAGGTGGCGAACTGCAGCGCGAAACCGAGCACGCCGCCGATGATCGCCTGCTCGAACATGGCGACCACGCCGGCCAGCGAGAACGGATCGGGCATCGCCATGTTCTTGGTCAGCGGCAGCATCAGGAAGGCCAGCACCAGCGACAGCAGCGCGCGCACGGGGACCGGCACGATGCCGTCGCCGATTGCCGGGGCCATCGACAGCAGCGCCATGATGCGGCAAAAGGGCCACCACAGCGCGCCGATCAGCGGCATCAGGTAGCTGACGAAATCCATCTAGTTCGCGATCGTGGCGGCGCGCTGGAACACCGACACGCAGTAGTCCATCAGGTAGCCGGTCATCCAGTGGCCGGCCAGGATCAGCACCAGCAGCGTCACCAGCAGGCGCGGCAGGAAGCTCAGGGTCTGTTCGTTGATCTGGGTGGCCGCCTGCACCAGCGCCACCACCAGGCCGATGAGCAGGCCCGGCACCACCAGCACCATCACCAGCAGCATCACCACGCGCAGCGCTTCGGCGACCAGGTCGACCGCGATATCGGGACTCATTGAGCAGGACTCATTCGAAAACTCCGGAACTAGTAGCCGTGGATACTGCCGACGAGGGTGTTGACGGTCAGGGTCCAGCCGTCGACCAGCACGAACAGCAAGAGCTTGAACGGCAGCGAGATGACGAGCGGCGAGAGCATCATCATGCCCATCGCCATCAGTACCGACGACACCACCAGGTCGATGATCAGGAAGGGAATGAAGAGCATGGCACCGATCTGGAAGGCGGTCTTCAGTTCGGACAGGACGAATGCGGCCAGCTTGACGGTGAAGGCGCGGTCCTCGGGCTTCATGGCCGGGGCCTCGCCGGCCAGGTGCGCGACCTGGGCCAGCGCGCTCTTGCTCGTCTGGGCCAGCATGAAACGCGACAGCGGCACTTCGGCCGTTTTCAAGGCTTGCTCGAGGCCGATCTTGTTCTGGTCGTAGGGAAGGAAGGCTTCGTTCCAGACCTGCACCCCGATCGGGCGCATCACCAGCAGCGTGAGGATCAGGGCGATGCCGGTGACGACCCGGCTCGGCAGGCCCTGCTGCAAGCCGAGGGCCTGGCGCAGGAGGGACAGCACGATCACGAAGCGCGTGAAGCTGGTGGTCATCATGACCAGCACGGGCAGGAGGCCCAGCAGCGTCATGAGGACCAGGATCTGCGATTTGACGCTCATCCCGGTATTGGCGCCGGGGATGACGCCGGCCATCAGGTCCTGGGCACCGGCGGGAACGGACAGCATCGAAAGAGCGGCGCCGGCCAGCAGGGATGCGGCCGCGCCGCGGCGCAATGCGCCGCTCTTCAGTAAACTCATGCCGTGATCAGGTCCAGGTTCAAACCGTCCAGGTCGATCACTTTCAGGCCGTACTGTTCGCCCGCGACCACGACTTCGGCGCGGCCGATCGGGGCGCCGTTGACCTTGATGACCAGCGGTTCGCCCGCTACCGCGTCCAGCGGCAACACGCTCGACGGCCCCAGGTCCATCAGGTCCTGCAGCGAGATGCGCACCGAACCGACTTCCAGCGTCAGGGTCACCGGGATCCGGCGCATCATCTGCGGCAGGCGCGGATTGCGCGCGGGTGTGCCCATCTCCACGTTGTCATCGAGGAGGACGTCGACAGCCATTTGCTCGTTCAGGTTCATGTCCATTTATTCAGCGTCTTCAAAAGAGGTTAAACACAGCTTGCCTTTGTGTTCGGCGACCGCCGCCGTAAACAGGCGGGCTTCGTCGAGCAAGACGTCGGCGCGGCCGACGGAAACCGGAATCACATCGCCCACTTTCAGCGCGAACAGCGTTTCGAGGGTGATTTCGTGCGTCACCAGGCGGCCGTCCAGCTTGACCTTCAGGCCGGCGCCGATCGATTCGGAGGAGCGCGTCGCGCGCTGGGGGCGCTCGGGCTGGAGCGCCTGCAGGATCAGGCCCATCATGCGCGCATCGGGCGCGATATAGCAGCGCGCCGTGCTGCCGCCCTGCGGTTCGCGCAGGGTAATGGCCAGCGCCCAGGCGTTCTTGCCGGGCAAGGCCGACGCTACCGGCGACAGCGGGGCCGAAGCGACCTCGACGCCGGCAACGCGGGAAGCGACGCGCACGCGCATCGCCAGCACTTCCGACAACTGCTGCGTCAGCGTGTGCGCCAGGCGTTCTTCGGTGGCCGTGACACGCTCGCCTGCCGGATCGCGCAGCGCACGGGCCGGCCCCTTGCCGCTGTAGCGCGCTTCCAGCAAGCCCACCAGCAGGGCTCGCTCGAAGGCGACGGCGGCGGCGCCATGCGGGCCGCTGGTGCCGAGCCAGCGCAAGCTACTGCTTTCAGGCGCCCGCTCGAACTCGACCTGGGCCAGTTCGAAGCTGCTCCAATAGCGGCGCCAGCCGGGAGCGGACAGCATGGCCGTCATGTCCTCGGCAAACGCACCGGCAAAGGCCGGCAGCAAGTGCACGGGCCGGCCCAGCAAGGCCGGATCGAGCACTTGATGCGGACGCTCTTGAACAGTTGAAATGTTAATCGGCATAAATGACGAATTGGTGTGGTCTACAAGGGACGTGTTTTTATTTCATTCCCGAAGGCAACAATTATACCTGCTTCGATGTATTGGATCACTTGATATTCCGCTTTGAAGTTTCCATTGCCCTACGGTAAGATCGTATCCTGATTTGCGCGGTTTCCTGGGAACAATCACTGTCGCACGAGGGGAAATCGTGAAAAACCGTCGGGTTTTTGCCACCGTTTGATACAGGTTTAACATGCGCAATATTTAACATTTGACAACGGGTAGCCAGTTTTTCGTCGTCAAATGTCGCAGAAAAGATACTTAGTCTGTCACCCACACGCAACATTGAACGCATAGGATTTAACAAATGGGAATTGAATTAGCCGGTCAGATCAAAGCAGACCTCGCCGCATTGGCAAATGAAGCGCAGCGCCTGGCGATTGCACCTTCTGTCGACATGGCGACGCCGGCAGCGCATACCGACTTCTCTTTCGCCCAAACGATGAAGAATGCAATCCAGGGCGTCGATGCCCAGGACCAGGCCGCGGCCGTCAAGATGGCCGATGTCGACAGCGGCAAGAGCGACGACCTGGTCGGCGCGATGCTCGCCAGCCAGGAAGCAAGCCTGTCCTTCTCGATGCTCATGCAAGTGCGGAATAAGGTCATGGGCGCGATGGACGAACTGATCAAGCTGCCTGTCTGACGCAGTCTGACTTAACGGAAAAAGCCCAACGTGATTTCGAAACTCAAGAATGCCTTCGGCGGCGCAAGGCTCGGCGCGATGCCCGGCCTGCCTCCCCTGCTTCGCAACAACCTGACCCCGATGCTGGTACTGGCCGTCGTCATTACCGCCGCCGTCATGATGTTCATGTGGCAGGACCAGGCCAGCTACAAGCCGGTCTTCGGCGCGCGCGAGAAAGTCGCCGCCAGCGACATGATGACCGTGCTCGAGGCCGAGCAGATCCCCTACCGCATCCATCCGGACAGCGGCCAGGTGATGGTGCCGTCGAACGAACTGGGCAAGGTGCGCATGCTGCTCGCCGCCAAGGGCGTGACGGCCCAGCTGCCGGCAGGCCTGGAGCTGATGGACAAGAACGATCCGCTGGGCGTGTCGCAATTCGTGCAGGACGTGCGTTTCCGGCGCGGTTTGGAGGGCGAGTTAGCGCAGAGCATCCTGACCCTCGACGCGATCGCCTCGGCGCGCGTGCACCTGGCGATCGCCAAATCGAATTCCTTCGTGGCCGGCGCCTCCGACCAGAGCTCGGCCTCGGTCGTGATCGCGACCAAGCCGGGTAAAACGCTGGGCAACGAACAGATCGCCGCCATCGTCAACATGGTCTCGGGCAGCGTCGCCAGCCTGAGCCCGAGCCGCGTCTCGCTGGTCGACCAGGCCGGCAACTACCTGTCCTCGCGAGTCGATTTGTCGGAAGGTTTCGACGGCGCCGGCCAGGGCGATGCCGCCGCGCAGCGCGTATCGAACGAAGTGCGCGCCAACGTCAACGAGCTGCTCGGTCCGGTGCTGGGCGCGAACAACTTCAAGGTCAGCGTCACCGCCGACATCGACAACGACAGGATCGAGGAAACCCAGGAAAAATACGGCGAAGCCCCGAAGGTCACCAGCGAAGCGATGCGCGAAGAGATGGAAAAGGGCCGCCTGGCGATGGGTGTGCCGGGCACGCTGTCGAACCGTCCTCCGGTGACTGCCGATCCGGCCGCGCCTGGCGCGGCAGCCGACGGCGCCGCCGACAAGGCGGGCGACAACAACAACTCGCGCAAGAATGCGACCACCCGCCAGTATGCCTACGACCGCGCGATCACCCAGATCAAGCGCTCGCGCGGCCGCCTGCGCAAGCTGTCGGTCGCCGTGGTGCTGAACAACGCCAGCGCCGCCAACGCCAAGACCGGCTACACGCCCGCCGAACTGGCGAACATCGAAAAGATCCTGGCCGGAGGCCTGGGCATCAACGCCGAACGCGGCGACGTGCTGGCCGTGTCGAGCCTGACCTTCCCGGCCCCCGCGGCAGTGGAACCATGGTGGCAGGAGCGCGACACCATCGTCGACGCCACCGGCTATGGCCTCTGGATCGTGGGCGCCCTGCTCGCCTACCTGCTGCTGGCCCGTCCGATGCTGCGCACCGTTACCGCGCGCATGGTCCCTGCCCTGCCGGCGCCGGGCGCCACCGGTGCCGGCGCGGCCGCCGCGCTGCCGAGCGCTGCGGGCATCGTGCCGGCCGCCGCCGCGCTGCCTGCCGGCAGCGGTGTCGCCGCCGTCGTGCCGCTGCTGGAGAACTACGATCTGCCGCCGGCCGGTTCCGCCGTGGATGTGATGGTCGATCACCTCAAGGTGCTTGCCGGTAAAGAGCCGGAGCGCGTTGCCGAGGTCGTCAAACAATGGGTGCAGAAGAAAAATCATGGCCGAACTGAACAATAACGCCGAGGGCGCCGTGCTGACCCCGGTCGAGCAAGCCGCGATCGTCCTGCTGTCGATCGGCGAAGAGCCGGCGGCGGCCGTGCTGCGCTGCCTCGAGCGCGACGAGCTGATCGAACTGACCCAGGTGATGTCGCGCATGAGCGGCATCAAGGTCGACTCGGTCAAGTACGCGGTCCAGAACTTCTTCGACGACTACCGCGAGCAAAGCGGCCTGCACGGCGCCTCGCGTACCTACCTCAAGCGTTCGCTCGACCTGGCGCTCGGCAGCGACATCGCCAACAGCGTCCTCAACACGATCTACGGGGACGCGATCCGCCCGATGATGGCGCGCCTGCAGTACGCCTCGCCGAAGTGGCTGGCCGAATTCATCTCGCACGAACACGTGCAGATGCAGGCCGTCTTCCTCGCCTTCCTGGCCCCGAGCCTGGCCGGCCAGATCATCGAAGGCCTGCCTGAAAACAGCCGCGACCTGGTGCTCCTGAACCTGGCGCGCCTGGACGAAATCGACCGCGACCTGCTGCAGGAACTCGAAGACCTCGTCACGCGCTGCCTGTCCGCGCTCGACACCCAGAGCGCGAGCGTCGAAGGCGTGCGCCAGGTCGCCGAGATCCTGAACCGCCTGCCGAACAACCGTGCCGGCATGGTCGAACTGCTGCGCGCCCACGATCCCGAGGTCGTGTCCAAGATCGAGATGTCGATGTACGACTTCTTCATCCTCTCGCGCCAGACCGAACAGGTCATCACCCGCCTGCTCGACGACATCCCGCTCGAGCAGTGGGCGATCGCGCTCAAGGGCGCCGAGCCGGCCCTGCGCGACGCGATCCTGATGGCGATGCCGAAGCGCCAGGCGCAGAGTTTCGAGGACCTGATGCGCCGTTCGGGTCCGGTGCCGATGTCGCGCATCGAACAGACGCGCAAGGACATCATGGTTGCCGTCAAAGCGCTGGCCGACGCCGGCGAGATCGACGTGCAGCTGTTCGCCGAGGCCACCGCCGAATGAAGCAGTTCCGGCCTTTTCACTTCCCGCCCCTGCACCAGGTTCGCGCTGCGAACGGCACCTTGTCGGCCACCGGCGATGAAGCGCATAACGGAGGAACTTCGCAGGAGGACTGGGACAGCGCACTGGCTGCCGGCTACCGCCAGGGCCAGCAGGATGGCTACGACGCCGGCTACGAAGCCGCGCGCGCCGAAGGCTTCGCGCGCGGCCAGGCCGAAGGCATCGAAAGCGGCCTGGAAGAAGGCCGCGCCCAGGCGCTGGCGCACCTCGACCAGATCGGCAAGCCGGTCGACGCCACCCTCAAGGCCCTGAAAAAACTGAAAAGCGATTTCAAAGCCGCCCAGCGCAAGGAAGTGGTCGACCTGGTCGGCAAGATCGCGCGCCAGGTCATCCGCGCCGAACTGGCCCTGCAGCCGACCCAGCTCCTGGCGCTGGTCGACGAGGCGCTGGCCGCGATGCCGCCGGCACGCGACACCATCGAAGTGCTGATGAATCCGGAAGAACTCAAGCGTGTGACCGAACTCGATCCGAAGCGCGCCAAGAAGTGGAACCTGCTGGCCGATCCTTCGCTCATTCCGGGCGAGATCCGCGTCAAGGCCGGCGACCATGAAGTCGACGCCGGCTGCCAGGGCCGCTTGGCCGCCTGCATGGACCAGGTGCAGGAAGCGCTCGCCGTCCCCGAGGGACAGCAGGCATGACGGCCCTGCTCGACACCCTGCGCGCGCTCGACATCGGCGCGGTGCCGGTCGCCACGCCCACCGGCCGCCTGGTCGGCGCGCAGGGCCTGCTGCTCGAATCGGTCGGCTGCAAGCTGCACACCGGCCAGCGCTGCCGCGTCGAACTCAATGACGGCGGCTGGCTCGACGCGCAGGTCGTGGGTTTCCGCGACAAGGTGTCGTACCTGATGCCGTTCAAGAAAGCCAATGGCCTGGCCACCGGCGCGCGCGTGCTGCCCGAAAAAACCGCGGCCAGCCTGATGATCGGCCCTTCGTGGCTGGGCCGCATGGTCAATGGCCTGGGCGAGGAAATCGATGGCCTGGGGCGCCTTGGCGGCGACCAGCCGCTCAATTTCACTCCGCCGAAAGTCAATCCGCTGCGCAAGACCCCGGTCGACCAGCCGCTCGACGTGGGCGTACGCGCGATCAATGCGATGCTCACGCTCGGCAAGGGCCAGCGCGTCGGCCTGATGGCCGGTTCCGGCGTCGGCAAGTCGGTGCTGCTCGGCCTGATCACGCGCCAGACCGTGGCCGACGTGATCGTGGTCGGCCTGATCGGCGAGCGTAACCGCGAGGTGCGCGAGTTCGTCGAGAAGTCGCTCGGGCCGGATGGCCTGAAACGGTCCGTGCTGGTCGTCGCGCCCGCCGACGAGTCGCCGATGATGCGCGTGATGGCCACCGAGCTGTGCCACTCGGTCGCGGCGCATTTCCGGGACCGCGGCCAGAACGTGCTGCTGCTGGTCGACTCGCTCACCCGCTACGCGATGGCGCTGCGCGAAGTGGCGCTCTCGCTGGGCGAGCCGCCGGCCACGCGCGGCTACCCGCCGTCGGTGTTCTCGAACCTGCCGCAGCTGGTCGAATCGGCCGGCAACGGCGAGAACGCCGCCGGCAGCATGAGCGCCATCTACACCGTGCTGGCCGAAGGCGACGACCAGCAGGATCCGGTGGTCGATACGGCGCGCGCAATTCTTGACGGCCACATCGTGCTCACGCGCGAACTGGCCGAAGCCGGCCACTATCCGGCCATCGACGTCGCCCAGTCGATCAGCCGCTGCATGGCGCAGGTGGTCACGCCCGAGCATGCGAACGCGGCGCGCAAACTGAAGGCGGCACTGGCGCGCCATGCGCGCGTGCGCGACCTGATTCCCCTGGGCGCCTACACGCCGGGCGCGGACCCGGAAACCGACCGCGCGGTGCGCCTGCAGCCGCAGATCGAAGCCTTCCTGTGCCAGGGCACGCGCGAGGGCGCGCCCCTGGACGCCTGCGTGCCGCAGCTGCAAGGGATGATGGCATGAGGAGGATGGCATGAAGCGGCGCGATCAAATCCGGAGCCTGGACACGCTGGTCAACCTGCGCAGCCTCGAGGTCGACAAGCTGCAGACCGAACTGGCGCGCCAGGAAGCGACCCGTGCCCGCTACGCGACCAACCTTGCGCGCATGGATTCGCTGGTCGAGCACAGCGGCGCCTCCGGCAAGGAGTCGGCTGGACTATGGGCGCCGGCATTGGCCCTGAACTGCGGGCAGTACAAACAAGCGGTATTCACGCTGCGCGATTCCCACCGTACCGACCTCCAGCTGCACGAGGCGAACATGGCGGTCTCGCAGCGCAACCTGGCGCAGGCATGGACGCGCCGCGAACTGCTCGGCAAGGTGCTCGAGCAGCAGCAGGACGCCCTTGCGCGCGAGCAGGACCGCGTCGCAAGAAAGCGCGAAGACGACATCGCCACGCAATCGTGGCTGGCAGGCAGGGCGTGACAGCCCGGACATCAAGGAGAACAATATGGCAGGCATTTCCAATACCTACGATCCGACATCGACCGCCCAGGCGCTGGCCGAATCCTTCACCGCCGCACGCCAGGCCATCCTGACACGCCAGGGCACGCAGGCCGGCGCCACCGAAAAAGGCTTGAGCACGCTCGGCTCGGCGCTGAGTGCCTTCCAGAGTTCCCTTGCCGCGCTAACCGGCCTGAACAAGACGATTTCCGCCAGCAGCGCGATTTTCAGCGACACCACCATCGCCAGCGCCAGCGCGACGGCGGGCGCGGCGGCCGGCACCTACAGCTTCTTCGTCGCGCAGGTGGCCAGCGCGCACAAGGTCTCGTACAGCGGCATGGCCGACTTCGCCGGCGGCGGTTCGCTGACCCTGGGCGTGGGCAGCAGTTCCTTCTCGGTCGACCTCAGCACCAAGGCCAACTGGACCGTGCGCGAGCTGGCCGCGGCCATCAACGGCGCCACCGGCAACACCAGCATGTCGGCCGCGGTCATCACCACCGGCACGACCTCGGAACTGGTGCTGACCTCGAAGACGACGGGCGCGGCCAATACCATTTCGGTCAGCAGCACAGGCACGGACCCGACCCTCGCGGCCAAGCTGGGCGCGGCGCCGAACCAGCTGGCGGCGGCGCTCGACGCCGTGGTGCGCGTGGGTTCGGCCACCGGCACTGAGATCCGCCAGGCCAGCAACACGTTCAACGTGGTCGATGGCGTGACCATGACGCTGACGAAAGCGCAGGCGGCCGGCAGCGCGCCGGTCACGCTGACGGTGGCGTCGGACGCCTCGAAGACGGCGGCGAACGCCCAGGCCTTCGTGGACGCCTACAACAAGCTGAAAACGGCCATCGACGCCCTGGTCAGCCCGGGCGACCCGAAAAGCGGCGGCGCGGCGGGCGCCTTTGCCGGCGACAGCGGCGTGCGCGCGCTGCGCGACCGCATGATCAGCGCCTTGCGCAGCAGCGGCGCGACCAGCCTGGCGAACTTCGGCATCACCGCCAACCGCCAGGGCACCCTCAGCCTGGACACCACCCGCCTGAACAAGGCGCTGGCATTGGACCCGACCGGCCTCGACACCCTGGTCGGCAGCAGTGCCACCACCGGCGCCAGCGGCATCGCCGGCCAGCTCGACACCTACCTGAAGCTGTGGACCAACAGCGCGAACGGCCAGATCGGCCGCCGCAAGGACGCCGTCAGCGAGTTGCAGAGCGACCTGGCGGAGCGCCAGAGCGCACTCGACAAACAGTACGACAGCGCCTATACGCGCTACCTGGCGCAGTTCACCCAGCTGCAAACCGTTCAAAACAACATGTCCTATAACACCTCGCTGTTCGACGCTTTGTTCAGCAGCGCCAAAGACTAAACTCATAGCCATGTCCTATCAAGAAGCCTACGGCAATTATCACGCAGTCAACCTCGATTCCCAGACCTCGCGTGCGACCCCGGTCGAACTGGTGCTGCTGCTGACCGACGGCCTGCTCGACGAACTGGCGCGCGTGCGCGGCCACATCGTCGGCAAGCGCTACGAGCAGAAGGCCATCGCCATCGACAAATGCTGCGAAATCATCAATGGCCTGTCGAGCTCGCTCGACTTCGAAGGCGGCGGCGAGACCGTCGTCAACCTGGCCAACCTGTATGACTTCTGCTCGGCGCGCCTGCAAGGCGCCGGCATCAACATGGACCCGTCGATGGTCGACGAAGTGGTCGGCGTATTGACCACGATCCGCCAGGGCTGGCAAGGCGTGCAGGAACGCAATGCCTAGGCTCGCCCCGATCGGCGCGCTGGCCACCGCTTTCACCGAGGCCGGCGCCGCGCGCGACTGGGAGCGCCTGGGCGCGCTTGCCCGTGCACTGGCGCCGCAGCTGGCGACGCTGGGCGAAGGCGGCGCCTGGAGCCGCGCCGAACTGGCCGCACTGGCGCAGCTGCGCGCAGCCCACGACGGCGCCGCCGACGCCTGCGCCGAAGCGCTCGACGCGCTCGGCGCGCGTCTTGCCGACATGCGTAACAACAAGGATGGCTGGATTGCCTACGCGCTCTCCAGCGACACCGAACTGGCCAACCACGAAGAATGAACCTGACCTCGACCAACATGAACCAGCCGGCGCTCGCCGCCAACGGCGCCGCGCCGGCGGCAAACGACGGCGCCGGCCCGGATGCGGCGGGCGCCGCGCCGGCGCCGGGCGCCGTGCAGCTTGCCCCGGCCCAGCCGGCACTGGCGTTTGCGCAGTGGCTGGGCCTGGAACAGCTGGCCCCCGTGCATGCCGAGGCGCCGCCCGCGACGGCGCAGGCCGCGCCGGCCGCGACCGACGCTTCGGCGGACGAGCAGCAGCAGCAGCAGCAGAACGCGGATGCGCCCCTGCTGGGCGCAATGACGATGTCGATGCCGCTGATGCCGGCCGCGCAAGCGGCGCTGGCGCTCGTCGCCGCGCTGCCGGGTGTACCGGCCGCCAGGCAATCGGCGCCGGCCCCCACGCAATCGGCGCCGGCGGCCGCTACCGCCCTCTCGCTGCCCGCGGAGAGCGCCGCCCCGGGCCGCGCAGGCCGCGCCGAACTGGCCGCCGCGGCGCCCGTCCCGGCTGCGGTCCTGCCGAGCGTGGAAACGCCCCTCCAGGCAGCGCCGGCACCGGCCGCCGTTACGGCGAAAGCGGCCGGCGCCGCGCCTGCACTGCCGGCCGAAACGCCGCCGTCCAGCGCCGCGCCGGCCGACCAGCCTGCGCCGGCCACCGAACGCGGCGCCGCCCATACCGCCGGCATCGCCGCGCCGGCAACGACAGGCGCGCAGCGCACGATGGACACCGTGGCGCTGTCCGGTCCGCCGACCGCATGGCGCCAGACCCTGCAGGAAGCGCTCGGCGAGCGCCTGCAGCTGCAAGTGGGCAAGAGCGCCGAACAGGCCGTCATCCGCCTCGACCCGCCGATGCTGGGCCGCGTCGAGATCGCGATCCGCCACAGCGCCGGCGCCCTGGAGGTGCATATCTCGGCCACCCATGGCGAAGTGCTGCGCCAGCTGCAGAGCGTCGGCGAAGGCTTGCGCAACGACCTGGTCCAGCGCCAGTTCACTGAAGTGTCGGTCAACATCGCCCAGGCGCCGCGCGGCGCAGGCGGTTCGCCCGCCTTCGCCGGCGGCGACGGCCGCGGGCGCCAGCAGGACGAACGCCAGACCGAACAACACCCGGGCAATGCCCTGGCCGAAGCCCATACCGGCAACGCTCCGTTCGCGCTGGACGGACGCGGCTGATTGTCGTCGCTAATCAACTAAACAAACCATGAACAGCAAGCTCAAGATACTCATCGGCGTCCTCGCCGTCGTGCTCGTCGGTGGCGGTACGGCCGGCGGGGCCATGTGGTGGATGAAGTCGCAGGAAGCGGCGCCCGGCGCGCAATTGGCGGCCAAGGCGGCGCCCAAAAAGGAAAAATCGGACGAGCCATCGAAGTACGTCACGCTCGACAAGGTGATCGTGATGCTCAAGCGCGGCCCGGACGAAACGAAGACCCATTATCTGTCGACCGACCTGGTGCTGGCCACCGACGCCAAGGGCGAGAAGCCGACCAAGGAACACCTGCCGCTGCTGCGCGCGATCGCCGTGCGCGCGCTGTCGTCGTACACGCTGGCGCAAGCCTCGGCGATGACGGTCGAGCAGGTCGCCGCGCAGCTCAACAAGACCTTCGATGCCAATTATGCAAGCGAGGAACGGGAAAAGCCGTTCGGCGAAGTCATGATCGGCAAGCTCATTGTCGAATAAGCCCGGGAACCGCGTGGCCTATTCAGCCGACTACCTCGACGCTTCCTGCGCCAGCGAATACCAGGAAGCCTGCGCCGGCGCGAGCATGAGCCCGCGCGAAGAGCAGCAGCACCTGGTGGCCTACGCGCCGCTGGTCAAGCGCATCGTGCGCCAGTTGAATTCGCAGGTGTCGGGCGCGATGTCGCGCGAGGACATGGAGCAGATCGGCTTGATGGGCCTGCTGGAAGCCCTGCGCCGCTACGGCGCGCCCGATACCGGTTTCGGCAGCTTCGCCTCGCTGCGCATCCGCGGCGCCATCCTCGACGAACTGCGCCGCCAGGACTGGCGCCCGCGGGCCGTGCGCCAGGATGCGCACCGGGTGCGCGACGGCCTGCGCGCCCTCACCCGCACGCTGGGACGCGAGCCGACCCCGCAGGAAGCGGCCGACGCGCTCGGCATCACCCAGGAAGCCTATTACCAGCACCTGCTCGACGACGGCGCCGAAGAGATGATGAGCTTCGACGAAGTGCTGCAGGAAGCGCTTGATCCTGCCAACAGCACGGCCGGCCCGGAAGAAGCCTTCATGGTGCGGCGCAGCCTGGAACAGGCGCTGGGCGCGCTGTCCGAGCGCGAGCAGCGCGTGATCCAGATGATTTACGAGTTCGAGCTCAGCTACAAGGAAATCGCCGCCGTGCTCGACCTGTCCGATGCCCGTGTCTGCCAGCTCAACAAGAGCGCGCTGGCCAAGATGAAAGCGGCCCTCGGGGCGCGCTGACAAGCAAACAAAAGAAAGAAAAGAAACCATGATCCTCATCCAGAAAGGCCTGTCATGCAGCAATTCCTAGGTTTATTCATCGTGCTTGGCTCCGTATTCGGCGGCTTCGCATTGATGGGCGGCACGGTCGTTGCGATCTGGCACCCGATCGAGATCCTGATCATCGTCGGCGCCGCCTTCGGTGCGCTCGTGATCGGCAACGAAAAGCACGTGCTGGCCGAAATGGCGCACCAGCTGAAAAAAATCGCTTCGCGCAAGAAGCACGATTCGGAATTCCAGCGCCAGCTGCTGCTGCTGATGTACGAACTGCTGCAACTGGCGGCCGGCGGCCTGAAGGCGCTCGACGCCCACGTCGAGGCGCCGCGCGAGAGCGCGATCTTCCAGCGCTACCCGCGCATCCTGGACGAGCCGAAACTGCTCGCCTTCATCGTCGACAATTTCCGCTTGATGGCGATGGGCAAGATCAACGCCCATGAACTCGAAGGCGTGCTCGAACAGGAACTCGACGCGATTCACGAAGAACTCACGCAGCCGTCCAAATCCCTGCACAAGATCGCCGAAGGCATGCCCGGCTTCGGCATCCTGGCCGCGGTGCTGGGCATCGTGATGGCCATGTATTCGGTCTCCGAAGGCGCGGACTCGGGCGCGATCGCCGAGAAGGTCGGCGCGGCGATGGTCGGTACCTTCATCGGTATCTTCTTCTGCTACGGCCTGCTCGACCCGCTGTCGAACATGATGAAGCAGCTGGTCAACGGCGAAGCGTCGACCATGGAAACGGTGAAGGTCGTGCTGTGCACCCACGTGGCCGGCAAGCCCGCCCTGCTGGCGATCGACGCCGGCCGCCGCCTCATCCAGCTCAACACGAAGCCGAGCTTCGCGCAGCTCGAACAGTGGATCAATGCGATGGGCGGCGACGACGAATCGCAGAACAAGCGGCGCCGCAACAGCGATCGCATGACGGGGTAAGCGGTGTCCAAGCCTAACGACAAGCACCACGACCAGACCATCGTCAAGCGTGGCGGCGGCAAGCACGACCACGACGAGCACGGCGGCGCCTGGAAAGTCGCGTTCGCCGACTTTTGCCTGGCCCTGCTGTCGCTGTTCCTGGTGCTGTGGCTGATGGCCGCGCGAGAAAAGGAAGCGATCCAGAGCATGACGCGCGACGCCGCCGCCGGCCAGCTCGAAGGTCCCGGCAACCGTCCGGAAATCGCGACCGCGCCGCGCGGCAGCCTGATCGAACGCTTCCCGACGCTGCACGACGGCAGCGGCCCGGCCGAGGATGCGGGTGCGACGAGCGAAGCGCGCGTTTCCTACGATTCGCCCGCGGACTTGAAGCAGCTGTCGAAAAAGCTGGAAAAGATGAGTGAAGACGCGGGCCTGGCGTCGAACCTGCAGTCGGAAGTGACGCCCTACGGCCTGCGCGTGATGCTGCACGATACCGACCGCCAGGGCATGTTCATGCGCGGCAGCGCGCTGCCCACGGGACGCTTCGCGCGCCTGCTGCAGAAGATGGCGCCGCTGTTCGCGCAAATGGAAAACCAGATGCTGATCGTCGGCCACACCGACTCGGTCCAGTACACCTTCGCCGAGAAAACCGGCATGTCGAACTGGTCGCTGTCCTCGAACCGCGCGATGGCGGCGCGCGCCCAGCTGCTTTCCGGCGGCATGCGCGGCGACAGCGTGCTGCAGGTGGTCGGCATGGCCGACCGCGCACCGCTCGACGCCAAACGCACCGATGCCGGCATCAACCGCCGCATCGAACTGATGATCCTGACGCGTGCCCAATCGCGCTCGGTGGCCGCCATGTTCGGCGCCCCCGGCGCCACCGCGCAACTGCTCGACGGCGTGTCGGTCAGCGCGCCAGGCACGGGCAAGGGCGCCGCCGCCGCGGCGTTGCGCGGCCAATTGGCGAACCAACCATGACGATTCAATCGAAAACCCGAGGTAACCGCATGAAAATCACTGGAACCGGCGCGCCCGCCCTGACGCCTGCGATCGGCGGCGCGGCCCCCGCTCCCGCACCTGCGCAAGCCGCGCAGCCGGGCCGGAGCGCCTCGCCGCTGGAATCGGAAGTGCTGCAGCCGGCCGCAAAGGCCCTTGCCGCCCTGCCCGACTTCGACGCCGCGCGCGTGGCCGAGCTGCGCGACGCGCTGGCCAAGGGCGAGTTGCCCTTCGACGCCGGCCGCCTCGCGGGCCTGATCCAGCGCTTCCACGGAGGACGCGGATGAGCCCGCCGGTACCCCGCCTTACGCGCCAGCAGGCGGCCAGCGCCCTGGCCGACGGCGTCGAACAGGACCTGGTTGCCGCGAATGCCATCCACGCCCTGCTCGAACGCCAGTTCCAGGCCGCGCTGCGCCACCAGGGGGATGCGCTCGGTGCGCTGGCCGAAGAACTCGCGCCGGCGCTGGACGCGATGGACGCGCGCCGCAGGCAGCGCGTGGCCCTGGTGCGCGCGCTGCACGGCGCCGACGCCACGATGGCCGGCTTCATCGCCGCCCAGGCCGAACCCGGCCGCGCCAAGCTCGCCGCCGCCTGGAGCGAGCTGGAACGCCTGGTCGTGGCCTGCAAGCTGGCCACCACGCGCAACGGCAACCTGCTGGCCGAACAATTTTCCGTGATGCAGCGCGTGCTGCACGGCGGGGACGGCACCTATGCGCCACGCTGATTTTTCGACGGCTCCGGTCTCGGCGACGCTGCCGACCCCATCGGCCCGCCCGGCCGCAGCGATCGGCGGCGGCAGCGGCTTCGGACGCGCCTTCGCCGAGGTGCAGGGCGAAGTCGCCGACTTCATCCAGAACGGCGGCGGCGCAGCGCTGCCCGACCTGACGCCCGAAGGCGGCCTGTGGCATGCGCGCAGCGCGGCGACAGTGCTGGGCGCGCCGGAAACCGGGGCCAGCTCGACCAATGAAGAGCAGCAGGCTTTCCTGGACAGCATCGCGCCCTGGGCCAGGGAAGCGGCCGACAAGCTGGGCGTCGCCCCCGAACTGGTGCAGGCGCACGCCGCGCTCGAATCGGGCTGGGGCCAGCGCCCGATCCGGACCGGCGATGGCGCCAGCAGCCACAACCTGTTCGGTATCAAGGCCGGCGCCAAATGGGATGGCGCGACCAGCGAAACGGCGACCACCGAATACGTCGGCGGCGCCGCGATCAGGACGAGCGCGAAATTCCGCGCCTATCCGGACGGCGCGGCGGCCTTCCGCGACTATGCCCGGATGCTGCTCGATAACCCGCGTTATAAAGGCGCGCTCGGCGTCGGCAACGATGCGAACGCCTTCGCCCAGGGTCTCGCCAGGGGCGGCTATGCCACCGACCCGGCCTACGCCGCCAAGCTGGCGCGCCTGGCCGGCAAACTGCAGGGAACTAGCGGTTGATGCGGGGCATGTCGGTGGGCTCGACGGTGCCGGGCGCGGTCACGCGCATGCGCAGCGTCTGCCCGCTGGCGCTGTTGCGTACCCGGATCGTTGCACCTTTCGCACCAGGGTCGAGCGCTTCGCCGGCCGTGCTGACCTCGATTCCCTCGACGCGGGCGATCATCACGACCGCGTCCCCGCGCTTGACCAGCACCGGCGCCGTTAGCGAACTGCTACGGAGAACGTCGCCGGCACGCAACGAACGGCGACTCGTTTGGCCTACGGCATCACTTGGTGCGACAACTGGGTCTGCAATGCTGGTAATGTCACGTTGCCCTACGGTAATATGAGCGTCGGTAATCAATTCGTTGGCAGCCACCGGCGCGGCGGTCAGCACCACCGCCGCCGAGATGCGCGCGCGCACGATGTATTCGAGGCGGCTCGCGCCGGCGCCGGGGCAGCGCACCGCGAAGCGCATCCGGCTCGCCTGCCGGGTGTCGAGCGCGCCGACTTCGACCGGCCCGGAACAGCGTGGCGCCACGCGCGGCGGCACCACGGTCAGCTCGAAGCGGGCATCGTTCAATCCGGAAGCGGCGGCCTGGCTCTCCAGCTGGGCGCGGGCGGCTTCCTCGACCTGGGCCAGGACGGACGGCGTGGCGAAGGCCGGCAAGGCGGCCAGCAAGACGGGCAGAACAAGAAGACGAGCGGTGCGAAGCATCATTGCAGGAACCCAGGCATCAAAGATGTACCCATTCTAACGAAACGTACTGCAGTTCACGACGGAGGATCGAACATGACGATTAATTTTAAGGACGCACTCGGCGTTCACGCGGATGCGCTGCACGTGCGCGCCGAGCGGACGAAAGTGCTGGCCGCGAACATCGCCAACGAAAGCACGCCCGGCTACACGGCGCGCGACGTCGACTTCGGCGCCATGCTGCAGGAACGTGCGGCGCTCGACAGCGCCGGCCCAGGCAACGGCGACCTGGCCATGCTCGATGCCGAAACCCTGTACCGCGTGCCCTTCCACCCCAGCGCCGACGGCAACACCGTCGAAATCGGCGTCGAGCAGGCCGCGTTCTCGCAGAACGCCTCCGACTTCCAGACCAGCCTCACCTTCATCAACATGAAGCTGCGCGGCCTGGCCAAAGCCATCCAGGGTCAATAAGCATGAGTTTCAAGGATATTTCGACGATCGCCGGTTCGGCGATGACGGCGCAGTCGGTGCGCCTGAACACCATCGCTTCGAACCTGGCCAACGCCGATACCGCCGCTTCCTCGGAAGCCGACGCCTACCGCGCGAGGAAGCCCGTGTTCGCCGCCGTCATGGAAAACGATGCGGGCGGCCGCGTGCAGGTGCTCGACGTGGTCCAAAGCGCCGACCCGGTGCGCAAGGTATACGAGCCGGGCAACCCGCTGGCCGACGCCGAAGGCATGGTCGTCTACTCGAACGTCAACTCGGTCGCCGAAATGGCCGACATGATGTCCGCCTCGCGCGCTTTCGAGACCAATGTCGAAGTGCTGGGCCGGATCAAATCGATGCAGCAGTCGCTGCTGAAACTGGGCGAAGGCTAAACCATGCTGACCAATAATTCCCTCGCCGCGTCGAACAGCGCCGCCGCCACCGGCACGGTCGCGGCCAGCGCCGACGTCAGCGCCACCAAGGACATGTTCACCAAGCTGCTGGTGGCCCAGATCCGCAACCAGGATCCGCTGGCGCCGTCGGACCCGAGCCAGTTCGTCAACCAGTTGTCGCAGCTGTCGCAGACCGAAGCGCTGCAAAGCCTGTCCAAGACCACCAGCGCCAGCGCCAGCGTGCTGCAAAGCCTGCAAGTGCTGGCGATGGGCGGCCAGGTCGGCTCGCAGGTGACGGTCGCGACCGGCCGCGTGCAGCTGGACGGCGCCCCGCTCACCGGCAGCGTCACGCTGCCCGCGGCCGGCAGCGCCAGCCTGGTGCTCACCGGCGCGGACGGCCAGGCGCACAGCATCGCCCTGCCCTTCCATAGGGCCGGCGCGCAGGCCTTCACGCTCGACCCGGCCGCACTGGGACTGGCGCCGGGCAGCTATGCGATCTCGGCCAAGGGCGCCGACGGCGCGGCCATGGCGGTCGAAGTCGCCGGCACGGTGCGCAGCGTGCGCCTGTCGGGCAGCGGCGCCGTCGTCTTGCAGGTGGCGGGCGTCGGCGACGTCGACCCGTCCGCCATCACCGGTTTCAACGGCAAGGCCGCGTCGGTCGCCGCCAACTAACTATTCAAGGATGACACCATGAGCTTCAACATCGCCCTCTCCGGTATCCAGGCCATCAACGAGCAACTGGAAGCCGTGTCGAACAACATCGCCAACTCGAGCACCTACGGCTTCAAGAGCAGCCGCGCCAATTTCTCCGCCATGTACGCGGGTGAGCAGGCGAACGGCGTCGCGGTCGGCTCGCTGACCCAGAACATCGGCACCAACGGTTCGGTCGAATCGACCGGCCGCTCGCTCGACGCCGCCATCGAGGGCCGCGGCTTCTTCATCAGCCGCGATGCGCAGGGCACGCTGTCGTACAGCCGCGTCGGCATCTTCGCCGCCGATAACGCCGGCAACCTGGTCGACGCGGCCGGACGCAAGGTGCAGGGCTATGGCCCGACCCTCAACGGTACGCTCGGCACCATGGGCGACATCAAGATCCCGACCGGCCAGATCGCGGCCAAGGCCTCGACCGCCGTGAACTTCGTCGGCAACCTGTCGTCCGACTGGAAGCCGCCCGCCAACGGCACCTTCGACGCCAACGACCCATCCAGCTACAACATGGTCAAGCAATCGGTCCTGTACGATTCGCAGGGCAACCAGCACACCGTGTCGCAGTACTTCGTCAAGACCGGCAGCAACGCCGTCACGGTGCACTACGGCTTCGACAACAAGGCGCCGGCCGCGGGCGCATCGAAGGCATTGAGCTTCGACAGCTCCGGCCAGCTGGCCGCCGGTTCCGCCAACAGCGGTACGCTGACGCTCGATCCGGCCAACGGCGCGGCCAATATCGTGTTCTCGATCGACTACACCGGCACCACCCAGTTCGCCGGCGAAGCGACCAGCACCACCAACCGCACCGACGGCTATGCCTCGGGCACCTATGTCGGCGTCGAGCTGGCGGCGGACGGTTCGGTCGTGGCGCGCTACAGCAACGAGCAAAAGCAGACCGTCGGCACCATCGCCCTGGCCACCTTCGGCAACGAAGGCGCGCTGACCGCGATCAGCGACACCAGCTGGCAGGCCAACGCCGCCTCGGGCCTGGCCCTGCTGGGCACCCCGGGCGCAGGCCTGGCCGGCAAGCTCAATACCGGTTCGCTCGAAGGCTCGAACGTCGACATCACTTCGGAACTCGTCGGCCTGATGACCTCGCAGCGCAACTACCAGGCCAACTCGAAGGTCATCACGACCGAGAACCAGATGATGCAAACCCTGATGCAAGCGCTGAACTAAGGATCGACGGGCCATGGATAAACTGATCTTCACCGCAGTCTCCGGCGCCGAGCACACGCTGCGCGCCCAGCAGGTCCACGCGAACAACCTGGCGAACATGGACACGCCGGGCTTTCGCGCCAACCTGGAACTGGTGACGACCCAGTCGCTCGGCGCGCAAGGCAACTACGGCTACGACGACGTGCACATGGCCAGGACGCAGGCCGACGCCATTTCGACCAAGCCGGGCACCGTGCGCGAGACCGGCCGTCCGCTCGACGTGGCGATCAACGGCAATGGCTATTTCGCCGTCGAGTTCAACGGCGCCGAAGCCTATACCCGCGCCGGCGCGATCGACCTGGATGCCGCCGGCGCCCTGTCGGTGGCCGGCCGCCCGCTGCTGGGCGAAGGCGGGCCGATCGTGCTGCCGCCGCATTCGGCGGTGGAAATCGGCACCGACGGCACGATTTCCGTCATGGCCGAAGGCGCGACGACGATGCAGGTGATCGACAAGCTGCGCCTGGTGAACGCCGAAGGCCCCGAGCTGACCAAGAACGAAGCCGGCCTGATCGTGGCGCGCAACGGCAACCAGCTGGAAGCGGACGCCAACATCACCGTGCGCGGCCGCGCGCTGGAAGGCAGCAACGTGTCGGCCGTCGAAGAGATGGTCGCGACCATGGCCCTGAACCGCAGTTTCGAGCTGCAGATGAAGCTGTTCCAGGCCGGCGACAAGATGAACGAGGCGGGCAACCGCCTGCTCGGCGCTTGACTGCGCTGATCGACAACCCAAGGAGAATGTCATGAATCCAGCAATGTGGATCAGCAAGACCGGTGTCCAGGCCCAAGACGCCAAGCTGCAAGCCATCGCCAACAACCTGGCCAACGTGAATACCGTCGGCTTCAAGCGCGACCGTGTCGTCTTCGAAGACCTGCACTACCAGGTCGACGCCCAGCCGGGCGCGCAAAGCGCCGACAACACCGTTTCCAATGGCGTCCAGCTCGGTAACGGCACGCGCCTGGTCGGCACCCAGAAGGTGTTTACCAACGGTTCGCTGCAAACGACCAGCCAGCAGCTCGACGTGGCCATTTCCGGCAACGGCTTCCTGCAGGTGCGCCGCCCGAACGGCGAGGCCGCCTTCACCCGCGCCGGCCAGCTGCAGATCGACGCCAACGGCACCCTGGTCAATGCCCAGGGCCTGGCACTGGTGCCCCAGATCACCGTGCCGAACAATGCCACCGCGATCACCATCGCCGAAAACGGCACCGTCTCGGCCAGCGTGCCCGGCCAGGCGACGCCGACCGAAATCGGCGCGCTGACCCTCACCGGCTTCGTCAATCCCGCCGGCCTGCTGGCGCTGGGCGAGAACCTGTTCTCGGAAACGGCCGCCAGCGGCGCGCCGCTGGAGGGCCGTCCGGGCGACGGCGCACTGGGCAAGCTCAAGCAAGGCACGCTGGAAGGCTCGAACGTGCAAGTGGTCGAGGAAATGGTCGACATGATCGCCGCCCAGCGCACCTACGAGATGAACACCAAGGTGTTGTCGGCCGCCGACAACATGCTGCAATACCTCGCGCAGGCAGCCCGATAATGATGCGCTCCCGCCTTGCCGCGACGGTAGCGGGCGCCGCCTCGGCGCTGCTGCTGGCTGGCTGCGCCGCGCGTGCGCCGATCGCGGCGCTGCCCGAGGAAGATGCCGTGCCGCTCACCCGCAACGTGCAGCGCGGCGTCTCCGGCGGCGTGTTCAGCAGCGATGCGCTCTCGCTCACCTCGGATGCCCGCGCCTACCGCGTGGGCGACGTGGTCACCGTGATCCTGCAGGAGACCACGCAGGCGAGCAAGCGTGCCGGCACCAGTTTCAACAAAGGCGCGTCGGTGGGCGTGACCCCGCTGGGCATATTGGGTAAAACCTTCGGCAAGACCGGCGTCGACATCTCGGCCGACCGCAGCTTCTCGGGCGACTCGACCAGCACCCAGCAGAATGCCCTGTCCGGCGCCCTGACCGTGATCGTGCAGGAAGTGCTGCCGAACGGCCTGCTGCGGGTGGCGGGCGAGAAGAACATGACGCTGAACCAGGGCGAAGAATTCGTGCGCCTGAAGGGCTATGTGCGCGCGGCCGACGTGGACGCCGACAACCAGGTGTCGTCGCTGCGCGTGGCCAATGCCCGCATCGCCTATTCGGCCAAGGGCGTGCTGGCCGATGCGAATTCGGCCGGCTGGCTGACGCGCTTTTTCACCGGCCCGCTGATGCCGTTCTAATCAAGGTAAAAACATGATTCAATTTCGTGGCACTACCCTCCTCCCCCGTATCATGTTCGCCGCCGTCCTCGGCCTGAGCGCGGTCGTGCCCGCGCAGGCCGCGCAGGCGCTGCGCAACCTGGTCAGCATCGAGGGCGTCCGCGAAAATCCCCTGGTCGGCTACGGCCTGGTGGTGGGCCTGAACGGCTCGGGCGACTCGACCCAGGTGAAATTCGCCAGCCAGTCGGTCCTGAACATGCTCAAGCAATTCGGCGTCAAGCTGCCCGAGGGCCAGGACGCCAAGAACAAGAACGTCGCCGCCGTGATGATCTCGGCCGTCTTCCCGCCCGGCTACCGCCGCGGCCAGGCGATCGACGTCACCGTCTCCTCGCTGGGCGACGCCAAGAGCCTGCGCGGCGGCACCCTGCTCATGACCCAGATGCGCGCGGCCGACAACGAAGTCTACGCACTGGCCCAGGGTAACCTGGTGGTCGGCGGCCTGTCGGCGTCGGGCAAGAGCGGCTCTTCGGTGACGGTGAATACCCCGACCACCGGCCGCATCCCGAACGGGGCCATGATCGAGCGCGAGATCGCCACCGATTTCTCGACCCGCCCGCAAGTGCTGCTGCGCCTGCGCCATCCGCATTTCGAAACCGCCACCAATGTCGTGGAAGCGATCAACCGCCGCTTCGGCCAGGTCGCCACCACCGCCGACGGCACCAGCGTCGAAGTCGTCGCCCCGAGCAACCCGACCGAGCGCGTGGCGTTTGTGGCCAAGCTGTCGAACCTGTCGGTCGAATCGGGTACCGAAGTGCCGAAGGTGGTCTTCAATTCGCGTACCGGCACCGTGGTGATCGCCGACGGCCTGCGCGTCAAATCGGCCGCCGTCACCCACGGCGCGCTGAAGGTCGTCATCTCCGAAAGCGCGCGCGTCAGCCAGCCCGGTCCGTTCTCGCGCGGCCAGACCGCCGTCACGCCGCAATCGCAGGTGTCGGTCGACCAGGGTTCGGGCCAGATGTTCAAGTGGCCGGCCGGCGCCAGGCTGCAAACGATCATCGACGTGGTCAACAGCCTGGGCGCTTCGCCCGACGACATCATGGCGATCCTGCAGGCGCTTGACCAGGCCGGCGCCATCGAAGGCGAACTGGTGGTGATCTGATGGACCGCACCCCGCCCCTGCATCCCTTCCTGGCCCGGCCGGGCGCCCTCAAGCCGGACGCGGTGACGCCGGCCGCGGCGGACGCCGCCCACGTGGCGAACGCCACCAAGGCCGCGGTCGAGTTCGAAAGCTTCTTCATTGCGCAGATGCTCAAGGACATGCGCGCGACCACCCGAGAAATGGCCGACGAGGACAGCGTCTTCAAGGACCGCGTCAACCAGGACATGCAGGACATGGCCGACGGCATCCTCGCCAAGCAGATGGCCGGCCAGCGCGCCTTCGGCGTGGCCGATGCGATCCTGCGCCAGCTACTGCCTGAGAAAATTACTCCGGGAAATACTTAATCATTTCACTTCACCGGTCGCCTTGTTACGGTAGGCCCCCTGTTTCTCGAGAAAGACCTCCATGACCATCATGTCCAACGCGCTGTCGGGCGCGCTCGCTTCGCAGCTGGCGCTGTCGGCAACCAGCCAGAACATCGCCAACCTGCAGACCAAAGGCTATACCCGCCAGGCGGCGCTGCTGTCGGCCGTGGGCGCCGACGCCAGCGGCAAGTCGGTTGGCAACGGCGTGCAGGTCACTTCGCTGCTGCGTTTTTCGGACGGCTACAAGAGCCAGCAGATGTGGCGCGCTGCGGCCGAGGCGGGCCAGTATTCGCAGACCCAGCCTTATCTCACCCAGCTCGAGCGCGTGATGGGCGACGAGACGGCCAGCCTGTCGGTCGCGGTCGACGGCTTCTTCGCCGCGCTCAACGCGGTGGCCGGCGACAGCGTCACCTCGACCCCGCTGCGCCAGCAAGTCCTGACCGCTGCCGGCTTGCTGGCCCAGCGCTTCAACAGCCTGAACAACGTCTACAACGCCCAGCGCCAGTCGCTCACCCAGCAACGCGGCGCGATCGTCGCCTCGGCCAATGCCAACATCGACAGGATCGCCGCCCTGAATGCACGTATCACCCAGGCCAATGCCGTCGGCTCTCCGGTGTCGAGCCTGATCGACGCACGCGACCTCGCCATTGACGAGCTGGCCGGCCAGATGGCGCTGGAAGTGTCGGAACAGCCCGGCGGCGTGCGCGACATTTCCCTCAAAACAGGCCAGGCGCTGGTGATCGGCAACGTCGCCGGCACCCTCAAGGCCGAAGGCGCCGGCGGCGGGCAGGTATTCTCGCTCGAGTTTGCATCGACCAGGTTCGTCCTGGATGCCGAAAAGCTCGGCGGCCAGCTCGGCGGCCTGTCCGTCTACGAGCGTGGCACGCTGACGTCGATGCAGGATGACGTGGCCGCCATGGCCAGCATGCTGGAAGTGCAAGTCAATGCGCAGCTGAAGCAGGGCTATGTCATGAACAGCACCTCGGCCGTGCCTGACGGCAAGGCGCTGTTTATTTTCACGGCGGGCGCGAACAACATGTTGACGGTCGCCGATGGCCTCGTGCCGGCCGACCTGGCGTTTTCCAGCGACGGCTCGGACGGCGATACGGGCAACTTGCAGAAACTGCTAGAAATCGACGGCAAGACGGTCACCTTCAAGGACAAGAGCAGCGCGACGCTGCGCGATGCCGACAGCCAGCTCGTCGGCAAGCTCGGCGTGCTCAGCCTGCAGAACCAGGACGCGCTCGCCACCGCCCGCACCATGCGTACCCATGCCGAAGAAGACTGGCAGGCCACGAGCGGCGTCAACCAGGACGAGGAAGCCATCAACCTCGTCGAATACCAGAACATGTACCAGGCCAACATGAAAGTCATGTCGGTCGCCAATTCCCTCTTCGACGCCACGCTGGCGATGATGGGTTAAGGAACAATCATGCGTATCGCCACCGCCCAGTACCAGTCGAACATGAACAAGTCGCTCCAGCTGAACCAGGAGCGCATGAGCAACCTGACCCAGCAGATGGCTACCGGCAAGCGCATCCTGCTGCCCTCGGACGACCCGATCGACAGCGTGCGCCTGTCGCGCCTGCGGCGCGAGGAATCCGCGATCGACCAGTACCGCGAGAATATCGGCGCGATCAAGATCCGCCTGTCGAAGAACGAGAGCTACCTGAGCGGCATGGTCAACGACGTCACCGCCGGCCGCGACCAGATCGTCTGGGCCCTCGACGGTGGCAACACGCCGGCCGACCTGAAAGCGATGATCCAGCCGCTCGAAGCCATGCGCGAGAGCCTGCTGTTCAGCGCCAACACGGTCGACCAGGAAAAGCGCTACGTCTTCGCCGGCACCGAGACCGGGACCGCCCCGATGGCCTATGACGCCGGCGCCCCGGTCGGCGCCCGCTACAGCTACGCCGGCAATCTCAACGAACAGCGCGTCGTGGTCGGCAATGGCCTGACCCAGGTCGCCAATGAAAACATCGCGGGCATGGAGCGGCTGCTCAATGCCCTCGACAAGACCATCGCGAGGCTGGAAGCTGCCGACCTGAACCCGAATGATGCCGGCACGCGCACGGTGCTCGAAGAGAACCTCGACGCCTTCGACGCGGCGCTCGAGCTGGTCTCGGGCAGGATCGCCGCCATCGGCGGCAAGCAGAACATCCTCGACACGCTCGACGTCAACCACGCCAACGTCAGCCTGTCGAACCAGATGGCCATCACCGATATCGGCCAGCTCGACATGGGCGTCGCCGCGACCGAACTGAACGGCTACTCGACGGCCCTGCAAGCGACCTACAAGGCATACGGCCGGATCGGTACGCTGTCCCTGTTCTCCGCCCTGTAATCGATGGCCACCACGCTCCGCCCGACTGCCAATACGCTTCCGATCCCGACCGGCGCCGCCAGGGGCGCGCCGGCGCTGGCGCGCGCCCAGCCGGCGCAAGAGCTCGACGCGACCGGCGTGCGCCAGTCCGTGCGCCCGACACCGCACACGGCGCTGCGCCGCAGCCAGGGCAACTGGGACACGCGCCTGCAGGGCGACGTCGCCAGCGCCCAGCAGGCGCGCGAATATCTCGACCGCGTCGCGGCCCAGCTCGAATCGGTGAAATCGGCCCTCTCCGCGAAAATCGCCGGCATGAAGAGCGGCGCGCGCGATCTCGAGGCCCGCGCACGCCAGCTCGGCGCCACCATCGCCGCCCGCAGCGCCCAGGCCGGCGGCTCGGTCGACGACCTGCTGCTGTTCTCCGACGGCGCGCCGGCCCAGCAGCGCTTCCGCATCACCGGCCTCGACGTCGCCATGCTGCAGGCGGCCGCCCCCGTGTCGCTGGCCTTCTCGGTCGGCGGCGCCGGCGGCCCGCAACTGTCGGCCAGTTTCGAGCCCGAGATGACGCCCGAGCAGATCGCCATGCGCCTGGACCGCACGCTGGCCCCGGTCAAGGTGCGCACCGGCCTGGACAACCAGGGCCGCATCGAATTCACGACCGCCGAAGCGAACTGGCCCGCCGTACGCGACGGCATCGCCATCTCCGGCCGCGGCCGCGTGGCGACCGAGGCCGTGGCGCCCGACCTCAAGCTCCAGGATCTCGGCACCGGCAATGCCGACGCCCTGCGCCAGAACCTGCGCGAAGTCGTGCAGGCGCTCGAACGCGTGCGCCGCGCGCAGGATGCGGCCAGCGCCGCCCTGAGCGCCGCGACCCTGCGCGCCGCCCAGCCCGTGCTGAGCGCCGGCGAGCTGGCGCTGACGGCCCAGGATTTCGCCAGCACCGCGGCAAGCCACGATTACGAATCGCTGCTGGCGATGACGTCGGCGCTCGTCGGCGTGAGCCGCGAGCGCGTGCTGGCCTTGCTGGGGCTGCGCTAAAAACTCCGCGCTGCCGGTTCCGCGCAGGTCAGGCGCATGCGCGCGTACCGATGCGTGCGGCGCTGACGATACGCCGCCAGGCACCAATCTCCCCCCATGCTTCATGCTTGCAAATCCTACTAGCTGCAAACAAATAGCGGCGGGTGGGATTTTTTGCCGATAATGGTATAGCCCGGCAGGCCGCACGGCTGATTTTGCACGGTGCCGCCGGCCGTCCGTGCCTTTCCGTAGGGTTGTGACGAGCGCCAGCCCGCCTATCGTCCATGGCCACCATCGACAAGGCGGTCGCGAATAAAAAAACCGCTGCCCGCATTTGCATGCGGCGACAGCGGTTTTTTAGACGGGACGGGATCGACTCCCGCGCGCCGATTAGGCTTCGCGGCTGGCCTTCTTGCGCTCGTGTTCCTTCAGGTAGCGCTTGCGCAGGCGGATCGACTTCGGCGTGATCTCGACCAGTTCGTCGTCCTCGATGAACTCGACCGCGTACTCGAGCGACATCTGGATCGGCGGCACCAGGCGCACGGCTTCGTCGGTACCCGACGAACGCACGTTGGTCAGCTGCTTGCCCTTGATCGGATTGACGACCAGGTCGTTGTCGCGCGAGTGGATGCCGATGATCATGCCTTCGTAGACCGGATCGTTGTGCGACACGAACATGCGGCCGCGGTCTTGCAGTTTCCAGATCGCGTAGGCAACGGCGGCGCCGTCGTCCTGCGAGATCAGCACGCCATTACGGCGACCGGCCATCTCGCCGCGGGTGTTGTCGACGGGCGCGTATTCGTGGAACACGTGGCTCATCAGGCCGGTGCCGCGGGTCAGGGTCATGAATTCGCCCTGGAAGCCGATCAGGCCACGCGCGGGAATCAGGTACTCGAGGCGCACGCGGCCCTTGCCGTCCGATTCCATGTTCTGCAGGTCGCCACGGCGGCGGCCCAGTTCTTCCATCACGCCGCCCTGGTTGACTTCCTCGACGTCGACCGACAGGTTCTCGAACGGCTCCTGGCGCACGCCATCGACCATCTTGAAGACCACGCGTGGACGCGACACTGCCAGCTCGAACCCTTCGCGGCGCATGTTTTCGATCAGGATCGTCAGGTGCAGCTCGCCGCGGCCCGACACTTCGAAGATCGTGTCGTCGTCGGTCGGCGAAACGCGCAGTGCGACGTTGGCCTTCAGCTCGCGGTCCAGGCGGTCGCGCAGCTGGCGGCTGGTGACGAACTTGCCTTCGCGGCCCGCCAGCGGCGAGTTGTTGACCATGAAGTTCATCGTCAGGGTCGGCTCGTCGACGGTCAGCATCGGCAGCGCTTCCGGGGTGTCCGGCGCGCACAGGGTCGAACCGATACCGATTTCGTCGATACCGTTGATCAGGCAGATGTCGCCGGCGACGGCTTCGTCGACCAGCACGCGCTCGAGGCCCTTGAAGTTCAGCACCTGGTTGATGCGGCCCTTGATCGGGGTGCCGTCAGGGCCGTTCATGACGACCACGTCCTGGCCCGTCCTGACGGTACCGCGGTTGACGCGACCGATGCCGATCTTGCCGACGTACGACGAATAGTCGAGCGAGGTGATCTGCATCTGCAGCGGGCCTTCCGGATTGTCGTCACGGACCGGCACGTGCTGCAGGATGGCGTCGAACAGCGGCTTCATGTCGCCGTCGCGCACGTCTTCGGTCAGGCCGGCGTAGCCGTTCAGGCCCGATGCGTAGATGATCGGGAAGTCGAGCTGCTCGTCGTTCGCGCCGAGCTTGTCGAACAGTTCGAAGGTCTGGTTGATGGCCCAGTCGGCGCGCGCGCCCGGACGGTCGACCTTGTTGACGACGACGATCGGCTTCAGGCCCAGGGCCAGCGCCTTGCGGGTCACGAAGCGCGTCTGCGGCATCGGGCCTTCCTGGGCATCGACCAGCAGCAGCACCGAGTCGACCATCGACAGCACGCGCTCGACTTCACCGCCGAAGTCGGCGTGGCCCGGGGTGTCGACGATGTTGATGTGGGTGCCTTCGTACTCGACCGCGCAGTTCTTCGACAGAATCGTGATGCCGCGTTCTTTTTCGAGGTCGTTCGAGTCCATCACGCGGGTGTCCACGGCCTGGTTTTCACGGAAGGTGCCGGACTGACGGAGCAGCTGGTCGACCAGGGTGGTCTTGCCGTGGTCAACGTGGGCGATGATTGCAATATTACGAATTGCGCGTTTGGTATTTGACATGTAATTTCAGCGTGGATGTGCGTGATGTACGGATGTGTACGGTGCTGCCAATTTCGGAAACCGCGTAGTATAGCACGACGATGCGGTCTTTCTTCGAAAAAGGTCCGCCATTTCAACGGCTTGGTAGGCTGGGCGGTTCGTGCCGCGGCTTGCTACTGCGCCGCGGCGATCAAGCGTTCGGGCGCCAGCACCGCATATTCCTGCAAGTTCGCCGTCCCCAGCAGCCTGCCTTCGCAAACCACGCGCACCCTGCCCTGCTCCGGCGGCACGGCCACCCCAGGCTCCTTGCCCAGGGCGAGGCGCTGGCCGTTCAGGAAGCGCCTGGCCAGCTCCGGCGTGAGCGCGATTGGGGGGAAGGTCGACAACAGCGTATCGACCGGCGCCAGCAGCGACAAGGGCGCGCCATGCGCCTGCAAGGCGTCGAGCGTGATCATGTTCTCGGCCGTCAGCGCGCCGACCTGGATGCGGCGCAGCGCGTTCAGGTGGGCGCCGCAGCCCAGGGCCGCGCCGATATCCTCGCCCAGCACGCGCACGTAAGTGCCCTTGCTGCAGGTGACGCGGATGCGCAGCATCGGCGCGTCGTACCCGATCAGTTCCAGCCCGTGGATCGTCACCGGCCGCGCCGCGCGCTCGAGCACGATGCCTTCGCGCGCGTATTCGTAGTAAGCCTTGCCGTCGCGCTTGAGGGCCGAATACATCGGCGGTACCTGCAGGATCGGACCGCGAAAGCGCGCCAGGGCCGCCTCGATGCATGCCGGGGTCACGTCGACCGGAAGCGTCTCGATCGCTTCGCCCTCGGTGTCGCCGGTGCTCGTCATGATGCCCAAATGGACCGTCGCCTCGTAGGTCTTGTCCGCTTCCAGCAGATCCTGCGAAAACTTGGTCGCTTCGCCGAAGCACAGCGGCAGCAAGCCGGTGGCGAAGGGGTCGAGCGTGCCGGTGTGGCCGGCCTTCTTGGCGTTCATCACGCGCTTGGCCCGGATTAAAGCGTCGTTCGAGGACAGGCCGACCGGCTTGTCGAGCAGCAGGACGCCGTCGACCGGGTCACGCGGTTTTTTTGGCGGGCGTGCGTTCACTTGACCTCGTCTTCAGCTGCAGGAGCGCTGCCGTCGTCGAAGTCGGCGGCGCGCACGGCGTTGGCCTGGTCGATCAGGGCCGACATCTGCAGGCCGCGCGAGGTCGAGGTGTCGTGCACGAAGTGCAGCGCCGGCAGCGTGTGGATGTGCAGGCGCTTGCCGAGCATGTTGCGCAGGTAGCCGGAGGCCTTGTTCAAGCCCTCGAGCGTCTGCTTGACCTCTTCCTTGCTGTCCTTGAGCAGGGTGAAGTAGATCTTGGCGTGGGCGTAATCGGGCGTGAGCTGGACTTCGGTCAGCGTGATCATGCCGACGCGCGGGTCCTTCAACTCGAAGGCGATCAGTTCCGACAGGTCCTTCTGGATCTGGTCGGCCACGCGCAGGCCGCGCTGGGGGATGGTTTTGCTGTGTTTTGCCATGGTGATTGCTTTGTGTTTCCTGACGATGGTACATCGATTGGGTGGCGGGGGGCGTACGTGCGGCGGGCCGCGGCGCCAGCGAAAAAAAACGCCATCGGCTGGGCACTGGGCCCGGCGGATGGCGCTTTTCCCTTGCGCTTGGATTACAGCGTACGGGCCACTTCCGTCACTTCGAACACTTCCAGGACGTCGCCCACCTGGATTTCGTTGTTGTTCTTCAGCGAGAGGCCGCACTCGAGGCCGGCGCGCACTTCTTTCGCATCGTCCTTGAAGCGCTTGAGCGAGTCGATCTCGCCGGTCCAGATGACGATGTTGTTGCGCAGCAGGCGGACCGAGGAGGACCGCTTGACGACGCCATCGGTGACCAGGCAGCCGGCGATCGCGCCCACTTTCGAGACCAGGATGACCTGGCGAATCTCGACCTGGCCGGTGATGGTCTCGCGCTTTTCCGGTGCCAGCATGCCCGACAGTGCCGTCTTGATCTCGTCGATCGCATCGTAAATGATGCTGTAGTAACGGATGTCGACGCCATTGGCTTCGGCCAGCTTGCGGGCCTGGGCGTCGGCACGGGCGTTGAAGCCGATGATGACTGCCTTCGATGCCACCGCCAGGTTGACGTCCGACTCGGTGATGCCGCCGACCGCCGCATGGACGACCTGCACGCGCACTTCCGAGGTCGACAGCTTCTGGAGCGAGCTGACCAGTGCTTCCTGCGAACCCTGCACGTCCGTCTTGATGATCAGCGGCAGGTTCTTCACCTCGCCCTCGGCCATCTGGTCGAACATGTTTTCCAGCTTGGCCGCCTGCTGCTTGGCCAGTTTCACGTCGCGGAACTTACCTTGACGGAACAGACCGATCTCACGCGCCTTGCGCTCGTCGGCCATGACCATGACTTCTTCACCGGCGACCGGCACTTCGGTCAGGCCCTGGATCTCGACCGGGATCGACGGACCGGCTTCGGACACGGCCTTGCCGTTTTCGTCGAGCATTGCGCGGACACGGCCGTAAGCGGAACCGGCCAGCACCACGTCGCCACGGCGCAGGGTACCCGATTGCACCAGGATCGTCGCGACCGGGCCACGGCCCTTGTCCAGGCGGGCCTCGACCACGAGGCCACGGGCCGGCGAACCGACCGGTGCCTTGAGTTCCAGCACTTCGGCCTGCAGCAGCACGTTTTCCAGCAGGTCATCGATACCGGTGCCGGCCTTGGCCGACACCGGCACGAATGGCGACTCGCCACCGTATTCTTCCGGCACGACGCCTTCGGCCACCAGTTCCTGCGTGACGCGGTCCAGGTTCGCACCCGGCTTGTCGATCTTGTTGATCGCGACCACCAGCGGCACGCCGGCAGCTTTTGCGTGAGCAATTGCTTCCTTCGTTTGCGGCATCACGCCGTCGTCCGCCGCCACCACCAGGATGACGATGTCGGTCGCCTTGGCGCCACGGGCGCGCATCGCGGTGAACGCCTCGTGGCCCGGGGTGTCGAGGAAGGTGATCATCCCGCGCGGGGTGTCCACGTGGTATGCACCGATGTGCTGGGTAATGCCGCCGGCTTCGCCCGCGGCCACCTTGGCGCGGCGGATGTAGTCGAGCAGCGAGGTCTTGCCGTGGTCGACGTGACCCATGACGGTGACCACCGGTGCGCGCGCGGTCGACTCGAATTCGGCGTGTTCGCCCTGGTCGGCCAGCAGTGCTTCCGGATCGTCCTCGGCGGCAGCGAAGGCCTTATGGCCCATCTCTTCCACCAGGATCATCGCCGTTTCCTGGTCCAGCACCTGGTTGATGGTGCACATCTGGCCCAGCTTCATCAGCTGCTTGATGACTTCCGACGCCTTCACCGACATCTTGTGGGCGAGTTCGGCCACGGTGATCGTTTCAGGGACGTGGACGTCCTTGACGATCGCCTCGGTCGGCGCCTGGAAGTTGGTCTCGCGGTCATCGCTGTGCGAACGGCGTCCGCCGCTGCGCCCGCCGCTGCGCCAGCCGTCACGGCCGCTCGGGGCGCTCGAGGCGCCACGGCCCTTGGCACCGCCCGGCGCGCCGCGCTTCTTGGCGTCGTCCGACCAGGTCGAGGACACGTTCGCCGACTTGATCGACTTCTTGTCGGCCGGCTTCTTGTCGCCCGGCTTGGCTTCGGCCGGCTTCTTGTCGGCAGGCTTGTGCAGCGTGCCGGCGGGTGCGGCCGGCTTGGCCACGACCGGTGCGGGCACCGGTTCCGGCGCCTTGATGACACGGCGCGGCTGCGCCATCATCAGCTTGATCTGTGCCACTTCGTCGGCCACGGCCTTGCGTGCGCGCTCGGTGGCGGCGGCGCGTTCGGCCGCTTCCTTGGCGGCAGCTTCCGACTTTTGCTTGGCCTCGTCGGCGGCGGCCTGCTTGGCTTGCTCGCCGGCAGCCGAACTGGCGGCGGCGCTGGCGGCGGCATCGCGCTTGGCGGCTTCGGCCGCGTCGCGCTTGGCCTGCTCTTCGGCAGCCTTGGCCTGCTCGGCACGCTCGGACTCGAGCTTGGCCAGGCGTTCCTGCTTTTCACGCAGGTCCGCTTCCTGGCGAGCGACGAGTTCGGCATGACGGCGCGAATCTTCCTCGCGGCGGGCGATTTCGGCGGCGTCGATCACCGGCGCCGCGGCTTCGGCCACGGGGGCCGCCGTCGCGACGACGTCGTCGCGCTGGACGAAGGTGCGCTTCTTGCGCACTTCGACCTGGATGGTGCGCGACTTGCCCGAGGCGTCGGCCTGCTTGATCTCGCTCGTTTCCTTGCGGGTGACCGTGATCTTTTTCTTCTCGGTCCCTTCGCCGGCGCCGTGGGTACGGCGCAGGTGATTCAGCAGCTTGTCCTTATCATCCTTCGACAAGGGATCTGACGTCGAACTCTTTTCGACGCCGGCAGAACGCAGCTGCGTCAGCAGCAAATCTGCAGGCATCTTCAGTTCGGTGGCAAATTGGGCTACGTTGTTACTCGCCATTCAGTCCTCTTTTCTATGTGTCGCGGAGATGATAAAGATTTGCAAATTATGCCTTGGCCGTTTCTGCCATGCTCCAGGCTTTCGCCTGCAGCGCCTTGGCGCGGTCATCATATTTACTGTCGACCAGCTTCATCTCATCGTCGGTCACATCATTAAATTCACTCTTGATCAGTTCACGGGCGCGGTCCGACGGCAGGGCCAGGATGGCGCCGAATTCGTCGTAGGCGAGACCTGCGAATGCTTCCACCGTCTTGATGCCGGCCAGTCCAAGCTTGCCGGCGGTCGTACGGTCCATGCCTTCGAGGTTGACCAGTTCCTCTTCCATGCCTTCGAGCCCCTCTTCCGAAGCGATCGCCTCGGTCACCAGGGCGTCACGGGCACGGGTACGCAATTCGTTGACGGTTTCTTCGTCGAACGATTCGATGTCGAGCATTTCCGAGATCGGCACGTACGCAATTTCTTCCAGGCTCGAGAAACCTTCCTCGACGAGGATGTCGGCCACTTCCTGGTCGACGTCCAGCTTTTCCATGAACAGCGAACGAATCGACGCCGTTTCCTGGGCCACCTTGTTGGCCGATTCTTCGGCCGTCATGATATTGATCTTCCAGCCGGTCAATTCGGAAGCCAGGCGCACGTTCTGGCCCGAGCGGCCGATCGCAATGGCCAGGTTCTCTTCGTCGACCACGACATCCATCGCGTGCTTTTCTTCGTCGACCATGATCGACGACACGTTCGCCGGCGCCAGGGCGCCGATGACGAACTGGGCCGGATCGTCCGACCACAGCACGATGTCGACGCGCTCGCCGCCGAGTTCGCCGGTCACGGCCTGCACGCGCGAACCGCGCATGCCGACGCAGGTACCGATCGGATCGATGCGCTTGTCCGAGGTGAAGACGGCGATCTTGGCGCGCACGCCGGCGTCACGGGCAGCCGACTTGATGTCCAGCAGGCCCTGCTCGATTTCCGGCACTTCCAGTTCGAACAGCTTCATGATGAATTCCGGCGCGGTGCGCGACAGGATCACCTGCGGGCCGCGCATGTTGCGGTCCACGCGCAGGATGTAGGCACGGACGCGGTCGCCGATGCGCAGGTTTTCCTTCGGGATCATCTGGTCGCGCGGCAGGCGCGCTTCGATCTTGCCCGATTCCACGATCGCGTCGCCGCGCTCCATGCGCTTGATCGTGCCGGTCACCAGCGAATCGCCGCGCTCGAGGAAGTCTTGCAGGATCTGTTCGCGCTCGGCGTCACGCACGCGCTGCAGGACCACTTGCTTGGTATCCTGGGCGAAACGGCGGCCGAAGTCGACCGACTCCACCGGCTCTTCGATGTACTCGTCGACTTCGATGTCGGGAATCTGTTCCTTGGCTTCGAAGTGCAGGATTTCCTGGTCCGGCAGTTGCATCCCGGCTTCATCGGGCACGACGTGCCAGCGGCGGAAGGTTTCGAATTCGCCCGTGTCGCGGTCGATGTTCACGCGAATGTCGACTTCGCCTTCATAGCGTTTCTTGGTGGCCTGGGCCAGGGCGAACTCGAGCGCCCCGAATACCACTTCCTTATCGACGTTTTTTTCGCGCGCAAGCGCATCAACCAATAACAAAATTTCGCGACTCATGCTTTGCGACTCCTAAAATCCACCTGCGGCACCAAACGTGCCTTGTCCAATTCGGCCAGCGTAAATTCCAACAACGCCAGCCCATCTTTACCTTCAAATTCCAGACCGATCTTGTCGCCCTCGGGCGCGACCAGGATGCCCGTGAAGGTCTTCCGGTTCGCACTGCCAGGCATGGCGACGCGCAGCTTCACCGTGCATTCATGGCCGGCGAAGCGCTCGAAATCGGCCAGGGTGCGCACCGGGCGGTCGAGCCCGGGCGAGGAAATCTCGAGACGTTCGTAATCGACGTTCTCCACCGTCAGCACGTGCGACAACTGGTGACTCACCGTGGCGCAATCCTCGACGGTAATCAAGCCCTTCTCTTGCGCGACGGCAGCCGGGAAATCGATAAACACGCGCAGCACGCCGCGCTCGCCGCGCTCGACATCAACGAGGTCATAGCCGAGGCCACCGACTGTCCTGGCGATCAAATCAAACTGCTGCACGACACTTCTCCAAGGGCGTTAAAACGTTTTACCAAAAAAAAAATGGGCATCTGCCCATCTTTTTGAATTCACAACCCAACCAGATGTGAGCACTTGCACCAAATTAATACTGGGAAGAACTTCGGATTAGGACGCGAATTATAACGTATTCGAGGGCGCGCTGCAATCGACATACCATTTTATGAGCAAGCCAACAACGCCCGCGCACGATGTTAAAGTTTAAATTGCTCGTATCAGGAATACAACTCCCCTGCACGCTTATTTTTGTCTCCGGCAGCCGCGCAACCTGCGCGGCCATCGAAGCCGATGGCGCCGCGCGTGGACGCGGACGCCGGCCCTGCCTCACCTCGGCGTGCGCGGACTAGCCCCGGCGGCCGCGCCGCGGCAGACCCGGCTCCGCACCGCGCGAACCCTGGCCGCCGCGACGGGCGGCGCCCGTGTTGCCGAAGCCGAAAGTCGTCTGCAGCGGATCCGGCTGGCGCGGACGGCCGCTCGCGCCGCCACCGCCCGGACGGCCGGAACCGCCACCGAAGCCGCCGGCATTGCCGCCGCGGCCCTTGCCGCCGCCGGCACCGCCGCCGGCCGGGCCGCGGCCCACCGGCGCGGCGCCGCCACGCGGCGGCGCGCCGACGCGCGCGACCTGCGGGCCGAACGGATCGACGTTGCGATTCGCATCGGCACGGTCGATGCGGTTGCCGTCGGAACGGCGCGGATCGGCCGGCTGGCCACCCTTGCCTTTGCCCTTGTCGGCGCCGGCGGCGCCCTTCTTTTCGATCCCGAAGGCGCTCAAGAAGCCGCGCACGTCGTTTTCTTCCAGTTCTTCCCAGCGGCCGCGCTTGAGGCCCGACGGCAGCGTCATCGCGCCGTAACGGGTACGGATCAGGCGCGAGACGGTCAGGCCGACGGCCTCGAACATGCGGCGCACTTCGCGGTTGCGGCCTTCGCCGATCACCACGCGGTACCACTTGTTGATGCCTTCGCCGCCGCCGTCGGCGATCTTGGTGAAGTTCGCCAGGCCATCCTCGAGCTCGACGCCGGCCAGCAGCTTCTGGCGCATGCCTTCCTCGAGTTCGCCCAGCGTGCGCACGGCGTATTCGCGGTCGATGTTGTAGCGCGGGTGCATCAGGCGGTTCGCCAGGTCACCCGAGGTGGTGAACAGCAACAGGCCTTCGGTGTTGAAGTCGAGGCGGCCGACGGCCAGCCATTTGCCGGTTTTCATGGTCGGCAGGCGGTCGAACACCGACGGACGCCCTTCCGGATCGTCGTGGCTGACGATTTCGCCGGCCGGCTTGTGGTACACCAGCACGCGCGGCGGCTTGCTGCTGTTGACGCGGCGCTGGATGAGCTTGCCGTTGATGCGCACGGCATCGGTCGGCAGGATGCGCTGGCCGATATGTGCCGGCTCGCCATTGACCGACACGCGGCCGGCGACGATCAGGTCTTCCATGTCGCGGCGCGAGCCGAGACCGGCTTCGGCCAGCACTTTGTGCAGCTTCGGCGCGTCGTCGTCGGATGTCAGGTCGCGGCGCGCGGCTTTCGCCGGCTGGCCGCGTCCGCCTTCGTTGGCGTCGAACGCGTCCGAGGTGACGAAGGAGAACACGGCGTCGGCGTCGCTCGGCTTGGCGCCGGGCTTGCCCTTGGCGTTCTGCTTGCCGCCCTGGCCGCGGCCGCCCTGCTGGGCGCCCGGCTGGGCATTGCGCGGGGCGCCCTTGCCGTTCTTGCCCTTGCCCTGGCGCGGTTCGCGGCGCACGTCGCCGCCCTGCACAGGCGCGGCTTGCGGCGCGTCGGCCGGCTGCGCTTCAAGGGCGGCGGGCGCGGCGGCCGGCGGCTTGCTCGCCTCGCGCACGGCGCGCTGTTCGCGCATCTGGCGCGGACCGCGTGGCTTGCGCTGGGCGCCCTCCTGGCGCGGCGAGTCGGATGCGGCGCCCGCTTCGGCAGGCGCGGCCTGCGCCTGCGGCTTGGCGTCCACCGCCGCAGCCGGTGCGTCGGCCGGCTTGGCCCTGGCGGCGCGCGGCTTGCGCACGGAAACGCGCGCAGGCGTGATTTCAGCGGCGGCAGCGGCAGCGGCGGGCGCGGCGCCGGTATCGGCGCTTGCGCTCGCCGGCGCGGCGGCGCTGTCGGCGGCAATGGCCGCCTTGGTGCGGCGCTTCGGCTTGGCGGCAGGCGCAGTGTCGGCGGCTGCGGCGGCGAGCGGTGCGGCGTCGCCCGCCGCAGCGGCGGCTGCGGCGGCGAGCGGTGCGGCGTCGCCCGCCGCAGCGGCGGCTGCGGCGGCGAGCGGTGCGGCGTCGCCCGCCGCAGCGGCGGCCCTGGTGCGGCGCTTCGGCTTGGCCGCCTCGTCCTTGCCCGCTGCGGCGGGCGTGGTATCGGTGTCAGTAGGATTCATCGTTCGTTTCGTTGTTGTCGACCCTGTCCACGCCGAAGGCCGGTTGCGGGTCGTGTAGCGGGACTTCAACGGGTGAAGTAACTTGTTCGTCGTCGACCTCGGCTGGCGCGTCGGTCTTGTCAAAATTCTGTTGCAACGCCGCTTCCAGCGCCTCCAGGCTACGCCCATCCTGGGCGTCGGCAATGCTTTCCAACGGCGGCAACTGCCCCAGCGAAGCCAGGCCCAGGTCGTCGAGAAATTGCTTCGTCGTCCCCAGCAAAGCCGGCCGGCCGACCACTTCGCGGTGGCCGACGACATCGATCCAGCCGCGGTCTTCGAGCATCTTGATCGTCTGCGAGTTCACCGCGACGCCGCGGATTTCCTCGATGTCGCCGCGCGTGACCGGCTGGCGGTAGGCGATGATCGCCAGCGTCTCGAGCGTGGCCCGCGAATACTTCGGCGGCTTTTCCGGGGTGATGCGGTCGAGATACGGCTTCATCTCGGGGCGGCTCTGGAAACGCCAGCCCGAAGCGAGGCTGACGATCTCGATGCCGCGGTCTTTCCAGTCGTGGCGCAATTCCTCGAGCAGCAGCTTGATGGTGTCGGCGCCGACGCCGGCGCCGTGCATGCGCCCGCTGGCGTCGACGTCGGCGAACAGCTTCTTCATGCCGTGCAGCGACATCGGCTCGCGCGCGCACAGCAAGGCGGTCTCGAGGACCCGCTTGGCCTCATCAGTCTTCATACTCGACGTTATTCAGGCTCACGCCAGGAAACTACCAAACAAATAAGCGCCCGGCGGACGCCGGCTGGCCGGAAGCGGCGCAGCGCAGGCATGGGCCAACGCGGTTCGAGGTGCTGCTTGCGCAGTGATACTTCTTTACACAGGAATCAAGAGCCCGCGCTTGGACGCGGCGGGCGGAATAACGGTGACGGGACAGGACCCGGCCACAGGGCCGCTTGCGTGCCAGGCAAGCCGCCTACAGATGATCATCTAGTGAAACGCGGAACCGCCATGCGGCTTGGTAAGCGCACCATGGCGGAATTCGACATCGTTTCTTCCAGCTGCGGGCCATTGTAACCGATAAAACACAGGAACGGCCAGTTGCGCAAGGGGTGCGCGCCCGGACATGGCTTCAAGCCGACAGTTTTTCCGCCAAAACGGCGGACACGCCAAGGAAAGCCGGATATTCGGCCGTGATCACATAGGTCGGCACCTGGGCCAGGTAAGCGACGAAGCGGCCTTTTTGTTCGAAGCGCTGGCGGAAGGAAGAGGCGGCGAAGCGCCCGCCCAGGCGCGGCACAATGCCGCCGCCGATGTAGACACCGCCCTGGGCGCCGAGGGTCACGGCCAGGTTGCCGGCGACGGTGCCGAGCATGCCGCAGAAGACGTCGAGCACCTGGGCCGACAGCGCGCACTCGCCGGCCAGGCCGCGGCGCGAAATTTCCGGCGCCGCCAAGGGCGCCGGCGCTAGTCCCTGCACATGCGCCAGCGCGCGGTAAATCAGTTCGACGCCGGCGCCCGACAGGAAGCGCTCGGCCGAGACGTGTTCGAATTCGCGCCAGGCGTATTGCAGCACCGCCACCTCGAGTTCGCTGGCCGGCGAAAACGTGACATGGCCGCCTTCGCTGTTGAGTGCGATCCAGCCGCCCGCGCTCGGAATCAAGCCCGAGACGCCCAGGCCGGTACCGGCGCCAAGCAGGCCCAGCGGCGAGCCGGCACGCGGCGCGCCGCCGCCGATCTGCACCTTGTCGGACGCGGACAAATGCGGCAGCGATCGCGCCAGCGCATAGAAATCGTTGACCACCAGCAGGATATCGAGACCCACTTCGCGACGCACCGCCTCGATCGAGAACTGCCAGTGGTGATTCGTCATGCGGATCCGGTCGCCATCGACCGGATTGGCGATCGCCACCGCCGCGTGGCGCACCGGGCCGGCCGCCTGCACGGCCGGCGTGGCCAGGTAGGCGCGCACGGCGTCGGCAAAGGTCGCATGGTCGCCGCAAGCGAGCACTTGCACCGCCTCGAATCGTCCCGGCGCCAGCTCGAGCGCGAAACGCGCGTTGGTGCCGCCGACGTCGGCCAGCAGGCGGGCGCTGTCGAAGGGACTGGAGCTAGGGGCGAGCTGGGCGGGCAAAGAAGCAGTCATTGCGGGACATAAGGCTGATGATGTCCAAGCTTACTGGATTTCTTTGCGGACTTACAAGAAGATTTTGTAGTTTAGGTACACGAAGGCGGCGCACAACAACGACACCCCCCTGCCATGAAGTAGCACGACTACGTCAGCATGGCGCCGGCTGGACCTGCGCCCGGTGCGCATGGTGCGCATGCCATGCGTCGAGTCCGCCCTGCAAGGGCCGGGCGCGGTGAAAGCCGTTTGCCAGCAATTGCTTGGCCACCTTGGCCGCCGTGACATCGTTCGGACAGGAACAGTACACGACGATATGCCGGTCCTTGTCGAGGCCGGCCATCAGCTGGCCCGGCTCGTACTGGTGATAGCGCAGCGCGCCGGGAATGGCCGGGTCGAGCTCCTGGGCAGTGCTGCTGCGCGCATCGATCATCAGCGGATCGTGCCCTGCCTGCATCAGCGCGGCCAATTCGCCGACCGCGATGCGCGGCACGGCCAGCGCGGCGCGGCGGCGCCGGCGCTCGACATATTTATAGGCGATGAACAGCGCCAGCAGGCCGCCCAGCGCCATCAGCGCGGCGCTGCCCATGGTTTCCAGCGTGACCAGCACGCGGTCGACGCTGTCGTGGAAGATCGCGCCGAGCGCGATGCCCGCCCCACCCCAGAGCAGCGCGCCGGTCGCAGCGAAGCCGAGGAAGGTACGGGTGTCGGTGCCGAGCGCGCCCGACATCGGGGCGGCGATGGCATTGAAGCCCGGAATGAACTTCGACACCAGCAAGGACTTCGGCCCATAGCGGCGGAAACGGTCTTCGGTCTGGTTGACGCAGGAATCGGGCGACAGGGAAATACGGCATAGCAGGCGCAGCACACGATTGCCGTAGCGACGCCCGGCCCGGAACCAGAAATAATCGCAGATCAGGCAGGCCAGCAGCACGGCGGCCAGGCACAGCTGCCAGCTGGCGCCCCCCTCCATCGCCATCGCGCCGGCCAGCACCAGCACGGGCAAGGCCGGAATCGGCAGGCCGAACTGCTCGAGCAGCACGGTGCCGAAGACGAGCAAGACGCCGTGGTTCTGGATCAGGAGACTGAGCTGGGACATCCGTCCATGGTAGCCCAACTCGTCCGGGCATGCTGGCGGCGGCGGATTTTCGCAAGGCCGCGGCGGGCGCGCGCACCGATTCAGGCGAGCCGTGGAATGGCCGCCAGCAGCGCCCGGGTGTACGGGTGTTGCGGATTGCGGTACAGCACGTCCGAATCGGCCATTTCGACCACGCTGCCATGGTGCATCACCATCACCCGGTCGGCGATATAGCGCACCACGGACAGGTCGTGCGAAATGAAGATATAGCTCAGCTTGTATTCGTCCTGCAAGTCCTGCAGCAGGTTCAGTACTTGCGCCTGGACCGAGACGTCGAGCGCCGAGACCGATTCGTCGCAGACCAGGATTTCCGGCTTCATCGTCAGGCAGCGTGCGATCGCGATGCGCTGGCGCTGGCCGCCGGAGAACTCGTGCGGATAGCGGCCGAAGGCCTGGGCCGGCAAGCCCACCCGTTCCAGCAGCGCATGCACCGATCTGGTGCGTTCGCGGTCGTCGCTGCCGATGCGGTGGATACGCATCGGTTCGAGCAAGATCTGCCCGACCGTGAAACGCGGATTCAGGGACGCATACGGATTCTGGAAAATGATCTGGATGCGCCGTTTATAGGCCGCGTATTCGCGCTCGGGCATGGCGAACAAGTCGCGTCCCTCGAAGAGCGCGCTGCCGCCGGTGGCCCGGTGCAGGCGCAGCAGGGTCAGGCCGACGGTGGTCTTGCCGGAACCGGATTCGCCGACCACGCCCAGGGTCTTGCCGCGCGCGAGCGTAAACGACACGTCCTTGACCGCATGGAAGGTGCGTTTGCGAAACAGCCCATCGCGCAGCGTAAAACTCTTGGCCAGGTTGTTCACGACAAGGATGTGCTCGTCGTCCGCCGCATAGCCGCGCGTGCGCTGCGGCACAACGGCCAGGGGATCGGCCTTCCCGCCCAGGAAATCGTCGATCACCGGCAGCCGCAGCGGCCTCGAATCGAGCCTCGGGCGGCATTGCAGCAGCGCGCGCGTATAGGCGTCGCGCGGGGCGCCGAAGACCTCGCTGCGGCTTCCCTGCTCGCGCACTTCGCCATCGCGCATCACGATCACCCGGTCGGCGATTTCCCCGACCAGCCCGAGGTCGTGGGTAATGAACAGCACCGCCATGCGGTGCCTGCGCTGCAGGGCCGCGATCAATTCGATGATCTGTTTCTGGATCGTAAGGTCGAGCGCCGTGGTCGGCTCGTCGGCAATCAGCAGTGTCGGTTCGCAGGCAATGGCCATTGCAATCATGACGCGCTGCTGTTGCCCGCCCGACATCTGGCTCGGGTAAGCGTCGATCTTGTGGGCGGGATCGGGAATGCCGACCTCGTCCAGTAATGCCAGGGTCCGCGCGCGTGCCTGCTTCTTGCTCATGCCCATGTGCAGGCGCAGCACTTCGCCGATCTGGAAACCCACCGTGAACACGGGATTCAGGGACGACATCGGCTCCTGGAAAATCATGGCGATGTCCTTGCCGCACAGCTTGCGGCGCTCCCGGACCGGCAAGTGCAGCAGTTCGCGCCCGTTGAAGCGCACGCTGGAGGCGGGATCGACGATCGCCGTTTCCGGCGGCAGCAGCCCCATCACGGCCAGCGAGCTGACCGACTTGCCGCTGCCCGATTCGCCGACCAGGGCGACGGTGGCGTTGTGCGGCAGCTCGAAGGAAACGCCCTTGATGGCGTCGACCGTGTTCTTCTTGTCGACGCGGAAGGCAACGCGCAGGTCGCGCACTTGCAGCAGCATGTCAGGGTGCATGGACGTGTTCATTTCAATGTCGGATCGAGCGCATCGCGCAGCGCATCGGTCAACAGCGAGAACGCCGTGACCAGCAGCGCCATCGCCCCGGCCGCGGCGGCGAGCTGCCACCATTTACCCAGGATCAGCTCGTTCTGCGCCTCGTTGAGCATGCTCCCCCAGGAGACGGTGCCTACCGGCACCCCGAAGCCGAGGAAGGACAGGATGACTTCGGCCTTGATGAAGCCGACCACCAGGATCGAGAGCTGCACCAGCGCCACGTGCGAGACGTTCGGGAAAATATGCGAGAACATCTTGCGCCAGCTCGACGCGCCGATGGCGTCGGCCGCCATCACGTATTCGCGCGCCTTGTGCTTGATGTATTCGGCGCGGATCAGGCGGTAGGGTCCGGTCCAGCCGGTCAGGCCGAGGATCAGCACGATCGTCGTCACGCCCTTTTGCTGCAGGACGGCGGCGACGGCGAGAATCATCAGGATCGACGGAATCGAGGTAAAGATGCTGTAGAACCAGTTGAACAGGTCGTCCACGAGGCCGCCGAAATAGCCGGACACCGCGCCGAACAGCGTGCCGAGCGCCACCGCCACCGAAGCGGCCACCAGTCCCACCACGATCGAGGTCTCGCCGCCCTTGACGGTTTTCTTGAGCACGTCGTGGCCCCATTTGTCGGCGCCGAAGGGGAGCGTCAAGGCTTTCTCGCGCGGCCGATCGGTCGCTTGCAGCCGCGCTTCCAGCTCTTCGAGTTCGGCAGCGAGCGGATCGAAGGCGTTCGGCGGCGCCGGCGCTCGCGGCCGCGCCAGGGCAAGGGTGGCGGCGTCGGGGCCGACGAAACCCGGCGGCGCGTAATTGACCGCCACCTCTTCTTCCCAGTCGTGCGCCACCAGCCCGCTCATCGATGCCGCCAGCAGCAGCAGAAACCCGGCGACCACGGCCAGCGCCGCCATGGCGATGCGGTCGGTGCGCAGGCGGCGCCAGGCCAGCGTCCACAGGCCAGGGGAAACGTCGTCGTGCATGCTTCCCAGCCTCATTTCAATTGCACACGGGGATCGACCGCGCCGTAGAGCAGGTCTGCCAGCAGGTTGAACACCATGGTCGCGGCCGCCACGTAGACGGTGATGGCTTTGATTACCGGAAAATCGCTGCGCTCGACCGCCAGGATGACTTCGCGCCCGATGCCGGGGATGCCGAAGAAACGTTCCAGCAGGAAGGCACCGATCAGGAGTGCCGGCAAGTGCGCCATCACGTGGGTGATGATGGGAATGGCGGCGTTCCTCAGCACGTGGACCCAAACGATGCGGCGCTCGCCCAGGCCCTTGGCGCGCGCGGTGCGCACGTAATCCTGGTGCACTTCGTCGAGCACGAAACTGCGGTACAGGCGCAGCGTCGGCGCGATCGATACCGCCAGGCCGATGATGATCGGCAGCAGCGCATAGCGCAGCAGGTTTTCGCCGAGGCTCTCGCCCCAGCCCTGCACTGGAAACAGGCCCAGCTTGTAGGCAAGGACATACTGGAACACGATGATGTAGACCAGGATCGAGATCGACATGCCGACCGTGCAGGCGACCATCACGACGCGGTCGGTGAGCGAGCCGCGCACGAACGCGATCGCCAGCGCCAGCGCGATGCCGAAGAAGGTTTCGAGCAAGGTCAGCGGCACCAGCACGGTCAGCGAGGGGCCGAGCCGGCTGGCGATGATCTGGCTGACCGGTTCGCCCGTGCTCCAGGCATTGCCGAAGTCGGCAGTCAGGATCTGCTTGACGAAGATCCATAGTTGCACGTGCCAGGGCTGGTCGATGCCGAGCTGGGCGCGGATATTGGCGATCGCCGCCTCGTCGGCCATTTTTCCGGCGAGCAAATAGGACGGATCGCCGCCGACCCAGCTGAACAGCAGGAACACGAGCACGACGACGCCCGCCATCGTCGGCAGCATCTGCCACAGCCGCCGAAATATGTAAGCCAGCATGGAACCGTCCCCAAGCGGCCCGCGGCGCCGCAGCCGCTCGACCGTATCTGAAAGGCGTAACGATAGCCTAAATCCCGGGCCGCCGGCAGCTTGCCTGGGTTGGCCTGCCTGCGCCCGGGTTAGCCAACAAGCATTTCCTGTCAATCCCCGCAAGGCTGGCTGAAATCGGGTGTTGTTTCCGTGTCATGCATACCCGCCTTGCCTTGACGTTGTCTTGCGGACATGTTCCCATTCAAAGCGCAGAAATGAAATGACTACATTTCGGAACAATAAGATATATATGGAATATGCACGTGAAACAAGTAGTATATTTTAACTATTAATTTCCAAAATGCAACCTGCATATTCCATATGCAACCCTCGTGTCGCTAATTTGTGGAGCAGAGATGCATAAAAGAACAATGATGTCCCAAGCCGTTTCCATGGCTCTTGCCAGCGCCTTCGCCCTGCCTGCCCTGGCCCAGACCGCCGCGGCGCCGCAAGCGCCGATGGCACGGGTCGAAGTGACCGGATCGAGCATCAAGCGCGCCAGCGCCGAAACCGCCTCGCCGGTCCAGGTCGTGACCCGTGAAGACCTCGCCAAGTCGGGCAAGGGTACCGTTGCCGAATACCTGCAGACCCTGACCGCCGACGGCGCCGGCTCCCTGCCGACGGGCTTCGGCAACGGGTTCGCGGCCGGCTCGACCGCGATCTCGCTGCGCGGCCTGGGTGCGACCTCGACCCTGGTGCTGCTCAACGGCCGCCGCATGGCGCCGTTCGCCCGCGCCGACGATGGGCAGAAAAGCTTTACCGACCTCTCGACCGTGCCGATGGAAGCGGTCGAGCGTATCGAAATCCTGAAGGATGGCGCCTCCTCGACCTACGGTGCGGACGCGATCGCCGGCGTCGTCAACATCATCCTGCGCAAGGATTTCACCGGCCTCGTGCTCAAGGGCGAAGTCGGCCAGTCGCGCTACCGCGACGGCGACATGGCCAAGGGCTCGATCACCTGGGGCAAGGGCAAGCTCGACGAAGACGGCTACAACGTCTTGCTCAACATCGAGTCCTACGCGAATCAGGAGCTGATGAACAAGGACCGTTCGTCGCGGCGCAAGTGGATCGGCGCCGGCGATATCCGTCCCTGGGGCTATCCGCAAAACACGCAGTTCGCCGCCGGCTTCATCACCCCGGGCGCCTCGAGCCCGACCCCGACCGGCGCCCTGCGCAATCCGGCCAGCGGCAACTTCGTCTCGCTGCCCGGCTGCGCGGCCCTGTCGGCCACGGCCGCGCAAGACCCGGCCGGCGGCTGCCTGTGGCATGCCGACCAGTTCCGCTCGATGCAGCCCGAAATCAGCGGCCTGAACGTCTACACGCGCTTCGCCAAGCGCCTCGGCGGCGGCCACGAACTGTACGCCGAAGCCGGCTACTCGCGCCGCGATACCGAGTTCACGCTGATTCCGCCATCGGTCTCGCCGACCGTCGCCTTCCCGCCGAACGCCGCCTTCCCGACCGGGGTGATCAACTACGGCACCGGCGCCAACGCCATCGTGCTGGCCGCGAACCACCCGCAGAACCCGTACGGCACGCCGGTACGCCTGCGCTACTCGGCCTTCGACATCGGCCCCTCGACCCGCTCGGCCGACAATGCCTTCATGCGCGCCGTCGTCGGCGTCAAGGGCCAGGTCGCCGGCTGGGACTACGACAGCGCCTACGTGCACTCGCGCTCGACGCTCGACCTGAACTACAGCAACATGCTGAACATGCCGGCCCTGGCCGCCGCGCTCGGCAACCCGGCCAGCAACCTGTTCCCCTACTACATCGGCGCCCAGGCCGGCCGCAACCCGCAAGCCCTGTACGCGGCCGTGGCCCGCAGCGCCACCTCGCATTCGACGACCCGGCTCGACATCCTCGACGTGAAAGCCTCGCGCGAACTGATGCCATTGCCGGGCGGCGCCCTAGGCGTGGCCGTCGGCGCCGAATACCGCCGCGAGAAGCTGAACAATCCATCGCTGTCGGGCACCGAAAACGGTTCGACCAATGCCTCCTACGTGGCCGCGCGCGGCGACCAGGACATCAAGGCGGTCTTCGTCGAAGTGGCGGCGCCGGTCCTGAAGGGCGTCGAAGTCAACGGCGCGCTGCGCTACGACCGCTACGAGAATTTCTCGTCGACCACGCCGAAGGTCGGCGTGAAATGGACCCCGGTCCCGACCTTCGCCCTGCGCGGCACCTATTCCGAAGGCTTCCGCGCGCCGGGACCTGCGGAGTCGGGCGTGGCCAGCCAGAGCACCGGCACGGCGACCGCGCGCGATCCGATCCGTTGCCCGGGCAACGTGCCGGCTGCCGGCGGCGCAACCGTGGCCGACTGCGCGGTCGCCGTCGGCGCGGTGAAGGTCGGCAACCCGAACCTGAAGCCGGAAACCTCGAAGGGCGTGACCCTGGGCCTGGTCTGGGATCCCCTGACCAACACCAGCTTCGCGATCGACGCCTGGAAGATCAAGCGCAGCGACGAGATCAACCCGCTGCCCTACAACGAGGCGGCCGCCCTGCCGGACGCGATCCGCGGCGACAACAACCTGGTCGTCAACGGCGTCGCGGTGCCGAACACGGGCAGCCTGCTGCTCTCGCGCGCGCCCTACCGCAATTCGAGCTTCACCGAAGTCAAGGGTATCGACCTGGACGTCAAGCAGCGTTTCCGCATGGGCGACTACGGCCGCGCCATGCTCGGCCTGACCTGGACCCACATCTCGTCGTGGGAACGCGCCGAGTCCGACACGGTGCGCTACCAGTACGCCGGCACCCACGGCAACTGCGACACCTCGAACTGCGCCGGTACGCCGAAGAACAAGGTCAGCCTGGTGGCCTCCTGGGATCTCGCCCCGTTCAGCGTGACCGCCACCGGCAACTACCGCAGCGACATGCAGAACGTCGCCTTCGCCGGCGACCCGTGCGCCTCGAAATTCGCCAACGGCGCCGATGCACCGACCGACTGCCGCCTGGCCTCGTTCACCACGTTCGACCTGTCGGCACGCTACAACGTGAGCCCGCACCTGCAAGTGTTCGCGGCAATCAATAACGTGCTCGACAAGGTGGCGCCGCTCGATCCGCTGACCTACGGCGGCCTCTCGTATAACCCGATGGATGCCAGCGGCGCCATCGGCCGCTACTTCAAGCTGGGCGCACGTTACCAGTTCTAAGCTCGGTTCCGAGTGCTTGCCCGGCTGCGCGCCGGGCAATCGTGAAAAGGGGCGGTGAAATTTCACCGCCCCTTTTTATTTCATTCCTCGCGCAAACGGCGCTGGCGCACCGCCGCCGCCAGTCCCTCCAGCACGCCGATGCTGGTGTCCCAGTCGATGCAGCCGTCGGTGACCGACTGGCCATAGGCCAGTTCCTTGCCCGGCACCAGGTCCTGGCGCCCGGCCAGCAGGTGCGATTCGATCATCACCCCGACGATGCGCTCGTCGCCGCCGGCGATCTGGCGAGCGATGTCGGCGCACACCGGCACCTGGTTCTCCGGCTTTTTGGAACTGTTGGCGTGCGAGGCGTCGATCATCAGGCGCGACGCCAGGCCGAGCGCGGCGATCTGCCGGCAGGCGTCGTCGACGCTGGCGGCGTCGTAGTTCGGAGCCTTGCCGCCGCGCAGGATGATATGGCAATCCTCGTTGCCCGCGGTCGAGACGATCGCCGAGTGACCGCCCTTGGTCACCGACAGGAAATGGTGCGGCTGCGAGGCAGCCTTGATCGCTTCCACCGCGATCTTGATGTTGCCGTCGGTACCGTTCTTGAAACCGACCGGGCAGGACAGGCCGGAGGCCAGCTCGCGGTGCACCTGCGATTCGGTGGTGCGGGCGCCGATCGCGCCCCAGCTGATCAGGTCGGCGATGTACTGCGGGCTGATCACGTCGAGGAATTCGGTGCCGGCCGGCAGACCCATCTCGTTGACGTCGCGCAGCAGCTCGCGCGCCATGCGCAGGCCGTCGTTGATGCGGAAGCTGTTGTCCATGTAGGGGTCGTTGATCATCCCCTTCCAGCCGACCGTCGTGCGCGGTTTCTCGAAATAGACCCGCATCACGATCTCGAGTTCGCCGGCAAGGCGCACGCGCTGTTCGAGCAGGCGCCGGGCGTACTCGAGCGCGGCGCGCGGATCGTGGATCGAACACGGCCCGATCACCACCATCAGGCGGTCGTCCTGTCCGTGCAGGATGCGGTGCAGCGCCGTGCGCCCGGCGGAGGCGGTTTCCTCGGCCCTGGGGGTGACCGGGAACTCGCGGATCAGGTGCGAGGGCGGCGTCAGTTCCTTCATTTCGCGGATGCGTAAATCGTCGGTACGAGGCATGCGGTACTCCGTTTCGTTTATCTGGTCTGCAAATGAAAAAACCGCCATCGCTGGCGGTTTCGTGTCGTTCGGTCTGTTTCCGCTGATGCGTGAACCTGCCGCTACTCCACCGCCTGAAGGCCGGAATGGCTAAACCAAAAATAGCAGGTAAAGAAGGCAGCGTTGCGCATGGAGGCATCCGAAAAAGGTCGAAATGACTATACCCCCTTGTCGTGAATGTTGGCAAGGATTTTGTCGCAGTGCGTCATTTGCCGCCCAAAGTAAACGCGGCTTGCAAACAGTTGCATGAACCCGACAGGATTTTATACGCCCGGATCACGATTGAGAGATATCAGATGCCTTGTTGTCTCCAATGCAAAAGTCACGACAAGCCCCCGTCCGGCCTGTACGACTCTTTGCAGTAGGTCAATTTCTCACGATCTAATGTCTGAGGCAACGCAGGAGCAGCCATCTGGACCGGGATTCCTACCTATTCTGGAGTCGGAAATGATCGAAACCTTGTTATCCCAAGCGGTGCGTCGCCTGTTCGCGGGCGGTGGCGCCATTGGCCTGGTGCTGCTGGCGCCGCAGGCACAAGCGCAGGACGTGGCCGAGCGGCCTGTCGCGCGCGTCGTCGTCACCGGCACCAACATCCGCCGGGCCGAAGCCGAAACCGCCTCGTCGGTGCTGACCGTCAACCGCGCCGATATCGAGCGCTCCGGCAAGAGCACCGTGTCCGAACTGCTGCAAACGCTCGCAGTCGACAACCAGGGCTCGGTCCCCACCAGCTTCGGCAGCGGCTTCGCGGCCGGCGCCTCGGGCATTTCGCTGCGCGGCCTCGGCTCGGCCTCGACCCTGGTGCTGCTCAACGGCAGGCGCATGGCGCCCTACGGCCTGGCCGACGACGGCCAGAAGGTGTTTTCCGACCTGAACGTGATCCCGACCGACGCCGTCGACCGCATCGAAATCCTGAAGGACGGCGCCTCGGCCATCTACGGCTCGGACGCGATCGCCGGCGTCGTCAACATCATCCTGCGCCGCGACTTCAAGGGCACCACCGTGCGCGGCTCGCTCGGCATCACCGAGGAATGGGATGGCGAAAAGCAGAATCTCGCCGTCACCCACGGCTTCGGCGACCTCGAGGCCGACCGCTACAACGTGCTGCTCAATGCCGAATTCAAGCGCAGCAACGACATCTGGCTGCGCGACCGCGCCGACCGCCGCTACATCGGCCGCATCGACCTGCGCCGGTGGGGCTATTCGGCCCAGGAAGCGCTCGGCGGCACCGGCGCCATCATCGGCAACAACGCCGCCGGCAGCGCCATCAACGGCAACGTGCGCAACCCGGCGACCAACAACTACTACAACCGCGGCAGCCTCGACCCGGCCAGCGGCTTCACCCGCTTTTTCCCCGCCGCGGCCTGCGCCAACTTCACCAGCCATCCGCAGGGCGACCCCGGCGGCGGCTGCCTGATCGATTCCACGCTGGCGTACAACCAGATCCAGCCCGAGCAGGAAAACTACAGCCTGTTCGGACGCGGCACCTGGCGCCTGGGCGGCGACATGGAAGCGTACAGCGAACTGAACCTGTATTCGAGCAAGACCGCCTCCTCGACCACGCCCAACAACGTCAGCGCCAACGTCGGCTTCCCCGGCGGCCCGGTCAGCAATGCCGGCGTCCGGCTCGGCGCGACCCACCCGGACAACCCGTATTTCGGCACGCCCGCGCGCCTGCGCTACCTGGCCGGCGACGTCGGTCCGCGCATCTCGAAGATCGATTCCTTCTTCATCCGCGCCCTGGCCGGCGTGAAGGGCAGCCTGGCCGGGTGGGAATACGACAGCTCGCTGCTCTTCTCGCGCAACATGGTGTCGAACGAGCGCATGGGCTACCTGCAGCGCGACGTCACCTTTGCCATGCTCGACCCGTCCCCCGCCAACATCGCCGCCGCGCTCGCCACCAGCCCGGCCTACGCGGCCTTGCCGATCGGGACCGTATGGCGCATCGCCGAGAATGCCGGCCTCAACAGTCCTGAGGTGTACGCGGCGATCGCGCCGATGATCGCGAACGATGCCGTCACCAAGATCGTCCAGGGCGACGTCAAGGGCACGCGCGAATTCGGCAAGCTGGCCGGCGGCGCGCTCGGCGTGGCGCTGGGCGCCGAATGGCGGCGCGAGGAAACCGAGCTGCAACCGACCACCGGCACCGAACGCGGCAATGTGATCGGCCTGGGCTACTCGGCCTACCAGGGCGCGCGCAACGTGTTCGCGCTATATGGCGAAGCGCTGGCACCGGTGCTGCCGGGCCTGGAACTGACCGCCGCGCTGCGCTGGGACCATTTCACCGATGTCGGCGACTCCTGGACGCCGAAGGCCGGGGTCAAGTGGCAGCCGGCGCGCCAGCTGGCCGTGCGCGGCACCTTCGCGCGCGGTTTCCGCGCCCCCAGCGCGGCCGAGAACGGCGTCGGCGGCCTGGCCGCCTTCTCCACCGCCGCCGATCCGCTGCGCTGCGGCCTGGGCGTGGCCAGCGCCTGCAACCCGGCCCCCATCGCCATCATCACCTCGCCCAATCCAGCCTTGCAACCGGAACGTTCGAAGAGCTACAACGTCGGCATCGTCTGGGACCCGCTGCCGCGCACCAGCATCTCGGTGGACTTCTGGCAGATCAAGCGCAAGAACGAAATCAACCAGCAGCTGACCGATGCCGCGATCGCCGCCGGCCAGGCCGCGCGCGACCCCAGCACGGCGCAGGTGCCGGGCGATCCGGGGGCGATCACGGCCGTGCTGGCGAACTACGTCAACTCGGCCCAGACCAAGGTGCGCGGCATCGACATCGACGCCCGCCACACGATGCGCCTGCCTGGCACCTGGGGCAACGTCCTGGTCGACGGCAAGTGGACCTTCCTCGACAAATGGCTGCGCACCGAGCAGGACGGCAGCGAGCGCGACTTCGCCGGCACCCACGGCAACTGCGACGTGACCAATTGCATCGGCACGCCGGACCACCGCGTCAACCTGCGCGCCGCCTGGGACCGTGGCGACTGGCGCGTGGCCCTGAACGCGAATTACCGGGGGCCGATCGACAACGTGCTGTTCAAGGGCGACCCGGAAGGCTGCGCCAGCCACTTCGCCAACGGGCAGGATGCGCCGAGCGGCTGCCAGCTGGCCTCGTTTACGACCTTCGACCTGATCGTGCGCTGGAAACCACGGCCCGGCTGGGAAGTGTTCGCCACGGTCGAGAACCTGTTCGACAAGGTCGCGCCGCTCGATCCGCTGACCTATGGCGCCCAGGCCTACAACCCGCTCGACTTCCAGGGCGCGGTGGGACGCGCCTTCACGCTGGGCGCACGCCATACCTTCTGACGCCCCCGCCACGCCCGGCGCCGCGGCGCTGGTCGCGCGCCGTGCGCCGGCTCCACGGCGGCGCACGGTGACTGAAAAAAAAATGCCCGGCGATGCCGGGCACTCCCTGGTGAAGGCCGCCAGGCCTAGGCCGTGCCGCCCACCGTCACGCCATCGATGCGCAGCGTCGGCTGGCCGACGCCGACCGGAATGCTCTGGCCTTCCTTGCCGCAGACGCCCACGCCCGAATCGAGCGCCATGTCGTTGCCGATCATCGAGATGCGGTTCATGACTTCCGGACCGTTGCCGATCAGGGTCGCGCCCTTCACCGGATAGGTGATCTTGCCGTCTTCGATCATGTAGGCTTCGCTGGCCGAGAACACGAACTTGCCGTTCGTGATATCGACCTGGCCGCCGCCGAAGTTGACCGCGTACAGGCCGTTCTTGACCGAGGCCAGGATCTCGGCCGGGTCCCTGTCGCCGGCCAGCATGTAGGTGTTGGTCATGCGCGGCATCGGCAGGTGCGCAAACGATTCGCGCCGTGCATTGCCGGTGATCGGCATCTTCATCAGGCGCGCGTTCATCGTGTCCTGGATATAGCCCCTGAGGATGCCGTCCTCGATCAGCGTCGTGCACTGGGTCGGATTGCCTTCGTCGTCCATGTTGAGCGAACCGCGGCGGTCCTGCAGGGTACCGTCGTCGACCACGGTGACCCCCTTGGCGGCGACGCGCTGGCCCATCATGCCTGCATACGAGGACGACCCCTTGCGGTTGAAGTCGCCTTCCAGGCCGTGGCCGACCGCTTCGTGCAGCAGCACGCCGGGCCAGCCCGGGCCGAGCACGATCGTCATCGGACCGGCCGGCGCCGGACGCGCGTCCAGGTTCACCAGGGCCGACTTGACGGCCTCGTCGGCGTAGCGTTCGAGGATCGCGTCGTCGAAATACCCATAGTCGAAACGCCCGCCGCCGCCGGAGGAACCGGTTTCGCGGCGGCCGTTCTGCTCGGCGATGACGGTGACGGACACGCGCACCAGCGGCCGGATGTCGGCGGCGATCACGCCATCGCTGCGCACCACCAGCACCACGTCGTATTCGCCGGCCAGGCCCGCCATCACCTGCACCACGCGCGGGTCCTTGGCGCGCGCCATCTTCTCGACGCGCTCGAGCAGGCGCACCTTGGCGGTGGCGTCGAGCGAGGCGAGCGGATCGCGCGGCAGGTAGAGCGAGCGCCCGCCGGTTGGCTGGGTGGCGCCGGCGACTTTCACGCGCCCGGCGCCGGCACGGGCGATGGTGCGCGTGGCGGCGGCGGCGTCGAGCAGCGCGATTTCGGAAATTTCGTCGGAGTAGGCAAAGGCGGTCTTCTCACCCGAGATGGCGCGCACGCCCACACCCTGGTCGATCGAGAAGCTGCCGGTCTTGACGATGCCTTCTTCCAGGCTCCAGCCTTCGCTCTTGGTGAACTGGAAATACAGGTCGGCATAGTCGACCTTGTGGGTAAACATCGTGCCCAGCGTGCGCAGCAACTTGCCTTCGTCGAGGCCAAACGGCGTCAGCAGCACATCGCGCGCGACGGCCAGGGAGGAAAGGTTCGGTTCGAATGGGGTCATTTTGCGTGTGTGTCTCGTGTGGATTCGGGCATTGTGCCATATCCGCTTCGATTCCACCGATGCGGACGCGGGTGTTCGCATCGGCGCCCCGGGCGGCGCAGCGCATGCGTGCCCCGCGGTCGGACCGATGAGAAACCAGGGCGCTCTCGGGGTGCCGTGCGATGCGCCACGTTACCACCGCCCCGGCACGCGCGCCACCCTACATTCTTCGGTGTCGCAGCGCGGGCAAGCTTTCCCGCACGGACGCCAGGTAGGCGGGATCGAGTTCCCCCGACACGACGCCTTCGCCCTCGCGCAGCACGTCCCGTACTTCGCCCCACGGATCGACCAGCATGCTGTGCCCGAAGGTGCGGCGGCCGTTGGCATGGGTGCCGCCCTGGGCCGAGGCCAGCACATAGCACTGGTTCTCGATGGCGCGGGCGCGCAGCAGCACCTCCCAGTGGGCCATGCCGGTGGTATGGGTGAAGGCGGCCGGCACCACGATCAGGGCGCATTCGCCCATCGCGCGGTAGAGCTCGGGAAAACGCAGGTCGTAGCAGACCGACAGGCCGACGCGCCCGAACGGCGCTTCGAAGCTGCCCACGGCCGCGCCCGGCACTATGGTGCGCGACTCGTCGTAGGATTCGCTGCCCTTGTTGAAGCCGAACAGGTGGATCTTGTCGTAGCGCCCGATCGAGGCGCCGCGCGGGTCATAGACCAGGGTGGTGTTGAGCACCTTGCCCGCATCGTGCGAGCGCAGCGGCAGCGTGCCCCCGATCAGCCAGATGCCGTGCTCGCGCGCCAGGGCTGCCATGCAGTCCTGGATCGGGCCGGCGCCCTCGCTTTCCGCATGGCGCACCTTGTCAAGGTCGCTCATGCCCATGATCGGCCAGTATTCGGGCAGGGTCACCAGGGTGGCGCCGCCGGCGGCGGCCTGGCCCACCAGGCGGCGCGCGGTCGCGAGGTTCTGGTCGACGTCGGGGGTGGACACCATCTGGACGGCGGCAACGCGGGTCATGGGCTCATTCCTTCGCTTTGGCGGCCGCGCGCGGCGGCGGGTTGTCGATCTTGACAATGGTAGGCGATTTCCACGGGCCGGTAACGCGCATCTGGTAAGTCAGCGCCTTCATCACCGGCGCACGCAGGAACAGTTGCGCCAGGTAGGAACCGAGGCCGATCAGGGGGTTGACCGCCAGCCCATACACCAGCGGCCCGGTGCCGAGGTTAAATTCGGGAATCACGACCACGCGCAGGTCGGTCGATTCGTTGGCGATGTCGGCCGTGCCGTCCATCAGGATGGTGGCGGCCACGCCATGCATCTTGAGGTTATCGGTTTTCACGACCCCACGCGTGATCATCGCGTTGGCGCTGATGCCGTCGAAGGCCAGGCCTTCCGAGAAGACGTCGTGGAAATCAAGCTTGAGCAAGCGCGGCAAGGCCTGGAGGCTGAGCACGCCCAGCAGCTTGGCAGCGCCCGGGTCCTGTTTCAGGAACTGGCCGCCGCCGACGTTCATTTCGATCTGGCCCGACAGCGTCGGAATGTCGAGCGCATACGGCAGGCCGCTCCAGGACAGGTCGCCCGACATCGTTCCCTTGCCGCGACGCAAAGTTTCCGGGAAACCGAGGCGGTCGAGCAGGCGGCCGGCATCGATGATGTCGAGCGTGAAATTCATGCCGGTGTTGCTCTTGCCGTCCTTGGTCAGCCAGCGCCCGGTCGCCTGCAGCTGGCCGTCGGGATTGGTCAGCGACAGGCGGTCGATGCGCCATTCCTTGCCGGCCAGCGCCTGGACATTGCTCGCTTGCAAGTCGAGACGGCCGAACTGTTTGTTGAAGAGCTCGAAGCGCTCGGCCACGATGTCCAGCGCCGGGATCGAGGCACTCGCGCCGCGGCTCGATTCGAGCAATTCCTTGACCTCGGCCGCCTGCGATTCGGGGATTACGAGCGAGGCCAGGCGCGCCGTGACCTTGCCCACGCCCTGCCCCTGTCCTTGGCTCCAGGTGAGGTAGCCGGTGGCCTGGCGCGAATGGATGTTCGCTTGCCAGACGCTGCCGCGGTGCGAGGCGCCGACCACGACGTCGGCCATGCGTCGCTCGCCGACGAACAGTTCCGACGCGCGCGCCGCGATCGTTGTCGGCAGCACATATTGGGAAAAATTCGGGGCGGCGTTCGGGCCGCCGCCGGCAGCGCCTTCGCCTTCGCCGGCGATCGCGCGCGCCGTCGCCACCCAGGCGTCGACATTCAGGGACTTCATGTCGGCATTGATCATCACGCCCTCGTCCGGCTCGGGGGCCGGCAGGTTCACGCCGATGCCGCCGCGTTCCACCACCCAGGCGCCGCGCGCGGTCTTGCTGCGGCTGTAGCGCGCGGCGACCACGTTGCCCAGCGACAGGCGCAATTCGTCGCGCCCGGCGCCGTCCGCCGCGGCGGGCGCGCCGTTGAGGACGAAGCGCAAGGGCAGCGCGTCCGCCTCCGGCTTGTTCAGCGGGGCCGGCAATTCCAAGCCGAGGCCGGCCAGGGTCGAATCGAGCGTCACATTGAGCTGACGGTCGCGCACCGTGATCGTGCCGCCGTAGCGTGTACTGCCCGACAGGCGCGTGGCCAGGCGCGCGACGGCCGGCGCCGGCGCGCTGTTGCGCATGCCTTCGGCCGACAGCGTGCCCGCCAGGCGGATCGCGATCGCACCGTCGGCCTGGGTGCCGCCGGAAAGCGCCACGGGGCCGCCGAGGAAACTGGCGCCCACCGCGTTCAGGTTGACGCCGTGCTCGCTGAACTCCACCTTGCCGTGGGTCCCCTGCAGCGGCGGCAGGTCGGGGAACAGGTTGATGTCGTTGTCGAGCAGCTGCAAGGCGCCCTGCACCCTGGTGTCGGACAGGTTCGCCAGCGGCATCTGCAGCTTCAGGCCGAGAACGGCGTTGCCCGTGCCCCGGGTGTCGTCGGTGAAGTGGCCGATCCACTCCGGCACCGGGCTGGCCGCGATATAGCGCAGGAAGTCCTGCAGCGCGCCGTCGGCAGCGCCTTCGACATCGAGCAGCATGTCGTGCGCACCGAGGTTCGGGATGACCGCCTTCACCCCGGACAGGTTCAGGCCCTGGCTGCGCAGGGTCTCGCCATGGATTTCCATGCGCGCGCGGTCGAACACGATGCTGCCGTTGATGTTTTCGGCCAGCGGCCACTGCGCCTTGTTGTCCGGCGTGCGGTGACCCGGCGCGTATTCGAGCACGGCGTCGCGCAAGCGCCCGCTGACCCGGAATTCGCCGCGCGCGCGCGCGGCCGCGTTATCGGCACGGAAGGGAAACTCGGCCAGGTCGCCGCGCAGGCGCAGGCGCACGTCGTCGAGCATGCCGCCCTGGAGTGCCGTGCCCAGCCAGCCGCGCAAGTGCTCGGGCGTGGCCAGCGGCAGGAAGCGCCCGACCTGGGCGATCTGGAAGCCGTCCAGGGTCCCTTCGAGGTCGGCCACGCCCGGGCCATGGCCCGGCCCCAGCGGCAGCAGGTGGCGTCCGGCCAGGCTGCCGCGCAAGGCACCCTGCGCGAATTCGAGCTTGTCGACTTCGACCAGCAATCGTTCCTTCGGCTGGTAAGTCCAGCGCGCGCCCAGCGCCAGCCGGTCGAAGGGCATCGACGGGTCGGCGAACCAGGCCGGCATGTGCAGCGCCAGCTCCTTCGCGTCGACCGTGATGCTGCCGCCCTTGTCGGTGGCGTCGACGCTGCCGGACAGATTGTCGAAGCCCGGCAGCGCGGGCAAGGCCGGTGCGCCGGCCTGGGCCGCGCGCGCCGCTTGCGGGCGCAGGCTCAGGCCCGCGACCTGGCCCTTGACGCGGTAGCCGGCCAGGCGCGGGTACTGGCCCTCCCAGGAGGCGGAAAAGTCGAGCAGGCGCCCGCGCGGGGCGAAGTCGGACAGCGCGCGCCGTTGCAGCGCCGACAGCGGCAGCTGGGCCGCCAGCTCCGCCAGGGCGGCCAGGTCGACCTGGCGCGCCCGGATCGACACGCGCTGCGGCTTGCCGGCACGCGCCGGCACATAGGTTTCGGTCAGCGTGGCCGGCGGCAGCGCCCGCCCGTCCTCGGTGGCGACCATGAAATTGTCGAGGCTGATCGTGTGGCCGTTGGCGCCGAAGGTCGGCCGCCCGCCCGCTTCCCCGGCCACCAGCGTTTCGCGCGCCGACAGGCGTCCCGAGACACGCGCCAGCCTCAGCGGCGGCAAGTCGGGTTTGATGCGCGCGGCCACGCCGGCCAGGGCCAGGTCGGCGGTGAAGCCGGCCAGGCGCGCCTTGTCGAGCGTCATCCAGGCGCGCAGCGAGCCGCGGCCCTGGGACAGGGCGAAGGGGTAATCGAGGTACTGGCGCCAGGCGGCCAGGTCGGCTTCGCGCAGGTCGGCGTAGAGCTCGCCCTTCCAGCGCGCGATGTCGGATGCGCGCCCGCCGAAGCGCGGATGGGTGAAGCGGGCGCGCACGTCCAGCGGGCGCGCCAGTTCGCTCGGCGGCGTCGCCGTCAGGGCCAGCCGGTGCGTGGTCCAGTGGTTCTGCAATACCAGTCCGACGTCGCGCAGGCGCAAGAGCGGCGCGGCGCGCCGGGCGTCGGTCCAGTCGATCCGGCCTTCGCGGATGAGAATCTGGCGCTGGCGAAACACCCAGTCGCCGCCGCTGCCGCCCTGCTCCTGCCGCGGGTCGATGCGCATGCCGGCGACCTCGATGACACCGTCGGCGCCGCGCCGCACGTCCAGCTGGGGCCGGATCAGCTCGATCGTCTCGAAGCGCGGTTCGCCCGCGAACACGCTCCACCAGGAAAAGGTGGCCGCGACCGAGGGCAGCGCCAGCACCTGGCGTCCGGCTTTGTCGGTCAGCGTGACGTCGCCCAGGAACAAGGCCGGATGCAGGCCGCTCCAGGTGGCGTAGATACGGGCAATGGCGACCTCGTTGCCGAGCGCGCGGCCGGCGGCGCGCTCGATGTCGTCCTTGTACAGGTCGATGTTGGGGAGGATGGCGTAGCGCAGCGCCAGGAACAGGATACCGAGCCCGAAATAGACGAGTAGCGCCAGCTTGACGAGGAAACCGAGCACATGATGCGACGCCAGGTTGGCATAGCGGTAGGCGGCACGCATCCGCCGCCAGCGTTCAGCCAGCGGCACGGGCGCCGCGGGCGCCTGTGGTTCCGGATTCATCAGGGTGCTAATAAAAGGCTCGCCGTTACGTTAATATATTTCTTATATATTTCTTTAAAATAAGAGCGCTTGCTAGTATTGCGGCGTCTACCTTACCATCGTGCCGACCGGGGCAGCACGGCGCGCAATTCTACCGCAAGCTGCCTGTCGGAACGCTTTACTCTCGTGCCGGACCACCCGATGACCGATGCTTCCCCTGCCTGCGCCTCACGCTTTTACCAACGCTGGATCGCCGCCGCCCCCGGCCGTGCGGAGCGCGTCGAACAGCTGGCCCAATTATCGCTGGCTTGCCCGGATTTCGGCGCCTTGTTGGAACACGAGTTGGCTGCGGGCATCCCCTTGCCGCGCGCCATGCGGCGCCTGCGCAATCTGCTGCTGGCGACCCTGATCCGGCGCGAGCTCGAAGGCCGCTCCGACTTGAACGAGGTCGTCAGCGCCATGACGGGCCTGGCCGATTTCGCGATCCGTACCCACCTGGCCGACCTGATGGCCGAACTGGTCGCCGCCCACGGCATGCCGATGGGCGCCGAGTCCGGCCGCCCGCAGGAAATGATGGTGCTGGCGATGGGCAAGGGAGGCGGCGGCGAACTGAACGTGTCGTCGGACATCGACCTTATTTTCGTCTACCCGGAAGACGGCGAAACGGCCGCCGGCCCGGGCCAGCGCGAGCTGTCGAACCACGAATTCTTCGTGCGCCTGGGGCGGCGCCTGATCGGCGCCCTGTCGGAAGTCATCGAGGACGGTTTTACTTTCCGGGTCGACATGGCGCTACGCCCAAACGGCAATTCCGGGCCGCTCGCGGCCAGCCTGAACATGGTCGAGGAGTATTTGATCGTGCAAGGCCGCGAATGGGAACGCTATGCCTGGGTCAAGGCGCGCGCCGTCACCGGTACCGAGGAGGACATCGCGGCGCTGGAAGCGATCGTGCGCCCCTTCGTGTTCCGCCGTTATCTCGACTTCGGCGTCATCGACGCGATCCGCAACATGCACGCCCAGATCCGCGCCGAGGTGAAACGCCAGGAGCGCCTGCATCCGGACCGCAGCAACAACGTCAAGCTCGGCCGCGGCGGCATCCGCGAAATCGAATTCCTGGCCCAGGTGTTCCAGCTGATCCGAGGCGGGCGCGACCCGGCCCTGCGCGAGCGTTCCACGCGCCAGACCCTGCGCCTGGTGGCCGAGCGCGCGCTGATGACGCCCGAGACCGTCGAACGCCTGCTGGCCGCCTACACCTTCCTGCGCAACCTGGAACACCGCCTGCAATACCTGGAAGACGCCCAGACCCACACCCTGCCGGCCAACGACGCCGACCGCCTGGTCGTCGCGCAAATGATGGGCCTGCCCGACGTCGCGACCCTGCTTGCCCGCCTGGACGAGCAGCGCGCCTTCGTCGCCGCGCAATTCGACGACATGTTCGCCGACAAGGGCGTTCCCGCCGGCGAGGAACGCGCCGAACTGGAGACGATCACGGCCGATCCCGAGAGCATCGCCGCGATCGAGGCCCATCTGAGCGCGCTCGGCTTCGAAGACCCGGCCGGCGGGGCGCGCCGCCTGGCCGCGACCTGGGCCGCGCCGCGCCTGCAGAGCCTGCCCGATGCGAGCCGCGTGCGCCTGCTCGCCCTGGTCAACATGGCGCTGCCGCTGGTGGCGACGGTGGTGGCCGACGCCGGCGTCGGCAGCCATGGCGCCACCCTCGGGCGCCTGCTCGATTTCCTGGAAGCCATCGCGCGCCGCTCGGCCTACCTGTCGCTGCTGTCGGAATATCCGCACACGCTCGAGCGCGTGATCCGCATGATGCACGCCAGCGGCTGGGCCGCCACGTTCCTCACGCAGCACCCGATCCTGCTCGACGAGCTGCTCGACGACCGCGGCGGCATCGACGAGCCGGGGCACTTGTGCGCCAGCCTCGACGTTAAGCTGGGGGAAGCCGCGGGCGACACCGAGCGCCAGCTCGACATCCTGCGCGACACCCACCATGCCCAGCTGTTCCGGCTGCTTGCCCTGGACCTGGCCGGCGACCTGTCGGTCGAGCGCCTGGCCGACCATCTGTCGGCGCTTGCCGACGTGGTCGTGGCCGCCACCGTGCGCTGGGCCTGGAAAACGGTCGCCACGCGCCACCGCGAGGACCCGCGCTTCGCCGTCATCGCCTACGGCAAGCTGGGCGGCAAGGAACTCGGCTACGTGTCCGACCTCGACGTGATCTTCCTGTTCGACGACGACGACGACATGGCGCCGTCGAACTATGCGAAGCTGGGCCAGCGCTTCATCACCTGGATGACGGCGCACACGCCGGCCGGCATCCTGTTCGACATCGACACCGCCCTGCGCCCGGACGGCGCCAGCGGCATGCTGGTCAGCTCGCTGGCCGCCTTCGAGCGCTACCAGCACAATGCGGCCTGGGTCTGGGAACACCAGGCCCTGACGCGGGCGCGTTTTTGCGCCGGCGACGAGGCCATCGGCAAGCGCTTCGAGGAAATCCGCGAAGCGGTGCTGCGGCGCGACCGCAGCGCCCAGGATGCCGAGTTGAAAGCCGAAGTGCTCAAGATGCGCCAGCGCATGCACGAAGCGATGCCGAACCGCAGCGCGCTGTTCGACCTGAAGCAGGACGCGGGCGGCATGATCGACATCGAGTTCATCGTCCAGTACCTGGTGCTGCGCCATGCGGCGCAACATCCGCAACTGACGGCCAATGTCGGCAACATCGCCTTGCTGCGGCTGAGCGCCGACCTGGGACTGATCGATCCGGCGCTGGCCGCCGCCAGCGCCGACGCCTACCGCGCCATGCGCAAGCTGCAGCACCAGCTGCGCCTGCAGGGCATGGAACTGGCCAGGGTGCTGCCAGCGCAACTGCAAGCGCAGCGGGCAAGCGTCACCGCACTGTGGACAAGTTTATTTCAATGACCTCCCGCGCGCGCGCAGCCGGGAATGATGCGCTTGCACATGCGCCGCGCATAGCCGCCCATGCGACTCGCCCATGTTTTCATATTGCGCCGCAACAATTATTTTGTTTGTTCAATTGTGTGGTTTCTGCAACGTCTTTACACATCGTTAGATTGACACCTGACGAATGAAAGTGTCTGATGTGCAAGTCTCGCAGAACACAGAGATTTTATTCAGCGAACCTGTATGTTTTTATGCAAGGCACAACTACCCTGTGGCGCGTTGATCATCCGGGATAACCCGGAATACGCAGCAGACGACACACAGACAATCTTTTCCATTGGAGAGTTCATGTATCAACGTACCAAAATCGCCGCGGCCGTTACCCTGGCTGTGAGCGCGATGTCGGCTTTCGCACAGACCACCGAGACCCCGGTCGTCGCCGATTCCATGCAAAAAGTCGAAGTGACCGGTTCGCGCATCAAGCGTGCTGCCGCTGAAGGCGCCCTGCCGGTCACCGTCGTCACCCGTGCCCAGCTGGAAGACAGCGGCTCGGTCACGATCGCTGAATTCATCCGTACTTCGACGTTCTCGACCACCGGTCAGTTCCGTCCACAGTCGGGTTCGTCGGCACAGTCCTTCTCCGGCGCCAACCTGCGCGGCCTGGGCAGCTCGCGTACCCTGGTGCTGGTGGACGGCCGTCGCGTCGCCAAGGCACCAAACGTCGGCGATGCGGCCGACATGAACTCGATCCCGATGGCAGCCGTCGAGCGCATCGAAATCCTGACCGACGGCGCTTCGGCGATCTACGGTTCGGAAGCCATCGGTGGTGTCATCAACATCATCCTGCGCAAGGACTTCGACGGCGTGTACGTCTCGGTCGGCAAGACCAATCCATCGATCAAGGGCGGCGACCGCGACGAAGCGTCGGCACTGTTCGGCCTGACCTCGGACAAGGGCCGCTTCATCGCCGGCGCCTCGCGCACCTCGCGCGACATCATCTTCGTGCGCGACTACCCATGGGGCGCGGCCAAGGGCGCGTCGTCGTTCTCGAACTCGTTCTACCCGGCGCTCGACGACGGCGCCGGCGGCCTGTTCCGCGGCACCACCTTCCTGGGCAATGCCGGCACCTGCGATTTCCCGGACAAGGGTTTCTACCTGGCCGCCAACGGCCGTTGCCGCTACGACTTCAACCTCGTCGCAGCTGACGAAGCCGCAACCGCGACCAAGTCGGTCTTCGCACGCGCCGAGTACAACATTTCGCCGGACTTCACGGCCTACATGGCCGCGTCGAACACCAACAACACCAGCTTCGGCCGTTTCGCGCCCGTGCCGGACAATATCCTGGTCAAGGCCGGCAGCCCGAACAACCTGTCGCGCACCCCGAACAACGACGTGTTCCTGGCGCACCGCTTCGCCGCCGCCGGCAACCGCGATACCAGCACCGACGGCAACCTGACCGACATCTCGGCCGGCATCAAGGGCACGGTCAAGGGCTTCGACATCGACGTCGGCGTGCGCCGCACCGTCTCCAAGCTCGTTGAAACCGGCCGCGGCTTCGTGGTCAAGGGCCTGGCCACGACCGCCATCAACAACGGCAGCTACAACATCGTCAATCCGTTCCTGAACACCGAGACGGTGCTCCGCGGAATCACCACCACCACCGGCCGTGACTCGAAGTTCGCGCAGTCGGAAATCTACGCGACCGCGACCCACGACCTGTTCGCGATGGCTGGCGGCACCTCGGCCCTGTATGTGGGCGCCGAGCACCGCAAGGAAGTCTACGCCGACATCTACGACTCGCTGAGCGAAGCCGGCGAAGTGCTGGGCAGCTCGGGCAACTCGGCATCGGGCGACCGCGAAGTCGACGCCGTCTCGGCTGAATGGACCCTGCCGTTCACCAAGACCGTCGAAGGTAACATCGCCGCCCGTTACGAGAAATACTCGGACTACGGCAGCGATTTCTCGCCGAAGGCATCGGTCCGCTGGGCTCCGACCCGCGCCGTCACCCTGCGCGCATCGGTCGGCCGCGGTTTCGCCGCGCCGTCGCTGCCGCTGATCACCTCGAAGCCTTCGTTCTCGGCTGACCCGGTGATCGATCCGCGCACCTGCGCCGCCGACGGCAGCTACACGCCGGCCCAGTGCCTGACCGAGGCGATCCAGATCAACGGCCTGCGCATCGCCAACCCGACCCTGACGTCGGAAAAATCGAAGCAGTACAGCTTCGGCGGCGCATGGGACGTGAACCAGGCGCTGACCCTGAAGGCCGACTACTGGAACACCGAGATCACCGACGTGCTGTCGTTCATCGACGCCCAGACCCTGGTCAACCGGGATAACGGCACGGATACCCGTCCAGTGCCGTCCGGCCTGGCAGTACGCCGCGATCCAGCCACCGGCGCCATCGTGCAGGTCGTTTCCGGCACGACCAACGAGGGTATCCTGAAATACGCCGGTATCGATGCGTCGGCCGTCTTCAGCCACCGCTACGCCACGCTGGGCCGTTTCCGTCACGACCTGACCGTGTCGCACATGCTGAAAGCGGAAACCAATGGCGTCGACTTCAACGGCGACTTCGGTCAACCGAGGAACCGCGCCCAGCTGAACAACACCTGGGCTGTCACCGCGTTCGGCATGTCGGGCCTGGATCTGGCGTACAACATCAACATGATCGGCAAGAACGGCAAGAAGGACGAAGACCTGCGCGTCGGCAGCTATGTCACGCACGACGTCCAGCTGAGCTACGCTCCAGCGATGCTCAAAGGCTTCAAGATCAGCATCGGCGCCGTCAACATCGGCGATAAATTGCCGACCCTGGTCAGCGACGACAGCAAGCCGTTCAACTATGACCTGTACGATGCGTACGGTCGCCAGGCATATTTCCGCCTGGAACAAAAGTTCTAAGACGCAAGTTTGACGAACAGCAGGGACTAGCAGGACTGTCCCTGACTTAATAAGCCGCAGCGGAATTTCCGCTGCGGCTTTTTTAATGCCGCCCCCCCGATGCCATTTCCGAGGCCCGCCATGTTCATTCCACGTAGTTTCCAGTTGGCTGCGCGCGCCGCCGGCGCCGCTCTCGCGATCGCGGCCGGCCTGCCGGCCGCCGCCACGCCGATACCGCTCCAGGATTTCTTCCGCCCCGCCACCGCCGTCACGCCGCGCCTGTCCCCATCGGGCGACAAGATCGCGCTGCTGATCCCGGCCGCCGACGGCCGCATGACGCTGGCCGTGGCCGACACCGCCACCCCGACCGCTTTCACCGGCATTGCACACTTCGGCGACGCCGACATCGATCGTTTCGGCTGGATCAACAAGGACCGCCTCTGGTTCGACGCCACCGACAGCCAGTCGCCGGCCGGCGATCAGCTCGACCGTGGCCTGTTCGCCGTGAATGCCGACGGCAGCGGTTACGCCAAGCTGATCGACCGCAAGCGCGAGGACCGCCCCAACAACACCAAGCGCGGCGTCCTGCAAGGCGACCGCTACCTCTTCGTGCGAGCGGCCGACGACGGCAGCGACGATGTCTTCGTCCAGCATTACGAATGGATCAGCGACGATGCGCCGCTCGACAGCAAGCTGTTAAGACTGAACACGAAAACGCGCGAGATGCGCAACATCACGCCGGTCGGCGCGCCTGACGGCGTGCACACCTGGCTGCTCGACCAGAGCGGCCAGCCGCGCGTGGCGATCGCCAGCAGCCGCATGACCGAGGAAATGGTGTACTGGCGCAATCCGGCCAGCAATGCCTGGGTCAAGCTGGCCAGTTCCGACAGGATCGACCCGGCGCCCGGCAGCTATACACCGGTGGCGGTCGACTTCGAGGGCAAGCTGCTCGTCGTCGCAATCGACCCGGCCAGCGGTCATGCGAAGACCAGCGCGCTGTTCCGGATGGCGCCACAGGATGCCGCATTGCCGGCCGAACCGCTGTTGACCTTGAAGGGCTTCGATTTCGACGGCACCGTCCTGTTCGACGCCGCCAGCCGCAAGACCTCGGGCGTGCTCTACACGTCGGATGCCAAGGGCACGGTCTGGTTCGACCCGGCCCTGCGCGCCGACCAGGAAGCGATCGACAAGCAGCTCGACGGCACCATCAACGTGTTCAGCTGCGCGCCCTCGTGCAGCAGCGCCCGCCATCATGTCGTCACTTCCTATTCGGACCGCCAGAGTCCGGTGTATTTCCTGTACGAGCGCGCCACGCGCAAGCTGCGGCTGGTGGCCTCGAGCCGGCCCTGGCTCGATGCGGCAAAGATGGCCGAGCAGGATTTCGTCCGCGTCAAGGCGCGCGACGGCATCGACGTCCCGCTGCTGGTCACGCGTCCGCAGGGCAAGGGTCCGTGGCCGGCCGTGGTGCTGGTGCACGGCGGTCCCAACGTGCGCGGCGAAGAATGGGGCTTCGCGACCGATAGCCAGTTCCTCGCTTCGCGCGGCTACCTGGTGCTGCAGCCCGAGTTCCGCGGCAGCCAGGGCTACGGCGACACCCTGTTTCGCGCCGGCTGGCGCCAGTGGGGCCTGGCGATGCAGGACGACGTGACCGACGCCACCCACTGGGCCATCGCACAAGGCCTGGCCGATCCGAAACGCATCGCGATCGCCGGCGCCAGCTACGGCGGTTATGCCGCCATGATGGGCCTGGTCAAGGAACCGGCGCTCTACCGCGCAGGCATCAACTGGGTCGGCGTCACCGACATCGGCCTGATGTACGACATCGGCTGGAGCGACTTCATGGGCAGCAAGTGGATGCGCTACGGCATGCCGACGATGATCGGCCACCAGCGCCGCGATGCCGAGCAGTTCCGCGCGACCTCGCCATTGCTGCAGGCGGCCCGCATCAAGCAGCCGGTGCTGATGGCCTATGGCGAACTCGATCGTCGCGTGCCGCTGCCGCACGGTACCAGGCTGCGCGAAGCCTTGGCCAAGAGCGGCAACCAGAACGTCGAATGGGTGGAATACGAGGGCGAAGGCCACGGCTGGGTCCTCATGAAGAACCAGCTCGACTTCTGGCGTCGTGTCGAAACCTTCCTCGCGAAGAACCTGAAATAGAATAACGTTTTACGGGCGGCGCGCCTTACGAGGGTGCGCCGCCTTTCTCTAGCAAAAGGAAATACATGAACATCCACCTGTCCCGCCTCGCCTCTCTCGTTCTCGCCTGCGCCCTGCCGCTCGGCGCCGTCCACGCCGCCGGCCAGTCCGCCGGCCAGGCGCCCGGCAAGGGTGCCGCAGTCAAGTCCGGGCCGGTCAACGACGACGCCAAGCGCCGCGGCAAAGGCGACCGTTTGCTGACGCGCGACGAACTGCGCGCCTGCATGGCCCTCAACGAAAGCAACGACGCCGGCACCGCCGCGATCGGGCGCCGCCAGGCCGAGCTCGACAAGGAACGCGAGGCGCTGGCCAGCGCGCCGGCGCCGGGCGCGGACGCGCGTGCGCTGGTTGACGAGAAACTCAATGCGGTGAAGCAGGCCGACGCCGCCTACGCCGCCTACGGCAAGACGGTCGAGGACTGGAATGCGCGCATGACCGAATTCGAAGCGCGCTCGAAGGACATGCGCAACGCCGACCGCCGCCGCGCCGTACTCAAGCAGGAACAGGCCGAGCTCAAGACCACCGAAGCCAGGCTCGTGGCCGAGCGCGACAGCGCGATCGCCGCCTACGAGGGCGCGGTCAAGGAAGCGAACGCGCAACTGGCCCAGGGCAGCGGCAGCAAAGCCGCCTGGAACAAGAAGAGCGAAGCGCTGGCCGCCGACGAAAAGGCCCTGCTCGCATCGCGCCGCAAGTGGACCACCGAATGCGGCCAGCGCCGATTCCGTGAAGACGACGAAACTGCGATCAAGGCCGGCAAGTGAACGCACGCTCCGCTCCCGTCACCGACGCAACGGTGCGCGCCGCCCTGGCGCGGGCGCACCAGCACCTGGCCGACAAGAACGTCTTGTCGGCCGAGCTTGAACTGCGCGCCCTGGTCGAGGCGGCGCCGGATTGCGCAGAAGCCTGGCTGCTGCTGTCCGAACTGGCGGCCGGGCGTGGCGACGGCGCGCGCGCGCGCGGATGCGTCGACGCCGCCGCGCGCCACGCGCCCGGCGTGGCCGCGGTCGCCTTGCAGCGCGCCCAGTTGCAGCTGGCCGGCGGCGAGCAGCTCGATGCAGTCGATACCCTGGCCGCGCTGCTGGCCCGTCAACCCAAACAGTACGTGGGCTGGCTGCTGCTGGGCCAGGCATTCGACAGCGCGGGCCGGCATGAACTGGCCTTGCGCGCCTGGTCGCAGGGCCTGCGCCTGGGCCAGGCGGCCGGCCAGCTGACCGGCATGGCCAGTACGCCGCCCGCCTTCCGTCCTGTCATCCAGCACATCATCGCCCAGGTCAACGCGCAGCTGTATGCGCCGGTGATCGCGGGCTTCGAGCGCATGCGCGCGCAGTTCGGCGCCGCCGAGATGGCACGCCTCGAACACGCGCTCGCAGTCTACCTCGGCGCGCGCCAGGATGCTCCGGCAAGCGTGCACCAGAAGCCGAAGTTCCTGTACTTCCCGGGCCTGCCCCAGGGTCCCTACCACGATCCGTTCCTGCACCCGTGGACGGCGCGCCTGGTGGGCTCCTTCGACGCCATCCGCGCCGAGGCGCTGGCGGTACTCGAGGCCGACGCCGGCATCGAACAATTCCTCCAGTTCGCGCCGGGCCAGAGCCGCGACGGCTACCTCGGCGGCGCCGGCAGCAAACCCTCGTGGGATGCGTTCTTCTTCTTCCGCCATGGGCGGCGCTACGCTGAAAACCACGCGCGCTGCCCGGTGACGTCCGGGCTGCTCGACAGCATCGAGCTGTGCGAGGTTGCCGGCCAGGCCCCGGAAGTCTGCTTCTCGGTGCTGCAGCCCGGTACCGACATCATGCCGCACCATGGCGCCACCAACACCCGGCTGGTGATGCACCTGCCGCTTCTGGTGCCGCCGGGCTGCGCCCTGAATGTGCGCGGCGGCGGCGAACACGCGTGGCGCGAAGGCGCACCGATGATGTTCGACGATACCTTCGAGCATGAGGCCTGGAACCGCTCCGACCAGCCGCGCGTCATCCTGCTGATGGATTGCTGGAATCCGCACCTGACGCCGGCCGAACGCATTGCCACGCGCCACGTGGTCGAGCTGATCAGCACCGCCGAAAACTTCACGCCGGCCGATCTCGAGCAGGCGGCCCACGCGCTGCGCGGCTAAAATAGCCTTGCACGACGGCCCGCAGGCATGCCTGCGGGCCTTTTCATTTCCGGGCAGGCGCCCCTGCGCCGGGAAGCGCTCGGGTATCATTGCGCCTTCGCGCACTCGGCGCACCAATCGAACCAACCATGGCAATCAAACTCAAGAACGACAGGGACATCGCGAAGATGCGCGTGGCCGGCCGCATGGCCGCGGAAGTGCTGGAAATGATCTCGGAATACGTCGTCCCCGGCGTCTCCACCGAGGAACTCGACCGCCGCTGCAACGAATACATCCGCAAGGTGCAGAAGGCCACGCCGGCCAACGTCGGCTACCACGGCTTCCCGAAGACCCTGTGCACCTCCGTCAACGGCGTGGTCTGCCACGGCATCCCGAGCGAAAAAGAGATCTTGAAGGACGGCGACATCGTCAACATCGACGTCACCGTCATCAAGGAAGGCTGGCACGGCGACACCAGCCGCATGTACTACGCCGGCACCCCGAGCCCGGAAGCGAAGCGCCTGGTCGACACCACGTTCGAGTGCATGATGGCCGGCATCCGCGCCGTGCGGCCGGGCGCGCGCCTGGGCGACGTCGGCCACGCGATCCAGAAGCTGGCCGAGAGCGCCGGCTATTCGGTGGTGCGCGACTATTGCGGCCACGGCATCGGCCGCGTCTACCACGAAGACCCGCAGGTGCTGCACTACGGCCGCGCCAACACCGGCCTGCTCCTCAAGGAAGGCATGACCTTCACGGTCGAACCGATGATCAATGCCGGCGACGACGAAGTGGCCCAGCTCGAGGACGGCTGGACCGTGGTCACGCGCGACGGCTCGCTCTCGGCCCAATGGGAACACATGATCGCGGTGACCGCGCACGGCGCCGAGATCCTGACGCCCTGGCCGAAAGCCTGAGGCCTGCCCCGCCGTGGACGAAAAAAAAGATGGCCGCCTCGTCACTGCAAGTACCAGGCTTGCAGGGCGAAACGGCCATCCCGTGACGCCCGGCAGGGCGTTTGTGCGTGACGCGGCTTACTTGGCGTTCATCAGGGCAACGGTGGTATCGAGCATGCGGTTCGAGAAGCCCCACTCGTTGTCATACCACGACGAAACCTTCACCAGGCGGCCCGAGACCTTGGTCAGGGTCGAATCGAAGTTCGACGAAGCCGGGTTGTGGTTGAAGTCGATCGATACCAGCGGCTCGGTCTGGTAAGTCAGGATGCCTTTCAGGGCGCCTTCCGAGGCGGTCTTCAGGATGGCATTGACTTCGTCCACCGTGGTGTCGCGCTTGGCGATGAAGGACAGGTCGACCAGCGAGACGTTGATGGTCGGCACGCGGATCGCGAAGCCGTCCAGCTTGCCATTCAGTTCGGGCAGCACCAGGCCGACCGCGGCGGCGGCGCCGGTCTTGGTCGGGATCATGCTCATCGTGGCCGAACGGGCGCGGCGCAGGTCTTCGTGCATCACGTCCGACAGCACCTGGTCGTTGGTATAGGCGTGGACGGTGGTCATCAGGCCGGTTTCCAGGCCGATGGCGTCGTTCAGCGGCTTGACCAGCGGAGCCAGGCAGTTGGTGGTGCAGGACGCGTTCGAGATGACCGTGTCGGTGCTCTTGAGCACGTCCTGGTTGACGCCGAAGACGATGGTGGCGTCGACGTCCTTGCCGCCCGGCGCGGAGATGATGACCTTCTTGGCGCCGCCCTTCAGGTGGGCCGAGGCCTTTTCCTTGGTGGTGAAGAAGCCGGTGCATTCCAGCACGACGTCCACGCCGAGTTCGCCCCATGGGATTTCGGCAGGGTTACGCTGCGCGAACACGCGGATCTTGTCGCCGTTGACGATCATGTTGTCGCCTTCGACCGTGACGGTACCCGGGAACTTGCCGTGCGCCGTGTCGTAGCGGGTCAGGTGGGCGTTCGATTCGGCATTGCCGAGGTCGTTGATCGCGACGATCTGGATATCCTGCTGTTTGCCGCCTTCGTAGAAAGCGCGCAGGATGTTGCGGCCGATACGGCCATAGCCGTTGATGGCAACCTTGATGGTCATACTTTGTGCTCCTGATTAAAAAAAACCGTTAGCAGGCGGGAGAGCTGCGCTTCTCCCGCGACCTTTTACTCTTATATATGCTTATCCAGCGATGACTGCCTTGGCCTTGGCCACGACGTTCTCGACGGTGAAGCCGAAATGCTTGAACAGCACCGGCGCCGGCGCCGACTCGCCGAAGGTGTCGATGCCGACCACCGCGCCTTCCAGTCCAACGTATTTGTACCAGAAGTCGGTCACGCCGGCTTCGATGGCAACACGTGGAACGCCGCGGGTCAGGACACTTGCCTTGTAGTCTGCCTTCTGGCGGTCGAACACGTCGGTCGACGGCATCGACACCACGCGGGCGGCGATGCCCTCGCCCGCCAGCGCATCGAAGGCCTTGACCGCCAGTTCGACTTCCGAACCGGTGGCGATCAGGATGACTTTCGGCGCGGGCGCGTCGCGCAGCACATAGCCGCCCTTGGCGACGTCGGCCACCTGGGCCGCGTCGCGCTCCATGAACGGCAGGTTCTGGCGCGAGAAGATCAGGGTCGACGGACCGTCGCGGCGCTGCACTGCCGCGCCCCAGGCCACTTGCGACTCGACCGTGTCGCACGGACGCCAGTTGTCCAGGCCCGGGATCAGGCGCAGCGACGAAACGTGCTCGACCGACTGGTGGGTCGGACCGTCTTCGCCCAGGCCGATCGAATCGTGGGTGAACACGAACAGCGAGCGGATCTTCATCAGGGAGGCCATGCGCAGCGCGTTGCGGCTGTAGTCCGAGAAGGTCAGGAAGGTTGCGCCGAACGGGATGAAGCCGCCATGCAGGGCGACGCCGTTCTGGATCGCGGCCATGCCGAATTCGCGCACGCCGTAGTTGATGTGGTTGCCCGCGATGCCCGAACGCACCGGTACGATCTCCTTCCAGTTGGTCAGGTTCGAACCGGTCAGGTCGGCCGAACCGCCCAGGAATTCCGGCAGGCTCGGCGCCAGCGCCTGGATCGCGTTCTGCGAGGCCTTGCGGGTGGCGATGGTTTCCTTCTTGTCGACGCAGGCGGCGATGGCGGCGTCCAGCACTTCATTGAAATTACCTGGCAAGTCGCCCCGCATGCGGCGCTCGAGTTCGGCTGCCAGCTGCGGGTGCTGGGCGCGGTAGTCGGCGAACATCGCGTTCCACGCGTTTTCCAGCTCGGCGCCGCGCGCTTTCGCGTCCCAGGCCTGGTAGATTTCGCCCGGAATGTCGAACGGGATCGGGTCCCACACCAGGTGCTGGCGCACGGCCGCGATTTCCTTGTCGCCCAGCGGGGCGCCGTGGACCTTGTCGCCGCCTTCCAGGTTCGGGGCACCCTTGCCGATGATGGTCTTGCAGCAGATCAGGGTCGGACGGTCCGACTGCTTGGCCTGCGCGATCGCGGCCGAGACAGCGGCGACGTCGTGGCCGTCGACGGCCCGGATCACGTTCCAGCCGTAGGCGGCGAAGCGGGCCGGGGTGTCGTCGGTGAACCAGCCTTCGACCCGCCCGTCGATCGAGATGCCGTTGTCGTCGTACAGCCAGATCAGCTTGTTCAGGCGCAGGGTGCCGGCCAGCGAGGCCACTTCGTGCGAGATGCCTTCCATCAGGCAGCCGTCGCCCAGGAAGGCATAGGTGTAGTGATCGACCACCTCGAAGCCGGGACGGTTGAATTCATACGCGAGCAGCCATTCGGCCAGCGCCATGCCGACCGAGTTGGCGATGCCCTGGCCGAGCGGCCCGGTGGTCGTTTCCACGCCGGGCGTGATGCCCACTTCCGGGTGGCCCGGGGTCTTCGAGTGCAACTGGCGGAAGTCCTTCAGGTCGTCCATCGAGACGTCGTAGCCGGCCAGGTGCAGGAGCGCATAGTGCAGCATCGAGCCGTGGCCGTTCGACAGCAGGAAACGGTCGCGGTTCATCCAGCCCGGATTGGCGGGGTTGTGGCGGTAATGCTTGTCCCACAGGGCGACGGCGATTTCCGCCATGCCCATCGGCATGCCCGGGTGGCCGGAGTTGGCTTTCTGGACGGCGTCCATTGCCAGCGCGCGGATTGCGTTGGCCATCAGGGTGGTGGTTTGCATAGATGTCATGAGTGCGTAGGTCTGGAGTGGAAGGCGAAGGCGGTACTGCTGGCCGTAGCCCGATATTCTACCAGAGCCGGATGCTGCCTAAATAAAAAGCGTTCAGGCAAAAAAGTGCCACTTGTCGCGCTGGCGCAGCCGGGAAAGGGGTATTCCGGACAGGCGTGTGAAGGTCTTGCCGCAGGCGCGGCAGCGATAGCGCTGCAGGCCGCGGCTGTGGCCGTGCCGGTGGCTGCGTTCGCTCTTGCAAGCAGGGCAAGGCGGTGGCAGGCAAGCTGCGCCGTCGATCGCCTCGCAAACCCGGTCCAGCCCGAGCGAGGGCCGCAGCGCCTGCACGAGGTGCGCGCGCTGGCGCCTCGTCAATGTACTTAATTGCCGTAGCCATGTTGTGAAGCGTCTTGCCTGCATGTCAGACTCCGCTCGATGGTCGAATGGCAGTTCGACCTCGCTAGCGCCCAGCAGTTCAATTTCTACTCGTAGCGGTGACAGCGCCAAAAAAAATGGCGGACCGGAGTCCGCCATTTCATCGAGTGCAGGCTAAACGATCAGAACTTGACCGAAGCGCCCAGCGTCACGTAACGGCCCACCGCGTCGTAGCTTTGCGGGAAGGTGTTGCCGCTGTTCGGGCCGGTGCCGCCAATGGTGCCGCCGACGATCGGCGGCTTCTTGTTGGCGGCATTGGTGACCGACAGGTTCACGCGCACGTTCTTGTTGACGTTCCAGTTCGCGCTCAGGTCGACGTAGTGGTACGCCGGAATACGCGAGAATTCCGGCAGGAACACGGCGCCGCCCGGCTCTTCGATCACGCTGCTGACATAGCGCCAGTTGTAGCCGACCGACCAGGCACCCATGGTCCAGTTGGTGCGCTGGTTGAACTTGCGCTTGTACACCGGCGCCGAGACGATGTTGTTGCAGGCAACGCTGTAGTAGCCCAGGCAGTCGCGCTCCACCGACGATGGCGTGGCCTGGAACTTGTAGCTGTTGACCTGGTTGGCGCCCAGGCTGAGGTCGAAGTTGCCATAGCGTGCATCCAGACCCAGCTTGCTGGCGGCCAGGCGGTACGACAGGTTCAGGTCGACACCGCTGGTGCGCTGCCTGCCCAGGTTCGACAGCGGCGTGGCGACGCCGCGCGCATCGCCGGCAAAACTCCCGTTGATCGCGCTACGGCCGACCATGCCGCAGAACTCGTTGAGCGTGAAGCCCGGATTCTGGCCGGCGCTGTAGCAGCGCTCCAGGATGTCGGTGGTCGAGGGCGACGAGACCGCGTCCGTGATCTTGATCTCGTAGTAATCGACCGACAGCGCCAGCTTCGGCAAGGGCTCGATCACGAAGCCGATGGTCTTGGTCTTGGCCGATTCCGGTCCGAGGGCCGGGTTGCCGCCAGAAAGATTATTGATCTGGCCCGCGTTCGGCGCCCCCAGATTACCGATGCTGCTCAGCGGAACACCCGTCAGCAGGCACAGGTTCGACAAGGTGCCGGCGCGGTTCGCATCGGCCTGGTTGATGTTGCCCAGCTGGCATGGATCGACAGCCAGGTTCGACAAGCCGGTCACGTTCGGCGCGAACAATTCGTTCACGTTCGGCGCGCGGGTGGCCTTCTGCACCATGCCGCGCACGCGGAACATGTCCACTGGCGCCCACTCGCCACCGGCCTTCCAGCTGCCATAGTCGTCCTTGGCGCTGGCGGTCGCGAACTCGGTCTGGCGATAACCCAGTTCCATGTTGAGGGTGCGGATGAAGGGCAGGTCGCGGGCCAGCGGCACCAGCATTTCGACGGCATATTCCTTCAGCGAGAAGCGGCCCGAGCGGTCAGGCGTCGGCGCGCCGGTGCCGAGCACTTCGTTCTGGATCTGCGAAGCGGCATCGGACTGGGTGCCGGCCGACACCTTGCGCTGCTCGGCCAGCAGCGACATGCTGATCGGCTCCTGCGCGAACGGGCTGCGCACCGCCTGGCCCAGATTGCCGGAGAACGATACGGCAGCCACGTCTTGCTTGACGCTCTGGTTCAGCAGGGCGCTGCTGTTGATGAACCCGGCCTGCGCCGGCGTGATCGACCCTTCGGCGCCGAATACGTTCAGCGGTACGCAGCCATTCGTATTGACGACACAAGTAGTCGTGCTCAGCGCATTGAGCGCCTGCGTGACCTTGGCCAGCGAACCCCAGTTGCGGCGCTGCTGGGTCTGGTCAGCGGTGCCGCGCGTCCACGAGGCGTCGTACGTCCAGTCGTAGGCGATCTCGCCTTTCAGGCCGAGCGTGTACTGCAGCGTCTTGTTGTCGAAGTCGTTATAGCGCGGACCGAGCTCGGTGAAACGGCGGTTGACCAGCAGCGGCACGATGGTCGAGTTGCCCGCCACGCAGTTGGCGGCCGGGATGCCGCGGCGCGCGCAGATCTGCTCGCGGGCGGCTTGCGGAATATACGGGTTGCCGATGGGGATGTTGAAGGTGTTGCTGAACGTTCCAGTCGGCGCCAGCGCGGAAGCGACCTTGCTGTTGGTAACGAAGATTTCGCTGTAAGCCTGGACGTAGTCGTTGATCTTGTAGTTGCCCAGTGCCGTCGCCTGGGTGCGATCCAGGCCGGTCTGGTAGAAATTCGGCGGGTTGAAGTTGTACGTCTGTACCGGCTGCACCAGGCGCCCGCTGGCCGGGTCGATCTGGAACGTGCCGGCCAGGGCCGCGGCGTTGCCGCCGGTTGCGGGCACGCCGGTCGAGAATGCCGCCGGAACGGTGGTGCCGGAACCGCTTGGCAGGCCGGTCGTCGAGCTCAGGCTGGTGACGCCGTACGAGCGCTCGCCCTGGGTCAGCGGATCGGCCTTGGTCTTGCCGATGCTCAGCACGACGTTGCCGCGGCCGCCATCGAGGTTCGCGCCCATCGTCACGTCGGTGCGGCGGCGCTTGGCGTCGCGCTGGTCGGCGGTGGCGCCGTAGGAGGTGGTGACGTCGACGCCGGTGAAGTTCTTGCGCAGGTTGAAGTTGGCCACGCCGGCCACGGCGTCGGCGCCGTAGACGACGGAGGCGCCGCCGGTCAGGATGTCGACGCGGCTGAGCAGGGCCATCGGGATCGAGTTGGTGTCGACCGTGCCGCCGAGGCTGTACGGCACCAGGCGCCGTCCGTTGACCAGTACCAGGGTACGGTTGGTGCCGAGGCCGCGCAGGTCGATCGTCGCGGCGCCGCCGGTACCGTTGTTCGTCGCGGGGCCAATGGCCGGCACCGCCGCCGGCAGGGACTTGAAGAATTCCTCGACCGCCACCGGCTGGGTAGAACGAATCTCTTCTGCCGTCACCGACGAAATCGGGCTGTTCGAATTAAAGCCGGGCGCGGTCAGGCGCGTGCCGGTCACTTCGACGACAGCCGGTTTCTGTTCTTGCGCCCAGGCCCCGGCGCTCAGCCCGGCCAGCACGGCGCCGGAAAACATCAAACGAACGGACCGCGACAATACCTTTTCTCTAGTCATTATTATATCTTCCTCGGATTGAACGACATGAACGCGGCCGGTCCTGGATCGCAGTCCGGCGCGCCGTTCCCAACACAAAATGTCTCCTGGCTTGCGGCCGTCACCACGCCCTCTGCCTGAATGATTCTGCTGGAGGAGATATGACCATTTCGCATTGATGCATGTCAATACAATGATCATACTGTTTCGCAAATACAACAATTGCAATTTTTTATTCCATCTGCATAAAGCGATGTGGCTCGAACATGCGATTGGTCAGCGCCGGTCGGCGCTTTACAATGCGAGCTTTCTTTCATTCATGTGCGAGCGTCCATGCCACGTTTTTACTGTTCCCAGCCGCTCGCCGGCGGCGCCATCGTCGACCTGCCGGAAGCGGTCGCGCACCACCTGCACGTGGTGCGCATGCAGCCCGGGGACGCGCTGACGCTGTTCGACGGGCGCGGCGGCCAATACCACGCCAGTCTGCTCGAGGCCGGCAAGAAGCGCGCCACCGCGCGGGTCGAAGCGCACCAGCCGGTCGAGGTCGAGCTGCCCTACCCCATCACGCTGGCGCAGGGCTTGCCGGAGGGCTCGAAAATGGACTGGATCGTCGAAAAGGCGGTTGAACTCGGTGTGGCGGCGGTGCAGCCGCTGGCGGCGCGGCGCAGCGTGGTGCGCCTGTCGGGCGAGCGCGCGGAAAAGCGCCATGCGCACTGGCAGGGAGTGATCGTGGCGGCGTCGGAACAATGCGGGCGCAACCGGCTGGCGCGGCTGGCGCCGCTGGCCGAGTTCGAACGCTTCATCGCCACGCCCGACAGCCAGCCGCGCATCCTGTTCTCGCCGCGCGCCACGGTCTCGCTGGCCGACTGGGCGCGCGCTGCAGGACCGCAGGCGGCGACGCTGATGATCGGGCCCGAGGGCGGCTTCAGCGAGGGGGAGGAACAGGCGGCGATCGACGCCGGCGCCCTCGCCCTCTCGCTCGGCCCGCGCGTGCTGCGCACCGAGACCGCGGGCCTGGCGGCGCTGGCGGCGCTGGCGGCGCTCTGGGCATGAAAAAACCGCAGGCAAGCCTGCGGTTTTCTTGTGATGCCGTTGCGGGACCAGCGGCGGCATGCCGCCGGCGTCCCGACCCACGCGCTCAGAAGCGGTAGTTGTATTCGGCCGAGACGCGGGCCGAACGTGGTGCCGCATACGAGGAGACGCTGCCGAAGGTGGTTGCGCGGTTTGGACCCGAGTTGTACTGCTCGTTGAGCTTCAGGATCGGCTGTTCGTTGGTCACGTTGAACACGTCCAGCTTCAGCGCCAGGCCCTTGACTTGTACAGGACGGTAAACCAGGTTCATGTCCAGCGACTTGTTCCAGCCGAGACGACCCAAGGTGCCGCGTGGCGCCGGCACGTTGTTCTGCACCGCGGTACGCCCAGGCGTTGCGGTACCGAAGCAGAAGTGCTCGACGCCATAGTTAGGCGATGGGCCCACTGCTTCCCAGTCGGCCGCGGAGGTCGGGTCAGGATCGCCGCCCAGGCAGCCCTTCGGCCGGCCCGACTGGATCGACAGGTTGCCGCCGATGGTGATTTGCGGGGTGATGTCGTAGAAGCCGAAGGCCTTGATCTGGTGCTTGCGGTCGTTCGGCAGCAAGCCATCCGCGTAGCGCATGATCTCCGGGTAGTCCCAGGTCGTGGTGGCGGCAACGTCTGCCTGGCCGGTGTTCAGGTCCGACAGGGTCTGGCCTTCGGTATTGCCCTTGGCGCGGCTGAGCGTGTAGTTGATGCGGCCGTACCAGCCGTTGCGGTAAGGGTGCTCGGCGAACAGATCGAGCGCTGCATAGACGCGCTTGGCCTTCTCGAAACCGAGCTGGGCCGCGGTCAGCTTCACTTCGCGGTACTGGCCGTTCTGCATGTAGTCGATCAGGAAGTTCTGGTCTTCGCCCGGGTTGAACGATGCGCAGCTGAAGTAGGTATAGTGCGGATCTTCCGGATCCCAGGTTGCATCGTCGATCGTCGGGATGTTGTTGGCCAGCGCATAGCGGCGGAACACACGGCCGTCGCAGAAGTCGTCGATGGTCGACTTCAGGCTACGGTAGGTGACCTTCGCACCCCAGTTCAGCGATGGCGAGAAGGCCTGCTCGAAGCCGAGGGTGATTTCGTCCTGGAACGACGGCTCCAGGTTCGTCGACGAGACCGTCTTCGGATCCTTCGCCTGGCCGAACTCGTTGTTCGCCGACAGCGGGTTGGTCAGCTGGGTCAGGCCGGTCGGCAGGCCGTTCGCATCGGTACCGGTGTAGCTGTAGTACTGGCTGGTGTTGAGCGAACCGTTGGCGCCGCGGATGGCGACGATGGTCGGCATCTGCACCGTATAGCGGCCGGCGCTACCGAAGACCTTCAACGACGAATCGCCGTTCACGTCCCAGACGGCCGACAAGCGCGGGGTCAGCTGGTTCTTCTGCTCCAGGTAGGCGACGCCGTCCGAGTTGAGGTTTTCAAAGCTTTCGTTACGCAGGCCGATCGTGACTTGCAGGTCTTTCGTGACCTTCCAGACGTCCTCGATGTACTGGGCGTTCTGCTTGGCGGACGCGTCCGAGGCGGTGGTGAAGGTATTCTTGTTGACGTAATAGCCCTGCGCAGCCAGCGGGCCGTTGCCGGCGAAGGCCGGGATCGAGCCGCCGGGAACGCTGGTCGGCGCGCCCGGGTTGGTGGTACGCTGGTAGATCCAGGAGAAGCCGCCGGCCGTGATGTTGCCGGCGTCGAGCGACACCGTCTTGATGTTGTCCAGGCCGGCGCGGATCGTGTGGCTGCCAAGCTTGTATTCGGCATCGACGCGGAAGAAGTCGACGTCGTCCTTCGAGCCGTTGAAGGGCAGCGAGCCGCTGAAATTCTGCGCGCTGGCATAGTTCAGGCCGGGCGCACGGAATTCTGCACCGGCGGTCACGGATGGCAGGTTCGGGTTGTAGCCGCCCGGCTCGTAGATGTGACGGGTCTGCATCTTGCCGCCGAGGGCGGTGAAGGTCAGCTTGTCGGTCAGGTTGCCGGTGTAGCGCAGGATCTGGATTTCGGCGCCGTTCGGAGCGGCCGCGGTGCCGGAGCTCTCTTCGTGGGTCGTCGAGGTGATCGTGCTGCCGATCGCGCGCGTCGCGTAGTCATAGCCGCGCAGAGCGGTATCGACCTTCGGGTTGTCGCCGATCGCCGTGAATTCGAGGCGGTGGTTGTCGGTGACGTTCCAGTCGAACTTGGTGTAGTAGCGCTTGGTGTCGGTGTAGCGGTCGCGGTAGCCGGACCGGGCATTGGTTGCCGCCGACGTGGTGGCATTGCCGACGACCTGGTGCACTTCCTGCTTGGTTTGCTCGATCGCGGCAAACATGAACAGCTTGTCCTTGATCAGCGGGCCGCCGGCGTAGACGCCGTACTGCTTCTGCTCGACCCTGTTGTCGCTGTTGCGGAAACGCAGGGCGCCCGAGTTGGCCAGGCCGGTATCGGCGAAGTACTGGTCCTTGGCCTTGGCGCGCCAGCTTTCCGGGGTGATCGAGGCCAGGCCGCCGACTTCCCAGGTATTGGTACCGCTCTTGCCGACGATGTTGATCACGCCGCCGACCGAACGGCCGAACTCGGCGCCGAAGCCGCCGGTCTTGATCTCGGCCTGGGCAACGGCGCCGAACGGCAGTTCCGATGCGCCCAGCTGGGTCAGCGGATTGGTAACGGGCATACCGTTGATGTAGTAGGCGTTCTCGGACGGACCGCCGCCACCGATCGAGGCGCCGGCGATGTAGGTCGGGTCGCTCTTGGTCGTGTTCGGCGCCAGCTGGATGATCGCGTCGACGTTGCGGGCAATCGGCAGGCGTGCCAGTTCGCGCGCGGTGAAAGTCGCGCCGTTCGAAGCCGAGCTCACGTCGATGCGGCTACGGCGGCCGCTCACCTGGACGGTGGCGACCTGGGCCGAAGCGAAGACGGCTTCCACGCCCTGGCCGGCAATCACGTCGACGTCCGAAGTCTGGCCATCCATGCTGCCGCCTTGCAACGTGGCGCGGTAGCGGCCGATCGACAGTGCCGAGGCCGAGAAGGAGCCGCTTGGATCGACCGATACGGTACGCTGCTGGTTGGTGTCAAGGTTGCGGATCTGGACCGACGTGGCGGCGCCCGGGGTGATCTTGCCATACAGCGTGCCCGCCACGTTCGATTGCGCAGCCGCCGGTGCCATCACGGCAGCGGACAGAGCGGCAGTGCTGAACGCGATCGACAAAGCGCGTGCTACTACAGTTTTTTTCAACATGTGATTTCCTATTTTTAGCCTCTCTGGTTGATCGGCTCGTTTTTGAAATTTTTTATCAATCACTACAAACTGCGTTTTTCTCCACTTCTACATTTCCATCAATCAATAGATTAATTGATCTCACATCGCGTTTGAATGCGTTCAAACGTTATCTGAACGGAACATAAAACCATAGCAAAAGTACTAATGTCAACGATCAACTATTTCTAATATACATATAAACAACACCCATTCGATGTTGAGGCGAGAGCAACTAAAACGTTTCCTCAAACTGATGCAGTGCAGCGTAACAATGCACTGCAATCGCCATCGCATGCACCATGAGCATGCGTGTTCCAATGCGCGTTTTTCCCGCGCTTTTCCCTCCGAAACAGTTTCTGGGAAATGCTTTATTTATTGCATTGCAATAAACCATCGTATCCAACCGGCGGCTGCCGGCCAGGCATCGCATTCCCGCTACGGCGGCGGACCCTTGCCGGGTTAAAATACGCGTTTGCCGGCCGCCCCCTGCAGTGCGGCACAGTGCTAAGCCCCATCTGGACTTCCCATGCTGCGAATTAACGAACTCAAACTCCCTCTCGACCACCCCGACCACGCCTTGCGCGACGCCATCCTCAAGCGGCTCGGCATCGCCGTCGGCGACCTGGTCGATTTCACCGTCTTCAAGCGCAGCTACGACGCACGCAAGCGGGCCGCCATCGTCCTGATCTACGCGATCGACGTCGAAGTGAAGGACGAGGCGGCGGTGCTCGCGCGCCTGAAGGGCGACCAGCACATCCTCGTCTCGCCCGACACCGGCTACAAGTTCGTTGCCGCCGCGCGTCCGCCGGCCGGCACGCCGCGCCCGGTCGTGGTCGGCACCGGTCCCTGCGGGCTGTTCGTGGCGCTGATCCTGGCCCAGATGGGGCTGAACCCGCTGGTGCTCGAGCGCGGCAAGGTCGTGCGCGAACGTACCGTCGACACCTTCGGCTTCTGGCGCAAGCGCAAGCTCGATACCGAGTCGAACGTGCAGTTCGGCGAGGGCGGCGCCGGCACCTTCTCGGACGGCAAGCTCTACAGCCAGGTGAAGGACCCCAAGCATTACGGGCGCAAGGTGCTCACCGAATTCGTCAAGTCCGGCGCGCCGGAAGAGATCATGTATGTCAGCAAGCCGCACATCGGCACCTTCCGCCTGGTGAAAATGGTCGAGCAGATGCGCGCCGAGATCATCTCGCTCGGCGGCGAGATCCGGTTCGAAACGCGTGTCGACGACATCGTCGTCAGCGACGCGGACGGCGTGCGGCGGGTTGCCGGCGTCGTGCTCGCCAGCGGCGAGCACATCCCGACCAATCACCTGGTGATGGCGGTCGGCCACAGCGCGCGCGACACCTTCGAGATGCTCTACAAGCGCGGCGTGTACGTGGAAGCCAAGCCCTTTTCCGTCGGCTTTCGGGTCGAGCACCCGCAGTCGCTGATCGACGTCTGCCGCTTCGGTCCCAACGCCGGCAACAAGATCCTCGGCGCGGCCGATTATAAAATCGTGCACCACGCCTCGAACGGGCGCTCGGTGTACAGCTTCTGCATGTGCCCGGGCGGCACCGTGGTCGCCGCCTCGTCCGAGGAAGGCCGCGTCGTCACCAACGGCATGAGCCAGTATTCGCGTAACGAACGCAATGCCAACAGCGCCATCGTGGTCGGCATCACGCCCGAGGATTATCCGGGCCACCCGCTGGCCGGCATCGCCTTCCAGCGCGAACTCGAGTCGCGCGCCTTCGTCCTGGGCGGCAGCACCTACGACGCGCCGGGCCAGCTGATGGGCGACTTCGTACGCGGCGTCGCCTCGAAGCAATTCGGCTCCGTCATCCCCTCCTTCAAGCCGGCCGTGCACCTGACCGACCTCGCCCCTTCCCTGCCGCACTACGCGATCGTCGCCATGCGCGAAGCCTTCGTCGCATTCGACAAGCAGATCAAGGGCTACTACAAGGAAGACGCGGTGCTGACCGGCGTCGAGACCCGCACCTCCTCGCCGATCCGCATCAAGCGCCGCGACGACGACCTGCAAAGCCTGAACACGCGCGGCCTGTTCCCGGCCGGCGAAGGCGCGGGCTACGCCGGCGGCATCATGTCGGCGGCCATCGACGGCATCCGCGTGGCCGAGGCGGTGGCCCTGGCCATGGGCATGCCGGCGCCCGCGCTGCAAGCCTGATGCAGGCGCCGGCGGGCAGGCTTGCGCCGCTCCTGGCCATCGTCGGTTCGCTCATCTCGGTGAATGTCGGCGCGGCCTATGCCAAGGGCCTGTTCCCGCTGGTGGGCAGCAGCGGCATCACGGCCGTGCGCGTGGGCCTGGCGAGCATCCTGCTGCTGGCCTTCTGGCGGCCCTGGCGCGCGCCGCTCGCAAAAGGCGACGCCGTCAACGTCGCCATCTACGGCATCATGCTGGGCATGATGAATCTGCTGATCTACGCAGCCTTCGCGCGCATACCGATCGGGGTGGCGATCGCCATCGAAGTCATCGGCCCGCTGGCCGTCGTGGTGTTCTCCTCGCGCCACCTGCGCGACTTCGCCTGGGTGGCCTGCGCCGCCTTTGGCTTGTGGCTGCTCGCGCCGGCGGCGGCGGGGGCGAACGCGCTCGACCCGGTCGGCGTGGCCGCCGCGCTGGGCGCCGGCTTTTGCTGGGCCATGTACATCGTGTTCGGCAAGCGCGTCTCGACGCTCAAGGGCGGGCCCGTGGTGGCCTGGGGGATGTTCGCCGCGGCCCTGTGCACGGTACCGCTCGGGATCGCGCAGGCCGGCAGCGCGCTGTTCGCGCCGGAAGTGCTGTTCGGCGGCCTGGTGGTCGCCCTGCTCTCCTCCATCCTGCCCTATTCCCTGGAAATGATGGCGCTCTCGCGCCTGCCGAGGCGCGTGTTCGGCATCCTGGTCAGCGCCGGCCCGGCCGTGGGCGCGCTGGCAGGCTTCCTGGTGCTGGGCGAAATCCTGAGCACGACACAGTGGCTGGCGATCGGGATGATCGTGGTGGCCACGGCCGGGAGTGCCGCCACCGCGAACCGCGGCTGATCCGGTTTCAGAGCCAGCCGGATTTCTTGAACCGGTAGTAGAGATAGCCGCAGACGCCGATCATGACGCAGACGGCCATCGGATAGCCGTAGCGCCACTTCAGCTCCGGCATGAATTCGAAATTCATGCCCCAGATGCCGGCGAAAGCGGTAAACACGGCGAAGATGGCGGCATAGGCGGCCAGCTTCTTGTTGATGTCGTTTTCCTCGATCGCGACCATCGACAGCGTCACCTGGATCGCGGTGGCGATGGTGTCGCGGATGGTGTCGAGGCGGCCCGAGATGCGCAGCAGGTGGTCGTGGACATCGCGGAAATAATCCTGGGTCTGGCCGGCCACCGCCGGCACCCGCCCGCCATGCAGGCGGCCAACGGCATCCATCAGCGGGATCACCGCGTGGCGCAGTACCAGCGTGTTGCGCTTGAGGTCATACAGGCGCTCGATGTTGTCGCGCTGGGCGCCCTCGCCGCCGAAGATGCGGTCCTCGATCGCTTCGAGATCCGATTCGAGCTTGTCGACGATGGGGAAATAGCGGTCGACGACGGCGTCCATCAGTGCATACAGCACGAAGCCGGAACCCATTTTCAGCATTTGCGGATCGCGCTCGGTGCGCGCCCGCACGCCGAGAAAACCCTGGGCCGAATCGCGCCGCACCGACAGCACGTAATTCGGGCCGGCGAAGACCGCGACCTCGCCGGAGACCATGTCGTCGCCGTCCAGGTTGACGGTATGGACGACGGCGAACACGGAATCGCCGTATTCCTCGAGTTTCGGGCGCTGGTGGCCGCGCGAGGCGTCCTCCACGGCCAGCTCGTGCAGGCTGAATTCCTCCTGCATCGTGGCCAGTTCGCCCTGCTCGGGATCGCGCAACGCGACCCACACGAAGCAGCCGGGAATCTTCAGGTACTCGCTGATATCCTCGACGGGGATATCCGACAGTTTCTTGCCTTCCTGGTAGGCGACGCAGTTGATCAGCATGAGGTGCAAAGGATGGGAAAACGATGCGAGAGCTTACACCATCGCGCCCATCCGACGCACCCGGCGGCGCTTATTCTTCGCGCGCGCCGTCGATACCCAGTTCCACGATCTTGCGCGTGATCGTGTTGCGTCCGATGCCGAGGCGCATGGCCGCATCGTTCTTGCGCCCGTGCGTGTGCTTGAGCGCGGTCTTGATCAGCGCCGACTCGAATTGCTTGCCCAGCGTGTCCATGACCTCGAACTGGCCGGCGCTGAGCATGCTCGCCGCCTGCAGCTCGAGCAGGCCGATCCAGCCTTCCGGCGCGGGCGCCACCGGCATGGGCGCCGGCGCGCCGTTGCCGCCCTCGCTCGGGAAGGGCGTGGCGGGCATGCCGCCGGCCGGGGCCTGGGTCAGGTCGCGCGGCAAGTCCTTGACCTCGACCGTCTGGCCCGGGGCCATCACGGTGATCCAGTTGCACAGGTTTTCGAGCTGGCGCACATTGCCCGGCAACTCCAGGCCGGACAGGAAGCGCATCGCGCCGTCGCTCATGCGCTTCGGCTCGACGCCCAGCTGGTGCGCGCTCTGCACCAGGAAGTGGCGCGCCAGGAGCGGGATGTCCTCGCTGCGTTCGCGCAGGCTGGGCAGGCGCAGGCGGATCACGTTCAGGCGGTGGTACAAGTCTTCGCGGAACAGGCCGTCGCGCACGCGCTGTTCCAGGTTCTGGTGGGTGGCCGCGATCACGCGCACATTCGCTTTGACAGGCTGGTGCCCGCCGACGCGGTAGAAGTGGCCATCGGAAAGCACGCGCAGGAGCCGCGTCTGCAAATCGAAGGGCATGTCGCCGATTTCGTCGAGGAACAGCGTGCCGTCCTCGGCCTGCTCGAAGCGGCCGCGCCGCATCGCCTGGGCGCCGGTGAAGGCGCCGCGCTCGTGGCCGAACAGTTCGGACTCCAGCAAGTCCTTCGGGATCGCGGCGGTGTTGAGCGCGATGAAGGGCTGCCGGGCGCGCGGACTGTGCTTGTGGAGGGCGCGCGCGACGAGCTCCTTGCCGGTGCCCGATTCGCCCGTGATCAGGACCGTCACGTTCGATTGCGACAGGCGCCCGATGGCGCGGAACACTTCCTGCATCGCCGGCGCCAGGCCCAGGATTTCCGGCGTTTCCGCGGGTGCCGCTTCCACGCTGGCCTCGCGCAGGCTTTCCTCGAGGGCGCGCCGGATCAGCGCGACGGCCTTGTCGATGTCGAAGGGCTTGGCGAGGTAATCGAAGGCGCCGCCCTGGAACGAGGCGACCGCCGAATCGAGGTCGGAAAAGGCGGTGATGATGATGACCGGCAGGCCGGGATGGCGCGCCTTGACCGCCTGCAGCAGGTCGATGCCGGATTCGCCGGGCATGCGGATGTCCGATACCAGTACCTGCGGCGTTTCGGTCTCGAAGGCGGCCAGCGCGTCGCGCGCGTTGGCGAAGCTGCGCGTTTCGAGATTCTCGCGCGCCAGGGCTTTTTCGAGCACCCAGCGGATCGATGCGTCGTCGTCGACAATCCAGATTGGTTTCATGTAGGTCGTGCTTTCCGCAGTCAATTCAACATTGGACACGGCGGAAACACGGCAGCTGCCGCATCTGCTCAGGGCAGCGGCAGCAGGATCCGGAAATCCGTCAGTCCAGGCCGGCTTTCGCATTCGATCATGCCCAGGTGCTGCTGCACGAAGGTTTGCGCCAGCGTCAGCCCCAGGCCGCTGCCGCCCTCCCTGCCCGACACCAGCGGGTAGAAAATACGGTCGCGGATGTCGGGTGCGATACCCGGTCCATTGTCGATGATATGCAAGTCTAATGCCAGGCCGTAGCGGACCTTGGCCAGGGTGAGCTGGCGCGCCACCCTGGTGCGCAGAACGATCTCGGCGTCGCCCGCCGCGATGCGGCCCGCCAGCGCCTGGGCGGCGTTGTGGACGATGTTCAGCACCGCCTGGATCAGCTGTTCCTTGTCGCCCCGGAACTCCGGAATCGAGGCGTCGTAGTCGCGCCGGATGCCCAGGCCGTTCGGGAATTCGGCCAGCACCAGCGAGCGCACGCGCTCGCACACTTCATGGATGTTGACGTCGCCGACGATGTGGGGCTTCCTGTGCGGCGCCAGCAGGCGGTCGACCAGGGTTTGCAGGCGGTCCGCTTCCTTGATGACCACCTGCGTATATTCCTTGAGCGCGTTCAGATGCAGGGGCGGCAGTTCCAGTTCCAGCAACTGGGCCGCGCCGCGGATGCCGCCCAGCGGATTCTTGATCTCGTGCGCCAGGTTGCGGATGAGTTCCTTGTTGGCCTGGCTCTGGTCGAGGAAGCGCTCCTCGCGGTCGAGCTTGAGTTGCTGCACGTTTTCGCGCAACTCGATCAGCACTTCGCCGTTGTCCAGCGCGCTGGCGATCGAGTGCACGTGCAGGATGTCGCGCCCGCCCCGCTCGAGCGCCAGGTCCTGGCGCAAGTCGGAATACTGGTGCGCGCGCGTCTGCTCGCACAGGGCGGCCAGTTCGTCGCCGTTCGAGAACAGCGCCGCCAGGGTCTGGCGCGACAGCGATTTGAGGGAGGCGTCGAGCATGTTCTCGGCCGCCGGATTGGCATAGCGCACGCGGTCGCGCGAGTCGACCAGCAGCACGCTGGAGGCCAGCAGTTCGAGGCCGGCGAAGCGACCGGCGTCGATGGCGCGGTCAGGCAGGTTCATCGGATGTTGCCGATCTCGCGCCGCAGCGCTTCGATATTGCGTTCGGTACGGCTGATGTCGTCGCGCATTTGCGCCACGCGCTCCTGGTATTTCGCGTAGTTGCGCTCGTTGCCCTGGCGTTCGGGCTCGCCGTTGTTGAAGACCTGGCGCAGGTCCGCCAGCTTCTTCTCTTCGGCGCGCAGCTCGTCGTTCAGGATGGCGCGCCGGTCGTCGTCGCGCACGCGCTGCTGCGACGTGTCGACGCGCGGGAAGTTCGCCGGGCTGGGCGTGGACGCGGCGGCGGCGGCGGGTGCGGCGCCGCCCTGGCGGCTGGCAACCGGCGCCGGCGCGCGGCGCTCGGGCGGTGCGGGGATATAGCCGGGCAGATCGAGCGCCTTGCAGCCCTTCTTGCCGGTATCGGTGAACTCGACGCGGCCTTGCGTGTCGACGCATTTGTAGACCGTGGTCTGCGCGTGGGCCGCGCCGCTGAAGACTACGCCGGCAGCAAGCACGAGCCGGGTCACACTGGTTGTCATACGCATCAGTAGAAGCTGCACTGCAAAGTGTGCGAGGTGGAGTTGAGCCGAATATACCGCATCCATAAAAAAACGCGGGGAAAGCCACCGGCCTTCCCCGCGTTTGTTACCTGCGCTTACAGCTTTTGATGCCGTAGCGCAACGGTTATCATGCCGAATAGTACATGTCGAACTCGACCGGGTGCGGGGTCATGCGCATGCGCTGCACTTCCTGCATCTTCAGGTCGAGGTAAGCGTCGATCATGCTGTCGCTGAACACGCCGCCGCGGGTCAGGAACTCGCGGTCCTTGTCCAGCGCTTCCAGCGCTTCTTCGAGCGACGAGCAGACCGTCGGGATCAGCTTGTCTTCTTCCGGCGGCAGGTGGTACAGGTCCTTCGAGGCCGCTTCGCCCGGATGGATCTTGTTCTGGATGCCGTCCAGGCCCGCCATCAGCAGCGCGGCGAAGCACAGGTAGACGTTGGCCAGCGGGTCCGGGAAGCGCACTTCGATGCGGCGGCCCTTCGGGTTCGGGACGTGCGGAATGCGGATCGAGGCCGAGCGGTTACGGGCCGAGTAGGCCAGCTTCACCGGCGCTTCGTAGCCCGGCACCAGGCGCTTGTACGAGTTCGTGCCCGGGTTGGTGATCGCGTTGAGTGCCTTGGCGTGCTTGATGATGCCGCCGATGTAGAACAGCGCCGTTTCCGACAGGCCGGCATAGCCGTCGCCGGCGAACAGGTTCTTGCCGTCTTTCCAGATCGACTGGTGCACGTGCATGCCCGAGCCGTTGTCGCCGTTGATCGGCTTCGGCATGAAGGTGGCGGTCTTGCCATAGCTGTGGGCAACGTTCCAGACCACGTATTTCAGGTTCTGGGTCCAGTCGGCGCGCTCGACCAGGGTCGAGAAGCGGGTGCCGATCTCGTTCTGGCCGGCGCCGGCCACTTCGTGGTGGTGCACTTCGACCGGGATGCCGAGCGATTCGAGGATCAGGCACATTTCCGAGCGCATGTCCTGGAAGCTGTCGACCGGAGGCACCGGGAAGTAGCCGCCCTTGACCGCTGGACGATGGCCGCTGTTGCCGCCTTCGGTTTTCGCATCGGTCGACCAGGAGGCTTCGTCCGAATCGATCTTCACGAAGCAGCCCGACATGTCGACTTTCCAGCGGATCGAATCGAAGATGAAGAATTCAGGCTCCGGACCGAAATAGGCGGTGTCGCCCAGGCCGGTCGACTTCAGGTAGGCTTCGGCGCGCTTGGCGATCGAGCGCGGGTCGCGGTCGTAGCCCTTGCCGTCCGACGGTTCGATCACGTCGCACTGCATGAACATCGTCGTCTCTTCCATGAACGGGTCGATGTTGGCGGTCGACGGGTCCGGCATCAGGATCATGTCCGATGCTTCGATGCCCTTCCAGCCGGCGATCGACGAGCCGTCGAAGGCGTGGCCAGACTCGAATTTGTCGAGGTCGAAGTGCGACACAGGAACGGTGACGTGCTGCTCTTTACCGCGGGTATCCGCGAAGCGGAAATCCACGAACTTGACTTCGTTGTCCTTCACCATCTGCATCACATCTGCGGCGGTCTTTGCCATGCGTTTCTCCTAACAAAAAAGTGGGGTGTCGAGACAGGCGAGATCGCTTCCGACCGGTCAGCTCGCCTCGACATGCTTGCAGGAACATATGCAGGAACCATGCCAGACGGTTTGGTATGAACAAATGCGCAATCGTTCTTTGGAACGCCGAGAGTTTAACCATAAAATCCTCAGTAGTACGGAAATATCCTATGGTGCAAGACAACTCTGCGTTGCACCAAATTGGTGCAGTATAGTTGGAGTGCACCGAATTGATGCAAGCTGCACCATTTCGGCAAGCACGCGCCGCGGTGGTGCATACCCTGACAAGGAACGACATGAAAACGACCGAACAGATACTCGAGGCTGCCCGCGCACGCGCGAAAGGCCAGCCCTATGCCGGTGCGGTCACGCCCGAGGAAGCGTTCACGCTGCTGCAGGCGGCGCCCCATGTCAAGCTGGTCGACGTGCGCACCCATGCCGAACGCGACTGGGTGGGGCGGGTGGTGCTGCCGGAAGGCAGGCAACTCGCGGTCGAATGGGCGACCTATCCCGGCGGGCAACCGAATCCCCACTTCGGTGCGCAGCTCGAGCAGGTGGCCGGCAAGGACGATATCCTGCTGTTCCTGTGCCGCTCCGGCGTGCGCTCGCGCCATAGCGCGCGGGTGGCGACGAAACTGGGATATGAGAACGCCTTCGACATCCTCGAAGGGTTCGAAGGCGACAAGGATGCTGATGGGCACCGCAAGTCGGTGAACGGCTGGTGCAAGGCGGGGCTGCCCTGGATCGGCGCGTGAATCGAACACCGGTGCACGGGATGGCCGGCGGCGCGGGCGGCAGGGCGGCGTCGCGCCCGATCGACGCCATCAGTTCCCTATAAGCACCATCACCCCACACCCGATGCCGCAGGCGGCGCCCGGTAGACGCGTCATGAATTCCTCTGAACAACTACACAGGGCCGCCAGTGTCATCTCAATCCACAAGAAATTGTTACTCCGGCGAGCCTTCCACCGCCGGGCCCGTCGTCTTCAAGCGCTGGCGTACGATATTGATATGGCCGCGTAATCCGTACAGGCCGTCGGCATAGGCCAGCGGAATCGAGATGTGGTTCACCTGTTCCTCGATCTCGTCGAGGCGGCGCAGCAGGTCAAGGCGAACGCTCTCGCGCTCCCCATCCCCGACGCCCTCCCAGGCCTGCTCCACCGCGCGCAATTCGCCGTACCAGCGGTACACGCGCGAACGCACGCGCCACACGTACAGCGGCGGCACGATCTTCGACAGCGGAATGATCAGCGCGGCCAGCGCCACCACCACGACCCAGAGGCGCTCGAACAGGTTGGCCAGCCAGAAGCGCATGTAGCGCTGCAGGAAGGGGGGACCGTCGCGGTAGTATTTCGCCGCTCCGCTCGCCACCGGGATCTCGCTGAACTTGGGCGACGGGAACTGGCCCTGCTGCTGGAACCACCCGGCCCCGCTGTGGATCCGGGTGGCGGCCTTGACGAACAGGTCGATCAGCGCCGGATGCAAGTCCTCGCGCGCCACCAGGGTCGCGGTCGGTGCGATCAGGTGATAGTCCTGGGATGGAATGTCGCGCCCGAGGTCGACGATGCCGCGCGGCAGTGTCACGTGGGTGAGGAACGGCAGCCGCCGCGTATAGGCTTCGGCCTGCGAGAAATTGAAGAGGCGGATGCCAGGCGTTTGCAGCAGCATCTGGATCAGCGGCGCTTCCGGCGCCGAGCTGAAGACCAGGCCGTCGATCTTCCCGGCCAGCAGCGCCATCGTCGCCGGCGTGTTTTCCAGTTCGCTGATGACGAGCTCGTTCGGCTCGACCCCGTTCACGGCCAGGATCTGGCGAAACAGGTTGGGTACGCCCGTGCCCTCCGGCCCGAGGTTGATGCGCAGGCCACGCAGGCCGGTCAGGTTGCTGGTTTTTATGCTCGTGCGCAGGAAGAGCCAGACCGGTTCCGTAAACAGGCTGCCCAGGGACACCAGGCCGAGTTCACCGGCCCGCGCCTCGCCGGTCGAGCCGCTCTGCACGAAGGCGATGTCGGCCTGGCCGCTGCGCAGGCGTGCGAGATTGTCCCGGGAACCGAGGCTGGGCTGCAGCGACACCAGGATGTCGTCCTGCTTCAGCGCTTTCGCGTATTGCACGCCGAAGGCTTCGTAGGCGCTGTTTTCCTGGCCGGTGGCCAGGCGCACGTGGGTGGGCGGCGCCGGATCGACCAGCAGGTAGGCGGCGATCACGGCGGCGGTGACGAGGATCACCGTCGGCCCGGCGGCGACCAGCAGGTCGCGCAGGGAGACGAAACTGACATTGCGGATGCTGGACACGGCGCGCCGGCTGGCCCGGCGCGCGCGCTCGCCTGCCCCGATGCCGCCCTTCAACGAACGCACTGGCGCTGGGCGCCCACGCTGCCTTGCGGCGGTTCGATCATCGGCATCAGGCTGGGCGCCAGCGTGACCAGCAACTGCGACGGCAAGGCGCTGGTAAAGTCGTAGTTTTCCGACTGCGGACCATGCACGTAAGCCGTCATGGAACCGTAGAAACGCTCGCCGATGTTGAAGACGAACGTCGCCGAACGGTTCACGTAGCGCGACTCGATCAGGCGCCCGCCGCGTGCATACACGTCGAAGCGCTGGTCGCCGGTACCGGTCTTGCCGCCGACCGCCACCACGCTGCCGTCGGCGGTGGCGAATGCCGTCTTGACGCGCTTGGCGGTACCGTCCGAGACCACGCCGCGGATCGCATCGGCCACGGCGCGCGCCACTTCCGGCGCCAGCACGACTTCGCTCTCGACCTTCTTGGCGCGCTTGACCTGGGTCTCGTAGGGCGTGCCCTTGGCGAAGTGCATCGAATCGATGCGCTCGACGGGTTTGCGCACGCCGCCGTTGATGATGATGCCCATCAGCTCGGCCAGCGCGGCCGGACGGTCGGCGGACGCGCCCAGCGTCGTCGCATACGAAGGCACCAGCGAGTCGAACGGATACCCCATCTTCTTCCACTGGGCATGGATCTTGAGGAAGGATTCGACTTCCAGCAGGCCGGCGATGCGCTTGTCCTGGGCGTTCTTGCGGTTCGTCTTGAACAGCCAGGAATAGACTTCCTGGCGCTCGCGCACGCTCGCCTTCACGGCTTCGGTCCAGCTGGTTTTGGGATGGGTGCGCAGGTAGCCGACCAGCCACAATTCGAGCGGATGGGTCGAGGCGACATAGCCGCGGTCGGCCAGCGACATGTTGGCCGGGGCGTATTGCTGGTACATCTTCTCGATGCGTTCCGGATCCACTTCGTTGGGCAGCGCGGCATCGATGAAGGCGGCAAATTCCTGCAGCGTTGCCTTCGGCGCGATCGTGCGGTGCACGGCGGCCAGTTTCGATGCCGCCGGACGCACGCCGGCCAGCAGCAGCGCCTGGGCTTCGGCTCCGGTCTTGCCCTTGTACTTGTTCCAGAATTTCGCCAGGAAGGTCTTGCCTTCGGCATCGGCGAAGCGCGCCAGGTATTCGGCGCGGCGCGGGTCGTCGGCGTCGGCCAGCAAGGCCGCCGAGGAGCCCGGCAACTGGAACATGTAGTAGCGCGCCACGTCGCGCATCATGCGCACGAACACGAGGTTGGTCGACTGCTGCAGCGCTTCCTGCACCGTCATGATCTTCGAGTTGTCGAGCTTGCTGAAGTTGCCGAAGTAATGCAGGCCGCCGCCGGTGAAGAAGCCCTCGCCCGGATTGGCCGAATACTTGCGCGCCATGGCGGCGGCGAGCATCGGCGCCAGGCCCCGGTCGGCGTTCGCCGGCAGCGCCTGGAAGTATTCGATGCCCCACTGGCTCATGCGGTCTTTCGGGTCGATGCGCGCTTCGCGCAACGCCTTCGGATCCATGGCGCCATAGCGCTTGTGCAGCTGGTCGACGATGTCGAGGTAGGTCACCAGCGTGCGCAGCTTGGCGGTCGAGCCGAGGTCGAGCTTGGCCTGCTCGTTGATGTCGAGCGGCTGGTCGTAGTTATCGGTCTGCACGCGCAGGTAATTGACGTTCTCGCCGCGCTCCATCAGCGTGAAGCTGTAGACCACTTGCGAAGGGTCGCCATTGCCGAGCAGACCCTTGCCGGTCAGGCCGGCTTCCTGCGCCGCTTCCGGGGTCTTCAGGCGGCGCAGGGCCGCCGTGACGGCTTGCTGGGCTTCCGAGTCGAGCGTCGACACCACCGACATGTCGAGGCGGTCGAGGTTGTACAGGCGCGGTTCGCCCAGCAGGTAGCCGAGGTGGTTGCGTACCGCGTTCGCGGCCTTGCGCGACACGAAGGCGTTCGCGGCCGGCGCTTCGACGCCCGAGGCCAGCGCCGGCTTGAGCTTGGCGGCCAGCGCGGCGTCGCGCAGCTGCGGCGTGATCACGCCGGACTGCGCCAGCACGCGCAGGTGGCTGTCGGTCAGGATTTCGAGGTCGCTCTTGCCGGCGCCGAGGTAATACGCCGGGCGGCGCTGCGCGATCATCAGCGACAGCGCTTCCTTGTAGACCAGCACCGCCTGCGGCGTGTCCATGCGGCCCTTGAGGGTCTCGCTCACGGTCTTGAAATCGCGCCCGTACCAGACCCACATGCCGTCGCCGATGCCGTTGACTTCGCCGTAGCCGGGCTTGGCCGAGAGCGGCACCGTGTTCAGGTAGTCGAGCACGATCTGGCGCCGCGCGCCGGTGGTGTCTTCGCCGTCCTGGTAGGCGCGCAGCGTGGCCGAGGCCATCTGGATCAGCTTGTCCTGGAGCGAGGCGGTGCGTCCTTCCGGCGAGTGGCGGTATTTTTCGATCTGGGTGGCCAGGGTCGAGCCGCCGGCCACGCGCCCGCCGCCGCTGAGGCCGATGGCGCTGAGCGACTTGTCGAACACGGCTTTCGAGAAACGGTCCCATTCGACGGCCGGATTGCGTTTCGGGTAGGCCGGGTCGAGCAGTTCGCGGTTTTCGATGAACAGCAGGCTTTGCACCAGCAGTTGCGGCGTGTCGTCGAAGCGGTCGTAGAAGCGCTCCGGGAAGCGCGCGGCGAACAGCGGCTGGCTGCGGCAGTCGAGGATCTCGAGGCCGGTACGGGTCTTTTCGCGGTAGGTCGCGAACAGGCCGCGGTCGGCCAGTTCCAGCATCTTGGGCGACATGCGCGCCTGCGCTTCGATCATGTAATCGCGCCCCTGCAGCCGGGTGAGGAAGGCCGGCAGGTGCGAGTAGCCGAGGCGGGCGTCGTAGGGACTTTCGGCCGGGAAGCGGATCGCGTCGCTCGGCCCTTTTTCCATGCGGTAGTGCACGTCCTTCATCATGCCGGCAAAGATTTTCGCCTGCAGGGTCGAGGTGCGTGTTTCATAGACCGCGTAGCCGGAACCGGCGGCCACGACCACCAGCAGCAGGCCGAACAGGATGAGCTTGCCGCGGCCCCTGCCTTTGGGCGGCTCGCCTTCGTGCCCGGGCTCGGGCGCGGCGCCGGACAGGTCCCCCGGACCCGTGCCCGCGGGCGCGCCCGCTTCGGTCACCAGCGACAGGTGAGGATGGGGTTCGCGCAAGGACGCGTCCTGCATGGCCGGGTCGCTCGCGTCGACCGCGGGCGCGGCATTGCCGCCGGCTTGGCCGCGCAAGGCGCGAAATACGTTACGGGGCCGTTTGAAACGGCGGGTACTTTCCATGATGGCTCAACCGGTTTGAATCGTAATTCCTGCAATCCCTGTCAACCTGCTCGCCATCCCTGCTGCCGGTCTGTTCGAGAGTGATCGAGGTGGTCGTTGGTTCACGTTGGTGGTTCGAATTATGGCGCCGGATGTCGCATGAATTGTTACGGCGTCCAAGTCATCATTCCACCACATCAACAGGTTTTGCATGAAGCCCTGTCTAACAAATTTGACCTGCCCGGATTTTTTTCGCAAAAAAACAACGGCAGAGTTATCGGGATAGCATTGATGCTTACAAGCATTGTATTCCCCTCCTACATTGCCAGGTTGTGCGGCCGTTTGCGCTGTTTCTCGCGCGTGTTCAAGCGGCCAGCGGCGCGCTGGTCGCGGCTCGGCGCATGTCGTCCAGCACCTGCAGACAGTAGTACTGGAACCAGAGTCCCGTGAACAGGAAAATCAGCAGATAAAGCCAGACCGAGAGGATCGCGAGGAAGGGAAACAAGGCCACGGCCAGCACCGCGCCGCCGATCCAGGCCAGCCCCGGCAAGGCGCCCAGCACGCCCGAGGCCATGCCGATCGCCAGCAAGGGCCAGCGATGCCCCTGCATGATGGCGCGCCGCTCGGCCGCACTGGCATGCGCGGCGAGCGCGTCATAGCTCATCACGCGCGAGGACACCCAGCCCCACAGCGCGGCCTGGACCAGCACGGCCAGCGGCGGGATCGCATACAGCGGGATCGTCACGACCCACAGCAGCGCGAACACCAGCACGCTGGTGATGTTCATCCAGACGCTGCCCGCGAAGCTGCCGCCCTGTTCCCGCGCCAGGGCGGGAAACTGCTGGCGGCTGACGTAGCGCTCGATCGAGGGCATCGCGAAGATGCCCATGAACAGCAGCGACGATCCTATCATCAGCGGCAACAACAGCAGGACCGCGACCAGCGGCACGACGACGACCTTCAGCATGCCCAGGCCCAGGTTCGAGAGCAGCGTGCCGCTGGCCTGGAACCAGCCATATTCGCGGAACATGGCGCCGAGCCAGTCGAACAGGGCCGGGCCGAAGGCCCACAGCAAGCCACCCCAGGCCAGTAGCGAGAGCAGCAGCGGCGCCAGCGACAGCAGCATCATGCGGCGCGAGAAGCCGGCGCGCAGCGCGCGCGCCCAGGCGGTGGCGACGCCGTTCACGGCCGGCTCCCAAATTCATCCAGGAAAGGTCGATGCATGGCTGCGTGGCTCCCGATAGTAAAAGGACATTGTAGACGCGATTGGGCGGCCAGGCCGCCGCATGGGAAAAGCATGGCGACGGGGATGTCGGATGGCAGTTTGACCGGGCATGCACTACAATCGCCGTTCACTAGATATCGAGGGAACAACATGTCCACTACCACCACTGATTCCGGCCTGCAATACGAAGACACCGTCGTCGGCGACGGCGCCGAGGCGAAAGCCGGTGCCTACGTCACCGTCCACTACACCGGCTGGCTGCGCAACGACGACGGCACCCCGGGCGCCAAGTTCGATTCGAGCAAAGACCGTAACGATCCGTTCCAGTTCCCGCTGGGCGCCGGCCACGTGATCAAGGGCTGGGACGAAGGCGTGCAAGGCATGAAGGTCGGCGGCGCGCGCCGTCTGACGATTCCCGCCAGCCTGGGCTACGGCGCCCGCGGCGCCGGCGGCGTGATCCCGCCAAACGCGACCCTGATCTTCGACGTCGAGCTGCTCAAGGTCTAAGGACCTGCCCCGGTACAAGGACGGCCGCGCTTCCAGGAACGCGGCCTCCCTCCCGCATCGGCCATGCGCGTCGAGCATCCCCTCTAAAATACCCCGCCAATACACCTGATCCGGCGCACCGTGCGCTAAGATGGCCGCGCGCATTGCACGACCGTCAATGCACATTCACGCAACCAGAGACAGGAGTATGTATGAGCTTGCAGGACCAGTTCGCCCAGGCCCAGGCCGATTCGAAGAACCTGCCGGAACGCCCGGACAACATGACCTTGCTGAAGATCTATGCGCTGTTCAAGCAGGCTTCCAGCGGCGACGCCACCGGTGAGCGCCCAGGCTTCACCGACATGGTCGGCCGCGCCAAGTTCGACGCCTGGGACGCCTTGAAGGGCACCTCGAAGGACGAGGCGATGCAGCAGTATGTGGATTTGATCGAAGAGCTGAAGGGCTAAGAACCTATTTCAGCGGGAATGAGGAAGTGGTGACGATGCATGGCAAGCGCGGGCAAGGCGCGACCCCACGCCGCGCCACTGCTTACCGAGATAGGTTTTTACCCCGCGAAAAGCCGCCGCATCTTGTCCGTCACCTTCGCCTCGATCGCCGGGCGAAACGCACTCATCAACATTCCCAGCCGGATCTGCAGCGCCGCGCGCCGTTCGCCCAGTGTCAGCGCGCCTTCGACGCCGCTGCGCTCGAAACGCAACACGTCGCCTTCCCAGCGCCACTGCATGCCGAACTCGGCGGCGACCTTGTCGGCCACTTGTTGCGCCGCGGCGCGCGCCCGTTCCGGGCTCAGGTTGTGTTCCTGGACGATCTGGATATCCGCCATGTACTCCCTCTCTTCTGCTGACGCGCAAGACAATCCGCCATCATGCCAGTTGCATCAGCCTCTTGCCAGCCCGCTGTGCAATTGATCCTAGTCAAAACCCGATCCGTGGAGGGCGCGAGTATCGCATGAGGTATCTCAATCATACGAGGATTGCGCCATGGAACAACGAGCCCTGCTGCCGGACGACCCCCTTGCTTTCGAGCGCGACCAGCCCCCGGTCGCCTTCATCCCCACCCCGAGCGCGCCCTACCGCCAGCACCGCAAGGCGGCCCAGCTGCTCGACCAGCCCGGCGCGCCGCGCGGCGCCGAGTCGCCACCCGATCCGAACGTGCCCCTGCCCTACGCGTTCGGCGCGCGCGTGCTGATGTGGAAGCAGGATCCCTCGGTGCTCGACATGGGCACGCGCAAGGCCTTCCTGCCGGGCGTGGTACTGGCCGGACCGCGCGACGCCCGCATCGCCTCGGGCGACCCCGGCATCAGCCCGGTCGAGCCGAATGCCTTCGGCGATTTCGTGACCATGCCCGACACGCCGCAATTCGACGCCGTCCATACGTTCGCCGTGGTACGCCAGACGCTGACGATGTACCAGCGCTCGCTGTCCTCGGCAGGCGCCGAGATGCCGTTGCCCTGGCAATGGAACAGCAGCATCGACACGGCGCCGCTGCACATCTTCCCCCACGGCCTGCCGAACGTGATGAATGCATTCTACAGCCGCAGCCAGAACTGCCTGAAGTTCGGTGACTTCGTCCCGTCCGGCCAGAAGGAGCGTGTGTTTACCTGCCGCTCCTTCGACATCGTCGCGCATGAAACCGGCCACGCCGTGCTCGACGGGCTGAAGCCGCACTGGCTGCTGGCCGACGCCCCGCCGCAGACGGGCGGCCTGCACGAAGCCTTCGGCGACCTGACCGCGATCTTCCTGGCCCTTTCCCAGCTCGACCAGTGCGAGGCGGTGGTGGCCCAGACCAAGGCGCGCCTGCACGACAAGACCTTCCTGGCCGACATCGCCGAGCAATTCGGCCTGGCGCTCGGCGGCACCACGGGCCTGCGCAATGCCGACAACGACCTGACCCTGTCCGAGGCCGGCACCCAGGTCCACGCGATCTCGCAGGTGTTTACCGGTGCCGTCTACGATATCCTGGCCGACATCTTCGCGCTCGAGCGCAATCCGGTGTTCGAGGACGACGCCGCCGTGCTGCACCGGGTCGCCGCCTGGCTGCGCGGCCTGGTGCTGCGCGCGCTGGTGGCCGCGCCCGACATCGCCGCCACCTATGCCGATGTGGTCAACGAAATGCTGCGCCTGACTGGCGAGGACGGCAAACCGGCCAGCCATGCCGATTCGATCCGGCACCAGTTCACGGTCCGCCAGGTCGTCGGCGCGCCGGAAGCGGGCGAGGATCCGCCGCTACCGGCCGAACCGGCCGAACCGGCCGGCACGATGGCGGCCGCCCCCTGCGCCTTCCGGCGCCTGGCGGCCGTCGTCTGCGACGCGCCCGGCGCCCAGCAGGACCGGCGCGCCTGCTGCGGCACCATGAACCTGGCCGAATACTACGACATCGAACGCGTGCTCGACGCCGAGGCGCAGGCGCTGGCGCGCTGGTGCGCCGAACGCGGCCGCAACGGGCCGGCCGGCGCCGAGCTGACGCTCGAACCGGCGCCGGAACCGGTCGGCCAGCCGCAGGCCGGCGCCGTCCGGCCGATACCGGCCGCCTCGTGAAGATCCGCGCGAAAATGGCCGGCGGCTTCGCCGGCATCGAGCGCTGCGTCGAGCTCGACACGGCCTGCCGCCCCGACGGGCAGGCGCTCGAAGCCCTGGTGCGCCAGGCCGATTTCTTCGGCCCCGCCCCCACGTCCGCGGTCGGGTCCGACCTGCCGCGCTGGGAAATCACGGTCGAGGATGGCGAACGCTGCCATTCGGTCCGGCTGCTCGACGACGGCGCCCTCAATGCCGCCGGCTGGCCGGCCTTGCTGGCCCACCTGCGCACGCTCGGCTGACGGCCCCGAGCCCGGCAGCGGGGCAAATCGCGCGTCGCTCATCACATTTGCTTATGTATATTGTGTCTAAGCGTGATTTGTAGGAAAACTCGAATTGCCCTAAAATACAGTGCTTTGCCATGCGGGCGGCCCTGTTTTGCGCCCTGACGCCGCGGCACCCCACCATAGATAGGACTGTTATGACCCACGTTGTCACCGAATCGTGCATCAGCTGTCGTTACACCGACTGCGTCGATGTATGCCCGGTCGATTGTTTCCGGGAAGGCCCGAATTTCCTCGCGATTGACCCTGACGAGTGCATCGACTGCGCCGTGTGCGTGGCCGAATGCCCGGTGAATGCGATCTATGCCGAGGAAGACGTGCCGGGCGACCAGCAGCAATTCATCAAGATCAACGCCGACCTGTCGCGCGCCTGGCCGTCGATTACCAAGACCAAGCCGGCCCTGCCCGACGCGGACAAGTGGAAAGACGTCAAGAACAAGCTGGAACAGCTGGCCCGCTGATCCGGGTCTTACTCGTGCCTGCTGGGGCCGGTTTTCGACCCTCGCCAGCAAGCACGCGTCTTCCATGGCACACTAGCGGCCATTGCGGCAGCGGGGCATGCACCAACGCCCCTATCTCCAGCGCCCCTCTCTTCGAAAATCAACAGGACCATTGCGCATGACTATCAGTGCCACCCATGATGCGGGCAGCATCGCCCCTAACAGTTCGTTCGCCGGCGCCATCGACGCCGACGCCGTCATCATCGGCGCGGGCCCGGTTGGCCTGTTCCAGGTGTTTGAACTCGGCCTGCTCGAGATCAAGGCCCACGTCATCGACTCGCTCGCCGCCGTCGGCGGCCAGTGCGTCGAGCTGTATCCCGACAAGCCGATCTACGACATCCCGGCCGTGCCGGTGTGCACCGGCCAGGAACTGACCGACAACCTGCTCAAGCAGATCGAGCCCTTCGAGCCGACCTTCCACCTGGGCCAGGAAGTGACGACCGTGCAGCGCCGCGAAGACGGCCGCTTCAACGTCGAAACCTCGGCCGGCACCCGCTTCATTACCAAGACCATCTTCATCGCGGCCGGCGTCGGCTCTTTCCAGGCGCGCACGATCAAGGTCGACGGCATCGACAAGTTCGACAACACCCAGCTGCACTACCGGGTCAAGGATCCTTCGCTTTTCGAAGGCAAGAACCTGGTCATCTGCGGCGGCGGCGACTCCGCGCTGGACTGGGCGCTGAACTTCGTCGGCAAGGCCGAATCGGTCGTGCTGCTGCACCGCCGCGAAGACTTCCGCGCCGCGCCGGCGTCGGTGGCCAAGATGAAGGCCTTGTGCGACGAATACGAAATGCAGCTGATCATCGGCCAGGTTACCGGTTTCGACGAAACCGACGGCAAGCTGACCGAAGTGAAAGTCACCGGCGCCGACGGCGTCACCCGCCGTGTGCCGCTCGACATGTTGCTGGTCTTCTTCGGCCTGTCGCCAAAGCTGGGCCCGATTGCCGAGTGGGGCCTGGACATCGAGCGCCGCCAGCTGAAAGTGGTCGACACCGAGAAGTTCGAAACCAACGTGCCGGGCATCTTCGCCGTGGGCGACATCAATACCTACCCGGGCAAGAAGAAGCTGATCCTGTCGGGCTTCCACGAAGCGGCCCTGGCCGCCTTCGGCGCGGCGCCCTACATCTTCCCGGACAAGAAGATCCATATGCAGTACACGACGACCTCGCCGAAGCTGCACAAGATCCTGGGCGTCGAAACCCCGGTCTTCGACTGATTCGTCGAGTCGCATCGAAACCACAAAGCCCCGGTCCCCCGGGGCATTTGTTTTTATGTGCGCCGCATCACCGACGGCCTATCGAAATCAGGTGTATAACCGCGTTAAGCGTGCGCAAAACAGAGCTGGCATGACCCTCCAAGGGGAACGGAAATTCCTTTCGTCAAGCAAGTTATCCTATAATTGGCTGTTTAAATTTCGCGCACTGAGCGATGGAGCCGACACGGCAAACGTGCCAGGCGCAAGGCTCCGGACCCGGCGTCCGGGCAACACGCATCACCTGAAGGAATTCCTATGCTTTATCAACTGCACGAGATGCAACGCTCCCTCCTGACTCCGCTGATGCAGTGGGCGGATGCGTCGTCGAAAATGTTTTCGAATCCGGTTTCTCCCTTCGCCCACACCCCGTTCTCGCAGCGTATCGCGGCCGGGTACGAGCTGATGTATCGCTTGGGCAAGGACTACGAAAAGCCGCCGTTCGGTATCGACACCGTTGCCATCAAGGGCGAGACGGTGGCCATCAAGGAGCAGGTGGCCGTCGCCAAGCCGTTCTGCAGATTGCTGCACTTTAAAAAAGACTTGCCGGATGCGACCTTGGCAGGACTGGCCCAGCCGACCGTCCTGCTGGTCGCCCCGCTGTCGGGCCACCATTCGACGCTCCTGCGCGACACCGTGCGCGCCCTGTTGCCCGACCATGATGTCTTCATCACCGATTGGATCGATGCGCGCATGGTGCCCTTGTCCGACGGCCCCTTCCACCTCGATAACTACATCTATTACGTCCAGGAGTTCATCCGCGCCCTGGGCCCGGACCTGCATGTCATTTCGGTGTGCCAGCCGACGGTGCCGGTGCTGGCCGCGATCTCGCTGATGGCGAGCGACAAGGACCCGAAGCTGCCGAAGACGATGACGATGATGGGCGGTCCGATCGACCCGCGCCGCTCGCCGACCGCCGTCAACGACCTGGCCATCGAAAAGCCGTTCTCGTGGTTCGAGAACACCGTGATTTATGCGGTGCCGGGCAATTACGCAGGCTACGGACGCAAGGTCTATCCGGGCTTCCTGCAGCATGCCGGCTTCATCGCCATGAATCCGGGCCGCCACGCCCAGAGTCACCGCGAGTTCTACCAGCACCTGGTGCGCGGCGACGACGATTCGGCGGAAAGCCACCGCCAGTTCTACGATGAATACAATGCCGTCCTCGACATGCCGGCCGAATACTACCTCGACACCATCAAGATCGTGTTCCAGGAATTCCGCCTGCCGAAGGGCACCTGGGAAGTCGGCGGCAAGCCGGTGCGTCCGCAGGACATCGAATCGGTCGCCCTGTTCACCATCGAAGGCGAGCTCGACGACATCTCCGGCGCCGGCCAGACCCAGGCCGCGCATGACCTGTGCAGCAGTATTCCCGACAACATGAAGCGCGACTTCGTGGCGCCGAAAGCCGGCCACTACGGCATCTTTTCGGGCCGCCGCTGGCGCGAGACGATCTGCCCGAAGCTCGGCGAGTTCATTCGCGAGTTCAGCTGATCGTTCAACAGCGGGCGCAATGCATCCGACAGCCCCGGCGGCCTCATGGCCTCCGGGGCTTTTTCTCGCGCAGGCTCGGCGCTAAGACCGGCGCCGCAAACGACAATGCCACGACGCGTCGTGGCATTTCTTTGTCCCGCTGTTTCGACTGCGGCGGCTGTTATACCGCGTCGTCGCGCCGGTCCTCGCCGCGGCCGAAGTCGGGATCGGCTTCGTCATCGTGGCCATCGCGGCGGTCGCCGTGGCGGCGGTCGTCGGCCGTTTCCTCGGCCGGCTTGCTGTCCGCTCCCGCGCCGCCGCCACCGGGCGTGTGCGATACCACGCCAGTCGGGTCCGGTTCGAGCAAGGGGGCGATAATCCATTCGTTCATATGTTCTCCTGTAGGCGTTGACCGCTTCGAGCGGCCCATGCCCCATTAAGCCACCGCTGGCGGATCACATCTGTACGATGCGTCACTTACGGCGCAGATTGCGTGCCGCGTTTGCGGCGAGCCGGGGCGGGCGCCGGCCGCGCCGGCCGCGGGGACCGCGGCGTTCGATGGATGCTTCTCCCGCATGCACGCGACGCGCTCGCCGTAGCGCTTCGCACCGTGTTCTCTTTTATCGGATAATGACGCCTTTAACCCGTGCCTTCGCCTCCACCCGCCCCGTGACCAAGACCCTTGCCGACCTGATCGAAGACCAGCTGCCGCAGACGCAATGCACGAAGTGCGGCTATCCGGCATGCCGTCCCTATGCCGAAGCCATCGCGTCCGGCGAAGCCGAGATCAACCAGTGCCCGCCCGGCGGCATCGAGGGCGTGCGCCGCCTGGCCGCCGTCACGGGCCGCAAGGTCATCCCGATCAACCCGGCCAACGGTGTCGAGCGCCCGCGTCCGGTCGCCTTCATCGACGAAGCCCTGTGCATCGGCTGCACCCTGTGCATCCAGGCCTGCCCGGTGGACGCGATCATCGGCGCGGCCAAGCAGATGCACACCATCCTGCCGAGCCTGTGCACCGGCTGCGACCTGTGCGTGGCGCCCTGCCCGGTGGACTGCATCAGCATGGTGCCGGTGACGGGCGAGGCCACCGGCTGGGCCGCCTGGTCGCAGCAAGCGGCGGACGCGGCGCGCGCGCGCCATGATTTCCGCACCGAACGCTTGAAGCGCGAGCGCGAAGAAAACGATGCGCGCCTGGCCGCCAAGGCGCTCGAGAAGATGCGCGAAGTCACCGCCGAAGTAACGAACACGCCGGAAGAACTGGCCGAGAAGGAGCGCAAGCGCGCCATTATCGCGGCCGCCATGGAACGCGCGCGCCAGCGCGCCGCGACTCCGGCACAACCGGCGCCCGACCACAAGACGAACGAATGAATCCGGCCAAACGCTTAGCAATATTCACGCGCTTGCGCGCCGCCAACCCCCATCCGACCACCGAGCTGGAATACACGACGCCCTTCGAACTGCTGATCGCCGTGCTATTGTCGGCGCAGTCGACCGACGTCGGCGTGAACAAGGCGACGCGCCGCCTGTACCCGGTGGCCAACACGCCGCAGAAAATCCTCGACCTGGGGCTCGACGAGCTGAAAACCTATATCTCGACCATCGGCCTGTACAACACCAAGGCGAAGAACGTGATCGCCACTTGCCAGATCCTGGTCGACCGGCACGGCGGCGAGGTCCCGCGCGCAAGGGAGGCGCTCGAAGCCCTGCCGGGCGTGGGCCGCAAGACCGCCAACGTGGTCCTCAATACCGCCTTCGGGGAGCCGACGATGGCGGTCGACACCCACATCTTCCGCGTTTCGAACCGCACGAAAATTGCACCAGGCAAGAACGTCGACCAGGTCGAGGCCAAGCTGCTCAAGTTCGTGCCCAAGGAATTCCTGCACGACGCCCATCACTGGCTGATCCTGCACGGGCGTTACACCTGCGTGGCGCGCCGGCCGAAATGCTGGAACTGCATCATCAACGACTTGTGCGAGTACCGCGACAAGACGCCCGCGCCGGACGATGTGATCGCGCCTGCGCCGGTGCCGCCGGCGCTGCTGGCGGACGGTTGACGCGGGTGTAATCGAGCCTGCGCGCCGTGCGGCGCGCCCCTGGCGTGACAGGCGTCGACCCGGACCTGCGCCACGGCGGCGCGGGTGCATGGTCGTCACGGTCGTTTCAGAGCAGGACGAGGTTGTCGCGGTGGACCAGCTCCGGTCCCTCCATGTAGCCGAGGATGGTTTCGATCTCGTGCGACGCATGGCGCATGATGCGGCGCACTTCGGCGCTGGTGTAGCTGGTCAGGCCGCGCGCGATGGGCTGGCCGGCTTCGCTGACGCAGGTGATCACCTGGCCGCGGCCGAACTCGCCCTTCACCGCGACGACGCCGATCGGCAGCAGCGACTTGCCCTCGTGCGTGAGCTTCTGGACCGCGCCGGCGTCGAGCACGACCTCGCCCGCCGTATGCAGGTGGTCGACCATCCACTGGCGCCGCGCCGTCAGGCGCGTGGTCGCGGCGTTCAGTTCGGTGCCGATCGCCTCGCCCCGGGCCAGGCGCGTGAGCACTTCCGGCTCGCGGCCCCAGGCGATGACGGTGTGGGCGCCCGAGCGCGCGGCGCGGCGCGCGGCCAGCACCTTAGTCAGCATGCCGCCGCTGCCGATATTGCTGCCGGCGCCGCCGGCCATCGCTTCCAGGGAGGCGTCGCCGGCCTGGGCGCGCTCGATCAGGCGTGCGTTCGGGTCCTTGCGCGGGTCAGCGGAAAACAGGCCGCGCTGGTCGGTAAGGATGACGAGGGCGTCGGCTTCGATCAGGTTGGCGACCAGGGCGCCGAGGGTGTCGTTGTCGCCGAACTTGATCTCGTCGGTGACGACGGTATCGTTCTCGTTGATGATTGGGACCACGCCCAGGCGCAGCAGGGTCGTGAGGGTGGCGCGCGCGTTCAGGTAGCGTTCGCGGTCGGCCAGGTCGGCGTGCGTCAGCAAGACCTGCGCGGTCTTGACGCCATGCGCCTTGAAGCTCGTCTCGTAGATCTGCGCGAGGCCCATCTGGCCGACGGCGGCGCAGGCTTGCAGTTCGTGGATGTCGTGCGGGCGGCTGGGAAAGCCCAGGCGCAGCATGCCCTCGGCGATGGCGCCGGAGCTGACCAGCACGACTTCCTTGCCGAGCGCGCGCAGCGCGGCGATCTGGGTGGCCCAGCGCGCGATGGCGCCATGGTCGAGGCCGCGGCCTTCATTGGTGACGAGCGAGGAGCCGACCTTGACGATGATGCGGCTGGCTTTCTCAATGACGGAGTTCATGGCGAGAGTCTCTTTTCGCTTGGGCGCAAGGCCAGCAAGGCTAGGCCCGCCAGCAACTCGATCCCGCATACGACGAACAAAGCCCCGCGCGGCAGGCCGATCGCGAATGCCGCGACCAGGCGCCCGGCCGGCTGGGCCAGCAGGAATAATGCAACGAGATCGCCGAGGATGGGCTGGTCGCCCCGCCTTGCCGCCAGCACAGCCAGTCCCGCGGTAGCGAGACGGACTCCGACATAGATGGCGTAGAACTGGCTGTAGCCGTTGACGCCGACGAGAAACAGGCCCATTGCCGTGGCGACCCGGTCCGGGTCGAGCATGGCAACGAGGGCCGCCAGCGAACTGGCGGTGGCCACCAGCTGCAGCAGCTGGCCGCGCGCCCAGGCGCGCGTGAGCACAAGACGATTAGTCTTCAAGGATCTTGAAGCGAGGATCGTCCGGATCGATCGAGACGATGCCGCGCGCCTCTTCGGTCATCTGCATCGTTTCGTCGACGCGCACGTCCTGGGCGCGCTTCTCTTCCAGGTGCAGGTAGATCGCGTTGATCAGTTCCTGGCAGCCTTCGCGGTTCAGGGCCGAGATCTCGAAGTAAGGACCCTTCCAGGCCATCTTCTTGATGAAGTCCTTGACGCGCTTCTTGCGTTCTTCTTCCGGCACCACGTCGAGCTTGTTGAGCACGAGCCAGCGCGGCTTGTTGAGCAGGTCTTCGTCGTACTTCTCGAGTTCCTTGATCAGCGCCTTGGCTTCCTTCACCGGATCGACCGTCGCCTCGAAAGGCGCCATGTCGACGATGTGCAGCAGCAGGCCGGTACGCGCCAGGTGGCGCAGGAACTGGTGACCGAGACCCGCGCCTTCGGCCGCGCCTTCGATCAGGCCCGGGATGTCGGCGATCACGAAACTCTTTTCGTGCGACACGCGCACCACGCCCAGATTCGGGTGCAGGGTCGTAAACGGATAGTCGGCGATCTTCGGCTTGGCATTCGAGACGGCCGTGATAAACGTAGACTTGCCGGCGTTCGGCATGCCCAGCAGGCCCACGTCGGCCAGCACCTTCAGTTCCAGGCGCAGTTCGCGGCGTTCGCCTTCCTTGCCCTCGGTCTTCTGGCGCGGGGCGCGGTTGGTCGAGGTCTTGAAGTGGATGTTGCCCCAGCCGCCCTCGCCGCCCTTGGCCAGCAGTTCGGTCTGGCCGTGTTCGGTCAGGTCGGCGATGATTTCGCCGTTGATGTTGTCGATGATGAGCGTGCCGACGGGCATGCGCAGATAGACATCGTCGGCGCCCTTGCCGTAGCAATCGGAGCCGCGGCCCGGTTCGCCATGGCGGCCATGGTGGGTTTTCGAATAGCGGAAGTCGACCAGCGTGTTGATGTTCCGGTCCGCGACCGCCCAGATCGAGCCGCCCTTGCCGCCGTCGCCGCCGTCCGGACCGCCGAATGGACGGAACTTCTCGCGCAGGAACGAGGCGCAGCCGTTGCCGCCGTCGCCCGCAATGACTTCAATTCTTGCTTCGTCGATAAACTTCATTTTGACCGCCAAAAAACTAAAAAGGCCCTACCGTGGGCAGAGCCTTTCGATGGAAGGCTTGCGCCTTACAAGGATGCGCCGCTCGTGGCGGCGCTTTACGTCGATTACGCCGCGACTGCTTCAGCAGCTTGCGTAGCAGCGACGACGGTCACGAATTGCTTCGAGCCCACGCCTTGCTTGACGAACTTGACAGTGCCGTCGACCAGCGCGAACAGGGTGTGATCCTTGCCCATGCCGACGTTGGTGCCCGGACGCACTGGGGTGCCGCGTTGACGGATGATGATGCCGCCGGCGCTGATGACCTGGCCGCCATACACTTTCACGCCAAGGCGCTTGCTTTCTGAATCGCGGCCGTTACGGGTAGTGCCGCCGCCTTTTTTGTGTGCCATTTAGTACTCCTTGATGACTTTGAAGAGAGGGGCAATTAGCCGTTGATCGAAACCACTTGGATTTCGGTGAAGTTCTGGCGGTGGCCCTGACGCTTCTGGTAGTGCTTACGACGGCGCATCTTGAAAATGCGGACCTTGTCGTGGCGACCATGGGAAACGACCTTCACCAGAACCGTAGCACCTTCAACCAGGGGAGCACCAAATTTGATGCTCTCGCCCGCGCCAAGGGCGAGGACCTGATCGATCGTGAGTTCGGAACCAATGTCTGCCGGTATCTGTTCTACTTTAAGTTTTTCGCCAGCGACAACTTTATACTGCTTGCCACCGGTTTTTATGACCGCATACATGATTGAAAACCTCATCAATTGTTTAATAAAAATCCCTGCGGCGACGATCGTGCCGTGCTTCTCTGGTGCCGGGGAACAGGGAATTATACACGCTTCACCCCCGTGCGTCAAAGGCCGGGATCGCCATGCAGTCCACGTGGCATCCCGGCAACGTCGCCCGATGCGCGGCGAACGCGGGGCGCACGGCAGGCGCTTGGCGAAATGGCACGGCTCATGCGTGCATGTCGTATAATCGCCGCACTCTCGCACATCTATATACGTCAACCGCATTTCAACGTTATCAGCAGGTTCGCCTTGTCCGCCGCTACCCCCCACGCACAGAACACCATCACCCAATCGATCGCCGCCGACATGGAAGCGGTCAACGCGGTGATCCGCCAGCGCCTGCATTCGGAAGTGAGCCTGGTGAACCAGATCGCCGAATACATCATCAGCGCCGGCGGCAAGCGCATCCGTCCCGTGCTGGTACTGCTGCTGGCCAATGCCCATGGCTACCGGGGCACGGCGCACCATGAACTGGCGGCGGTCGTCGAATTCATCCACACCGCCACCCTGCTGCACGACGACGTGGTCGACGAGTCCTCGATGCGGCGCGGCCGCCAGACGGCGAATGCCTTGTTCGGCAACGCCGCCTCGGTGCTGGTGGGCGATTTTCTGTATTCGCGCTCGTTCCAGATGATGGTCAGCCTGGAAAACATGCGCATCATGCAAATCCTGTCGGACGCCACCAATGTGATTGCCGAAGGCGAAGTGCTGCAGTTGCTCAACATGCATGACCCGGACGTGAGCCACGAGCGCTACCTGACGGTGATCCGCTCGAAGACGGCCAAGCTGTTCGAGGCCGCAGCCGAACTGGGCGCCCTGGTCGCCGGCGCCAGCAGCGCGCAAGTGGCCGCGGCCGGCGAGTACGGCCGCTCGCTCGGCACCGCTTTCCAGCTGATCGACGACGTGCTCGATTACGCCGGCGACGCCGCCGAAATCGGCAAGAACGTCGGTGACGACTTGCGGGAAGGCAAACCGACGCTGCCGCTGATCTACCTGATGGAACATGGCACGCCTGAGCAACGCGAACTGGTGCGCAGCTGCATCGAGCAAGGCGACGAGCAGCATTTCGACGCCGTGCTGGCCGCCGTCACTTCCAGCGGCGCCCTCGACTACACGCGGCGCGAAGCCGAAGCGGCCGCGCGCCGCGCGACCGAGGCGATCGCCAGCCTGCCCGACAGCGAATACAAACAAAGCCTGTTGCAGCTCTGCAGCTTCGCGGTTGACAGGAACCATTGAGCAAAATTATAGTAATACTTCCTGAGGCAGTGATTCAGCGCCTCGAACCAGTCGGGGTGTAGCTTAGCCCGGTAGAGCGCTACGTTCGGGACGTAGAGGCCGGAGGTTCGAATCCTCTCACCCCGACCAAACAGCACGATTTTCCGCCTGCCGGTTCTCCGCCGGCCATGTACGACGCGGGTGCTGCAAGGCCCCGGCGACATGCCATTGCGCCATCGCGGCGCCGCTATCGAGTCCATCAGCAATTCAATCCGATCCACCTGCGGGATCCACCTTCCTTGTCCGTCGCCTGCGTAATGCCGCTGCAGTGCGCCTGCTCGCTTACCGATCCTTACAGCTGAAACAGGCGAAATACACCTTGGAAACTTGGCTGCGGTTAATGTCGAACCATGCGTGCTCGCCGACATGCAGATCGCTCGATCAGCAAGCCCGGTGCAGCGTATTTATTCCACAAGGAGGTTTTCATGAAATCAGCCGCACTCTTATTTTCCGCTCTCGTTTTCTCCGCCCCGGTATTCGCCGCAGACGACATTTCCCTGGGAACGCCAGGGTATGGCGGAACCGGTTGTCCTGCCGGATCGGTTTCGGCTACGCTGAGTCCCGATGCCAAATCCCTGAGCTTGCTGTTTGATCAGTATCAAATTGCAGTCGGAGGCAGTAGCGGCAAAAGCTTTGATCGCAAGAGCTGCAATATCGCGATCCCCGTACACGTCCCGCAGGGAATGAGCGTCGCAGTCATGAAGATCGACTACCGCGGTTTCAACCGGCTGCCTGCCAGGGCTTCCTCACAGTTCAATGTGGAATACTTCTTCGCTGGAACGAGGGGCCCCGCATTCCAACGCAGTTTCCGCGGTGTGCTCGACGAGGACTATCTGATCAACAATGAATTAGTTGCCGAGTCGATGGTTTGGTCCGCATGTGGTGCAGACGTCAACCTGCGCACTAATTCAAGCATGAAAGTAAATACCGCCGGCAACGCTGAAGCGATCGCGTCGATCGACTCGCAAGACGTCAATGCAGGCATTATCTATCAGCTGCAATGGCGCAGGTGCGGTAGTTAATCATCCTGGCGGTCTGGCGGGTCTCCGCCAGACCATGGGAGAACAGGAGTAGCGGGCATGGATAGCAAGACCATCGTTCTGTTGGCAGGATTGACTACCCTCGGACTTCCGGCACATGCCGCGCAAGACGGCTGTCCCGCAGGGAGTTACTCGGTAGTGGTGTCGCCTGACCGGACGACGCTCAGTATTTTGTTCGACAAGTTCAATATCGACGGCAACCCAAGCGCCGGGGGCCGATCGGTGCAATCGAAGGCCTGTACTATTTCGCACCCACTGGACCTGCCGGCGAATATGTCACTCGGCGTGTACAAAGTCGACTACAGGGGATTTGCAAAACTCGATCCGGCCCAGCAAGCGTATCTCGAGGTCCAGTATGCGCTCGGCCCACACGGCAACGGGCATGGCCGCGTTTTCAGGCGCAAGATCAAGGGCGCGCACGAAGGGGATTATTTTTTCACCGAGAACATAGGCGCCGGCCAGATGAAACGCGCCGGGTGCGGCATGCACGCCAGGCTCGATGTCAAATTGTCGCTCACGCTGAGCGGTAGCGGTGAAGCCATGGCTTCCCTGGACTCCACCGATGCGAAGGGCGCCGCAATGATCTACCATCTCGATCTAAGAAAATGCAATTAATGCTTGTACTGGTACCTGATTTCTCGGTGCCCGATGAATTTTAAAAAAAACCAGCGGCCATTGGCCGCTGGTTCGTTGACGGTGACCCGGTCAAGCATCCAAGTACTGGGCTGACCGACCTTGCCGCCGGCAGTCGCTTACGGTGCGATGCCGACCGTGTGGTTCAGGTTGTTGAAGCCCGTAGCCGCTTCCCAGGTATTAATGTTGGCCAACTGGATTGCATACTCGGGACGGCTGCGCAGCGAGGCTTGCGGATCAGGCAGGTTCAGCAGCACCGAGTACGAGCCCTTGACCATGTTGTCCGGTAACGCCACCGTCTGGTTGATGGCCACGGTCTGGCCGGCCAGCCAGCGGCGCGGGTCGGCTGCCAGCTTGACGCGGTAGAGCGCACCGCTCGCCGTGTTACGGAACACCAGTTCCACGTCGCGGGTGTTGAACGGTGCCGCCCAACCCTGGTTCTGCACTTGCAGGTTCACCGCAAAACCGCCGCCCGGCTTGGCGTTGCCCGAGAAGGAACCGCTCTTGAGGACGAAGCGGTAACCGAGCTTTTGCTCGACCTGGGCGAAGCAGCCCTGGCTACGCCATTTGTCCAGCACCGTGGTGTTGTAATCCAGGTTCAGGTAGGACCAGTGGAAGCGGGTCATCTCGCTGATCGCGGTCGGGCAATCGCTGCGCGGTGCCGAGTAGCCGCAGGTTTCGCCGCCGGAAGCCAGGTAGGTTGTCTCGGTCGCCAGGTACGGGAATTCCACCGATGGATTGATATAAGTGCCGTAGTCGGACGAATTCGACAGGAAGCAATCATTGTGGTGACCCAGGCGTGCCTTGGACGTGCCGGTAAAGGCTTCGGCGGCGGTCAGTGCCGTCGGGGTATAGAGCTTCATCTTGAACAAGGGCATGCGCAGTTGCACCATGCGCTCCGACGGCACGACTTGCAGCAGCTTGTCGACGACCGATTTACGGTCGGCGATGTTTTTCGCCGTCATGTTGTAGCTATCGCCGTAGTTCTGGGTATTGCCCCACTCGCCCCAGGCGCCGACCAGGCCGGCCTGCACGACGGTGATCACGTCCTTGTTGTTGGCAAGGTAGGGAGCCAACTGGGTCAGGTGGGTATTGACCATGGCCGGCGTGGCATCGACCGGCGAGTTGTTGTCGTTGTAGGCAAAGCGCACGATCGCTTTCAAGCCGGCCTTGCGGACCGTATCCATTTGCTGCTGGAACAGGTTCAGCGTCGTCTGGCTGATCGGCGCGTTCACGAAGTTACGCAGGTAAAACACGCACAGCATCAAGGATTCACCGCCCGAGGTGCGGAAACTCGTCAGCTGGCTCTGGCTCAACGGTGTCTCGCAACCGACGTGACGGTAAAAGCCGCGCTCGGGATTGGTGATGATGGCGTTGCTGGCCGTGTAGCTTACCGGTACCGTCGCGCCTGATACTGGCGCCGGGGTTGGCGTTGGGGCTGGCGCCGGGGTCGGGGTCGGGGCCGGGGCTGGCGCTGGCGCTGGCGCTGGCGCTGGTGCTGGTGCTGGTGCTGGTGCTGGTGCTGGCGTTGGGACTGGCGTTGGCGTCGGCGTCGGGGCTGGCGTCGGGGTCGCGGTAGAGAACGACAAGCGAAGAACAGGCGAGACCACCAGGGGCGCGTCGGTCTGGGTGACCAGGTTGATGCCCGCGAGGGTTGCGGCACCGATATCGGCGCGGGGCACGGTCACGGTCGCCAGGCCGTTGGCCGACGTGGTAGCGACTCTCTTCACGAAAGTCCAGCCCCATGCACGGTTAGCGCCGCTGTAGCGGTACAGGTTGCCATTTTCAACCATGAAACCGGCGCCAATGCCATTAACCGGGAAACCACTCGTTGCGACCCGGTCGGTATCGATGTACACACGCACCCATGCCGGCGTGCCGGTATAAGGGATCCGGGCGTACACATAGGTACGATCGCTGCCGACGGTGGTCTGGACCGCCGTTGCCAGTGCCGTGGCCGAGACCGGCGTGGCCGAGACGGCGGACATGGCAAACGGGCTCGATACCAGGCCGGCGCAGAGGAGTGCCAGGTGAAGCGGCCGAACGAAAGGAGCAGAAGACTTTTGAACTTGGTACATTTATAAATCGCTTTACATAAAATTGCTGAAAACCGGAGCGTGACGATCCTGCTGCCGCTCGCTAAGACGAGTGGCAGAGACAATCCTCAGGATGACGAACGTGACAACCCGACCGCCCCTCTCGAGGCGAGTGGCAGGTTTAATTCGCTGAACTACCGGGGAAAACTAACCGAGTGACTTAGCAATCAGTCAGTGGCGGCGATGACACCCATTCGGGTATAAAGGGGTGGGAATGGAAACGCGGAGACGACAATGTGACGATGCCAGCAGCTGCCAGAAAGCTTACGAACGAAATACCCAACAAAGATTTCTCCTTCGGCTGAATTGATTTACGTTTTTTTACAGAGGATCTTCAGTCTTGAACTACTGAACCGTTCGATTTTCATCAGAGTAATTAGTTCCGAAATTCAACAACGATACTTTTTTACTTGAAATAACAATCCTCTTCCAACGATTCGTTAGTCGGTCGCCCCATCAGGTGAAGCCAATGAGCAGGCCCTCTCCTAGCTACCGTGCTCGTCAATCCCGAATCGATACAACTTGGAGCTTGCTCCTAGGCGATTAGTTCCGCAAATCAAAAAAAATATTTTCATTACGAAACATGAAAGATTGCAACAAGGGTCAAATCAATTGAACTAAGAAAATTTCTTTTAGGAAATTTTTTTCCCGTTAATCTGAAACGAGTCGCTAGTTTATGTACTGAGGAAATGATCCGATCGATGGCTGGAGAGCTGCGCTTGGGAATGACAAACGCGGACCGCGCGAGCGCGCCGGGCGTCAGGCGACAGCCGCTACCGCCTGATGGCGCGAGACTTCCTCGTTGGGAAAGAGGAAATGGGAAATTGCCGCATAAACTTTTTCGCTTGTGGCAAGCGTGGCAATGTCATGCGCGCAAGTTCAAGCGTCGGGGTTAGCCATGATGTTCTTGCAATGCAGCAATGACATGACGGGACGGTGCTGCAAACACGTCTTCCCACATGGCCGAAATCCTTGTTAAGGAAAATCGTTCCCGCGCCTCCACCGCACGGGCGGACAACGCCTGCCTGAGCGGCTCGTCTGCCATGAGCGTTTCCAGGGTCCGCTCCATCGCGCCAGCATCGCCCGGTGCGATCAGATAGCCGTCCACATCGTGCCGGACGATATCGCGGGGGCCCGTATCGCAATCGAAACTGACGACTGGCAAGCCATAGGCCATGGCTTCGACCAATGTATTGGGAAAGCCCTCGAACAGGGAAGTCATTGCGTATACCGCCGCCTGCCCATACCAATCGCCCACGTTGCCGACGGAGCCCGGCAGCAAGACGCGCTGTTGCAGTCCGGCCCTGTCGGCCTGTGCCCGCAAGGACTCGCGCAGCGGCCCGTCGCCCAGGATGACCAGGTCCCAGGAAGGATGGCTGGCGGCGAGCCGCGAAAATATGTCGATCAAGACCGAGAAGTTCTTTTCAGCGCTCAGCCGCCCTACCCCCAGCAAAATGCGCCGGCCTGCAGAGCAATAGGTCGCCGGGCTGACCTTGGGTTCATGCCGCGACAGCGGCCAGGCGACCGGATTCGGGATAATCGGAATATGCCGCGCATGCGAATGCGCCGCCAGCCAATGGGCGCATTCCTGGGTCAATGCGACCACCGCATCGAGCCGGCCATAGGCATGGCACCGCATGGTTTCCCAAATGATGCCCATCGGTGCCTTGGGCGGGAAATTGTGTTCCGATCCGATCGTGCGCAGGCCCGGCATGCCCCGCGACGCCAGCGCGAGGACCACGTTGGCAGTATGCATCGCAGACAAGGCAAGTTCCGGCTGCACCTCCCGCAAGGCCCGCCGCAGGGCGCGCGTACGCCTGAACGTACGGAGAAACCCCGCGACGACATTGGGGCTGGTCCCTGCGAGATCCAGGGACAGGCGCCGGACAGCAGGGTTGAGTACGTAGAAATCCGTTGCGGGCGATGCGACCGTCACCACCGTGACTTCCCATCCCAGGCCGACCCAATGGTTGGCCAGGTTCGCAACGACGCGCTCGGCGCCGCCATTTTCGAGTGAATGGATATAGATAAGCAATCGCATGCGAATTTCACCTCATTGTTCACGAGACAAGACAGACCGGCGTTGCACTGTCCAGGTGCGGTCCCGCGCTTCAAAGCGCCTGACAGGACGAACGCGCTGACCCCGCACATTAGAGGCACCGCACGCATTTCGCCGGGCTTGCCTATGGCAGTCGTACCCGAAAACCCGCCGCGAGCGTCTTGTTTTTACCCACTTTGACCAGTGCGGGGTCGAGGTAGACCGTCCCTGGCGAGGTCGTCACCGACTTGTTCGACACCACGCTTCCCTCGAACGCCCCGATCACACTGCCGTGCAAGAAAATGCGGTCCCAGATCCTGGCTGTTTTCGTCTGGACTCCATCGATTTCGTGATCGAACGCGAACAGATTGTGCGCCGACCTGACATGCCTGAGATTGACGGTGGCATCGATGTCGCGCATATACCCGTTCGCTTCAGGCCCTTGGTGATAGAAATGCACATAGCTCCCGTGTATTCCTGCACCGGACACTTCCACGTCGACCCGCACCTTCTCCACGTTTCCCATGCTTGCACCGCCGGACACCAGGGCAACCAGGCCATTGCTGCCGGGCCAGTTGATTGTGTTATGGGCCGAAACCAGGATGTCCGCATCGTTCAAGGAATAGGCGATGAAGGCACGCCGGACGTTGTAGCAAACCAGCCTGACCCTCACTTTTTCCCTGATGTAGCTGGCACCGACGCCATAGTAGGAATGACGCACCTCGCCATCGACACTGATATCGGAGAGGAGCATCCGGCTCCTTGCATTATTATTCGACGCCAGCAGGCCCATTACCCTTTCGGCAGAGCAGTCGATCATCCTGAAGCCGCTGCTCGCACGATCTGCCTGAATGCCGACGCAGTACATTCCTTTCCAGTTAACGTGAGGATCGAAGCCGGTATCGGAAAAGCGCGCGCCGGCGATCGTAATATTGTGAAAATTGAAGAAATAAAAAAGATGCGGTACCACCCTGGCCATGGTTTTCGCCGAAAAAAATGCGCCGTGAGCCGATATGACAATATCGTGTGCATCGCGACAAAGGATGACGTCGTCCCCTCTTTCGAGTTGGCCGAAATCGTAACGTCCGGCCGGAACGAACAAGGTGCCGCCCCCTGCGGCGGCCAGGCTTGCAAAGGCGCGGCCGAATGCACGGACCAGCGCGTCGCGTCCCGCCCCCGGCACGCCGCCGTAATCGGCGAGCGATACGACCGTCGGCGGCACCCTGGTCTCGGCGGCATTACTGCGCCTGTGCCGCCGGATCGTCACGGGCTGGACGTCATCGAGCCGTGCAGGCAATAGCGTTGCCATGCCAGCGCCAATCGCGCCTATGCCACCGGTCAGCATGAGACGGCGGCGCGTCGGGCTTCGGGTTTTCCTTGCGTTGTGCATATCAACCACTTTTCCTTGGAAACCACGCCGCTACTGCCGAGCCGCGTGCCTGCACTGCCGATCCTGTCTATGTTCAGGTCGCAACGGAGCAAACAGCCTTGTCCACTCCGGTTACTTCACCCTGTTCTTGAAAAAATGAGCGGCGCCGAAAATGAATTTCGCCCACTTTTCCTGCCCGTGCAGGTGGATCTGTTTCTTCAAGCGCCGGAGTTGGCCAGCGACAAACGCTTTTGCCACTACCTCGACGTACGCCAGCATTTTCAACCGTGACCGATAGATGTGCAGCTCCTGGGTACTGAGGATGGCGCCCAGCATGCGCTGCTTGAAATCGAAGACGCCACCACCCAGGTAGAATTTCGTGCCGCCTCTCGTAATGCTCTCGCAAATGGTCTGGTGTACGCACAACTTCCCGAGCCCGTACTTTTCGTACTTGGCGTCGTAACCGGTGACCTCGCCGAAATAACTCGCGCCTACGCGGTAGTTGATCGACCCTGCGCATACGCAGCCATCGATCAGGAACACATTGACGAAGCCGCACATCCTGGCCAGCCGGGTAATGCGGTCGATATCGTGCGTGAACTTGACGCCCTTGGCGCTGATCTTTTGCTCGCTGAAGCCGATAATCGTACGAATATGCTCTTCGCCGATGTCTTCATTGGTGAAAAACCGCGACTCGAACGAGGGAAAATGCCTGGCCAGCCCATTCGTTTGCTGTCGAATGTTCGCACGTGTCGACTTTCCGATACTGCTGGTATACGCCTCGGGTGTCGCCGGCAAGGCGATGACATAGGTGTCCTTGGAATCGTGCTTCTGCACCGGGAAAACGAACCCGCCGGTGGTCGTTTTCAGCGCTTTGAACGTGATGACATCGGCCGTTTTAAACCGTGAAAACACATATTCGGCAAAACGCTCGAGCTCCGATTGTCCAACTTCGATCATTTCGTTGAGAACGTCGACGCGCCCATTGCGGCAGGTGAATAACAGGACCGTACTCGGATGACCGTCGCGTCGGGCCACATAGCAATTTGCACCTTCGAGCGACCTGAATACCCTGAAAAAGGGCAGCGACGACTGCAGCGTTTCGTAGGAAAGAACCAGCTCGCTTTCGATCACTGAAGGAAGGTCGCCGCAATACAAGGAAATCGAGGCATCGTCCGCCTGAAGGAGTTCGTTTGAAGTCATGCTCTCGTCCTGTCGGTTGTTGGAAGCTTGGAAACCTATCCCACAAATAGCCGGTCGATCCGCTGGCGAACACCGCGTGCTTGCTACGGTAGCGCGTCGATGAATCCGCAGCCGGTGAGCAACGAATGCAATTGCTTGCTCAGCCTGCCCCGATAGACGACATCGGACCCTGGCCTGGCTTGCGCCACCTCGAGGAGTAGTTGGGCAAGAAACTGTCGTATGCCGGCCTCATGCCGCGCCTCGGGATGGACATACATATCGGACAAGACGATCGTGGTAGCCGAACTACCCGAGGCCTGCACCGATGCCCCCGATGGGGGTTCGACACAATGCACACCCGCCCAGCAGAGCATCTGCAGTTGTCCGTTCCGCACGTAGCTGTACAGGTCGCCGGAGCGCTCCATGCGCTTCATGACGGTGTCGAGGAATGTGCAATACCTGGCGTGGTCTCCATGCGCATCGAAGGCAAACACGTCCTGCAAGCGATTTTTCCCGATCGGCAGCGCTGTACTGGACAAGGTGTGCGCCCCCGGCGCATGTGTTGCGTGATGCAACGCGCGCATGTGGCACTGGTGGCCGCGCCCGAGCGTCGTCCACGCCGCACGCACATCGGACAGTCCGAACCGCTTGATTTCCTCGAACCGCGCCGCCACGTCGGCCGGTCGATACCCAGCCGCGCGCAGTCGTGCCTTCGCATACCGTATCGCCCCCCGGCGCGCTTCGCCTGTCCAGCGGCTTTTCCGGTCACGATAAACAATCAGTTCGCGCACCGAATCGTGTTCGGTGGCGAAATGCTCCTTGTACTGGTCGCCGCCTGCGGTCAAGTCGAGCACAGGTATGCCTTGCGCCACCAGATGCACCCCCAGCATGGCCAGCAGCAGATTGCCCGGCGAATGCGCTGCCAATGCCGGATCGTAGGTATTGATCCCCAAGTGCACGGCCCGCCCCTTGCTGAGCAAGCCGATATGCGAAGCCGCGATCCTGTCGCCCACGCTCAATACCGTCGTGTGCAGCAAGCCGTTTTTGTGCAACGCGAGCTGAAAGCGTTTTTTGAACGGATCTTTCGAAAATGGCATGGTTCGATAGAGCGCGGCCTGCCTGAAATCGTATTGCATGCAGATCTCATCGAATACGCGTTCGAAATGCTGATGGTCCACGACCTGCTCGAAGCGGACCTCGCCCACTCGCTTGAGCCGATTGAAGTTCTGCCGGTGGTTCTTCTTGTTTCTTTGACGATTCATCACGTCCGCATCGATTCGCATCAGCGGCAGCGAATAGGACCGCAAGCAGCATAGGCCTCGATAGCCGTGCGCTTCGTCGATCCAGCGCAGCGGAATTCCAGGTGGCAAATATTTCAGGCAGATGTCAGCATCGGGGAATTGCGCACGCACCAGCTCGATTGCACGGACGATGAACCTACTGTCCCCGCCGGATGCTTGCAGCCATCCCTGGTACTCGGCCTGCTGGTCTCCCGCTCCCGTCAGCATGCCGCCGCCGGGACGCAAGGCCAGCGCCAACAGGCCGTCGAGCGAACCGTCGTCGCGTTCGTCGACGACCATGACGGGGAGCGAACTGGACATATACAGCGCATACCAGGGCGCCACGAAATCGGGGTGCTGGCAAGCGGTCGCCCAGGCACAACGCGCATACAGGGTCTCCCAGGCGGCGCGAAAATCCGCCGCGTCGGCACGTGTGACAGCATGATGGCCAGTCAATAGCAACAAACTCATTCCTGCTCCACAAAGAACCGGGTTGGCCACCCATCGTCCAGACAGGCGGGCGGCAGCGATCGCACCTTATTCCACGCTTTCCATGGCCGTGTCCAGGCGCGGCAAGGGCTGGCCACGGCCCGCGCACTCGAGTTGCGAGACCGCATGCAGATACTTGGTGATCACGATGTTTTCATCGAACTGGCCTGCGATTTTCCTGCGCCCCGCTGCTCCCATTTGCAGGCGCCGGTCGGGCGGAAGGTCGATCATCCGGATCATCTTTTCCGCCAGATCCGCAGCGTTCCTCACCTCGCACAGGAACCCGTTTGCCTCATGGTCAACCACCTCCCGGCACCCGACCGCATCGGTCGTGATGATCGGCCGCCCCATCGCGGCCGCCTCGAGCAGCGAACGGGGAACGCCTTCGCGATAGGACGGCAAGACGATGCAATCGGCGTTGGCCAGGAACGGGCGTACATCGTCCGTTTCGTTCAGGTACTGCATCAAGCCGTGTTCCACCCAGCTTTGGATGCGATCCGCAGGAATGGAATTCTGGTTTTTCGAATCGACTGCACCGAGCAACTGGAACTCGACGCCAGGCCGGTGCCGGCGCACGATCCCGGCCGCTTCCGCGTATTCCTCGACGCCTTTGTCCCGCAACATTCTCGACACCAGCAGGAACCGGAAACTGCGCCGCACCAGGGGTGAAGGTGGGCGAGGAACGAAATGCTGCAGGTCGATCCCCGAGCCGGGCAAGATGTCGGTCACGCTGGCCTGCGTCAGCCCGGCCTGGACGAAGAGATTGCGGTCGTCTGGATTCTGGAAAAAAACCCGGCTCGACTTGCGCAAGGAAAGCCGGTACAAGCGCTTGACCAGGCAGGTCAGGACGGTATTGTTGATAAATGTCGCACCAAGCCCGGCGATGTTATTGATGACCGGTATGTTCAATCCATGCGCAGCGATCGATCCGTACACGTTCGGCTTGATCGTATAGCCCAGGTAAGCCATCGGCCGGACCGATTGAAGAACCCGCCAATACTTGATCAACAAGGCAGCGTCGCGGGTCGGGCTGGTACCGTTGTTGTCCATTGAAAGCATCTTGAAACGGCACCCGAGCGGCGCCAGGCGCGGCGAATAGCTGTCGTCGGGCGCCATGACCATCACATCGTAACCTTGCCGAATCAGGGCCTTGACCAATCCGGAACGGAAGTTGTGAATATTCCATGCGGTGTTGACAGAGATAACGATTTTCTTATTCATAATCATTGGTCCTCGATCAGTCAATTCATCATGTCGTCGGCATCAGCCCCATGCCTTGCCGCTTCCGGTTGCAACCGATGCCCGTCGACGATTGCGCACACGCCTGGCTCATGGTGCAGCGCTGGTTACCTCGACGCCGTGCGAGGCGACGCGCCGGTTCGCCGACGCCTGCTGTTCGAGCCACGACTGAAACATCAGGACGTTCCACAACTGGTACTGCCAATTGCGCCGGCCCGAACGATGCTCCTGCCATTTCGTCTGTAACTGGACCGGGTCGAAAAAGCCCTCGCGACGAACGCGCGATGGGTCGAGCAGGCTGTCGCACCATTCGCGCAAGGGTCCGCGCAGCCACGCGCCGATCGGCACGCCGAATCCCATCTTCGGGCGCTCGATCAGGACTTTGGGCACATGGCGGTGCAATACCTGGCGCAAGGCCCACTTGCTTACGCCGTCGCGCAGCTTCATCGATTGAGGTAGTTGCCAGGCGAATTCAACGACCCGGTGATCCAGGAACGGTACCCTCGTTTCCAGGGACATGGACATCGCTGCGCGGTCGACCTTGACCAGGATGTCGTCGGGAAGGTAGGTCAGCAGGTCGAGCGCCATCATGCGCTGCACACCGTCGAGTCCGGCAAGCTTCGGTGCGTTGCCGCTCAACGCAGTCGCGGGTTCCGCGCCATCGATGACAAGCGACGCCGGGTCGTTCCAGTGCGACACCAGGCCGAGATACAGGGCGTCGAGCGAGGGACTCCCGAGGACCTGGGCGCCTTTGTGCAGCTTGTCGCCGGCATTTGCAAAGCGCATCGAAGCAGGCAGCAACGGCGCCAGGCGCCTGGCCATTCTTGTCCATGACTCCACGGAAATACCGGTGATGCCCCTGGCGACGAGCCGTCGTAGCGGCAATGGGCCGGCGTGGATCGTTTCCCATAACTTCGCAGTGAATTGATAGCGGTTATAGCCGCAGAACAATTCGTCGCCTGCGTCACCGGAGAGCGATACCGTCACATGTTGCTTGGCAAGTTGCGATACCAGGAAGGTCGGCAACTGGGAGGAATCTGAAAACGGTTCATCGTAGATCGACTGCAAGCGCGGAACGATCGAGCGTGCGTGCGCGGCTTCGACATACAGTTCGGTATGGTCGGTTCCGAGGTGTCTGGCGACCGCCTTGGCGTACTCCGCCTCGTTATAGCCGTCTTCGTGAAATCCGATGGAAAAGGTTTTGACTGGCCGGGCCGACTGCGCTTGCATCAAGGCCACGACGGTCGAGGAGTCGATCCCCCCGGAGAGAAACGCCCCGAGCGGCACGTCGGCCATCATTTGTGCACCTACCGCATCCATCAGCAAACCTTCCAGGACCTCGACTGCCTGGTGCGCCGTTCCGCTGAACGGATTGGCGGCACCAGCCGTCATCCGCTGTGCACCGGACCAATAGGTGGTTAGCAGCGGCTCCGGCCGCCTGGCCGAAACGCTCAGCAGGCATCCCGGTGTCAGCTTGGCGATTCCCCGGTAAATGGAATGCGGCGCAGGGATGTAACCGTGTCGCATTTGCAGGCAGATTGCCCCGCGATCGATGTCATGCTCGAACGCAGGATGGGCGCGCAAGGCCTTCAATTCGGATCCGAACAGAAACACCGCCTCGCGGCCCCGGCCTTGCCATCCGTAATACAAGGGCTTTTCTCCGATCCGGTCGCGTCCGAGCGTCAGCGTCTTCGCTTGCCGGTCCCAGACGGCGAAGGCAAACATGCCGATCGCGCGCTCGACCGTGCCAGGTATTCCCCACGCATCGAAACCTGCCAGCAGGGTCTCGGTGTCGGAGCGTCCGCGCCATTGCGGCGCCGCCTCGCCGGCATCGAGCTCCTTGCGCATCAGCAGATGGTTATAGATCTCGCCATTGAACGCGATAACATAGCGGCCAGACGACGATGCCATCGGCTGGCGGCCTGCGGGCGACAAATCGATGATCGACAAGCGGCGGTGGCCAAGCGCAATGCCATGCTCGGCGTCGGACCAATAGCCTGCGTCATCGGGACCGCGATGGAGGATGGTGTCTCCCATGTGCTCGAGCAAAGCTTTCTGCTCTCCCTTTGCGCGGAATGGAGTGGCGCCGAGATAGCCTGCGAATCCGCACATCAGCGTTTTCCTTTCGCGATGACATTTTCATAGATGGACTCGAAACGCTGACGGACACAGGCCATCGTGAAGGTTTCGCGGATCCGTTCCTGTGCCTGTCGTCCGAGTTGCTGGCGGTAATGCGTCCCGAACGTCATCAGCTTGGCGACGCCGCGCGCCAGTGCCGCAGGATTTGCTTTCGGCACGAGCACGCCCGTGTCGGCCATCAGGGCGGCAACATCGCCTACATCGGTGGCCACGCATGGCAAGCCCATGGCCATCGCTTCACCGACTGCATTCGGGAAGCCTTCGGTCCGCGAGGACAGGCAAAAGATATCCATCGCGGCCAGGCAGACCGCGGCATCGGGACGCTCTCCCAGCAGGACGAACCGGTGTGCGTATCCAGTCGCGCCGATCCACCGCATCAGCTGGTCGTTGTCGGCGTCCAGGTCCTTCCCTACCATCAGGAACCGCAGGCGAGCATGGCGCCGGGCCAACTGGCCAGCCGCTTGCACGAAATTTTCGTGGTCTTTGTCCAGGTTGAATCGCCCCAGGGTACCGACAACCACATCCTCCTTACCGAATCCGCATTCCGTGCGCAAGGTCTGACGCAGAACGTCATTGGCGCTCAGCGTGGCCAGATCAAAGCCGTTACCTATCACCACCATCCGGCCAGGATCGTAACCAAGCACGGAGTGGGACTGTCGGGCCGCTTCGGCAACGCATACGATGGTGTGCGGCACCCAGCGTGACAGGGAGGCGCATGCCCGGCGGATAAAGGATGTGGCGCGCGCGCAGCCGCCGTCGACATCGGTGGTCCGCACACCCCAGATCACGTTGCGATTGCCTGCTAAGCGCGCAGCGAGGCCACCCAGGAAGTCGGCATGGTAGAGCCAGGTCTGCACGATGTCGGGCCGCAAGGTGCGCACCAGCCACCACAGCTTGAACAGGCCGGCGACAGGCGACCGCCTGACGTCCAGGACAGTCAGAGCGATTCCGGATTCGATAAACCGTGATTCCAGCCCGCCGCCAGGACTCAGGGCGATGACCGTATGCGCATATTGACTGTTCCGGAACTCGAGAATGAGCCGGTAGAGGGCCATCTCCGCGCCCCCGACCTCCAGGCCGGTGATGACATGCAGGACGCGGCGTGTCATGAGGCACCCTGCGACGAAGCGACTACTGCCAGCCCGGCGACGGGCAAGGCCGGGGCCGCCACTTGGGAAGCTGGATCGGCGCACCTGGCGAAATCACCCATGCACTGCGTCCGCATGCCATACCTGTCCGCCAGGACACGGTAGTGCTGCAAGACCAGTTCCAGCTGCGAAAGGTTTTCCTCGGTGTTGATGCCAAAATTATGCGGATGCCACCACAGGTGAAAGACGCTGCCGGCCTGCGCAGCCATGGTCATGCATTGCTTCACGCGGTGCACGCGCATCGCCGCCAAGGCGCGGTGGCGGGCAGACCATGGATACAAGAACAGGCTCGCCGGTACGTTCACCAAGCTGCCTTCCACTTGAGCATGCACGGTACGGCTGCCGCTTAGAGGAAGGCAGGCATCGGCAAACCGCGCTATCCGTCCAAAAATTCCACCAGGCACTGCGTCGCCATTCTGGTAGAGCCAGTGCTTGCCGTTTCCGCGATACACCTCGATACCGGCGCCAGGCAAGGTGGCCAGGAATTCTGGAACAAGTTGATTACGCGGCAATACAATACTGCGCAATTTCACGCCCAGGTCGGCGGCCACGGCGCGAGCGCAGGCCAGATCGGCCGCAAACTGGCTGGGCGTCGCCCCCTGCTCGTTGCAATAGAAATGACTATATGTATGGCTTGCCAATTCCTGCCCTTCCGTCGCCAGTATTTGCTCGACGAGGGGTCTTGCAAAAAATAACCTGGCGTGCTCTTTCACCAACTTATCCATTTTGTACGGCGAAACATTGCTGCGCGCGTATTGGGGCAGGACTGCCGGATACATATCGGTCCAATGTTGATAGTCGTGACACATGAGCATGCCTACCGTCGCCCAGCTTGTCCTCATCTCATAACGCCGGAATAATGCAAGCAGCTGCGGAATGGCATCCCACTCGCCCAGGATATTGCGACCGTAGCCAGCAATCGTTTGGGTATCGCCAACGCCCCAAAACAATTCGAAGTCCAGTGAAATCACAAACTTTGCCGTGGTCATAAATGCCTATCGAAAATGGAGATGCATGATGGACCGAATTGCGCGCTGCATGGACTGCGAATGCATTGCCAGCCCGTGTCCGTTATGGGTACTCGTCCATCGATGCATCTTATGGCTGCCAGTATTTACGTTTATTTCCCGCATTACCGTTGCTCGCCCGGCCCGCCTGATCTCCCGTCAGTTCGCATCGGGATACTGTCGAGCATCCTTGCGATCGCGTCCTTGCAATCGCGTCCTTGCAATCGCGTCCTTGCAATCGATTATGAGACGATGATATTTTTACCTGTTGCAACTATGCAGTTTCCGGACCACTGAAGCCGCCTACCCTCAACACTAAGAAAATCGAGCGGCTCATGAATTGATCAATACGAAAAGACATGACGAACGGACCGCGCATTTGCACAAGCCACCGCCGGATTAGTCGAATACATGCGTGCATTGATGGATTAAACTTCTTGGATGCAGCATTTACGGCCTGTGGTCAAACGCCTCTATCTTTCTCAAGGAAATGAGCGCAAAACTTGCTAACCAGTACGTTGCTGAATCGAACATCTGGTGGGTGAACAGTGTCATGAATATGAAAAGAAATACTGTTGCCGCGCGCAATCCCTTTTCCGCGAAAAACGTTCCCTTCCACAAGATAAGCAGCAACCATATCCACAACCCGACGCCAAACATTCCATATTCGGCAGCGAGCAGCAGCAACTGGTTATGTGTACTTGCATGCTGTGACCAGAATTGCGTGGCGCCGGCCCCGGCGCCGAAAACGGGATTCTGCAGAAACAGCTCCCAGCCGGCCCGTATGACATCCGCCCGCTCTTCGGAGCTGTCATCGTCAAATTTCATGTCGAAGAAAAAATCTAATCGGGACAAAATATTGCTCGATGCTGCTTCCAGATCCTGACGCGATTGCAGATACGCCTCGACGCTGCCCAACAATGTCAGCCCCAGACCGAATACGGCAAGCGCGGTCATCAGCGCCGATTTCGGCAGCGATCGTTTGAAACTCAGGATCAGCAGTAGTAGTACCCAGGCAATGATCGAGGACCGGGAAAATGTCACGATGACCGCGGCACCGGCCAGGAAGAACAGGGGAACCCGGTAGCGGGCACTGGTCACGGCGCAGCCCATCAGGAAAACCAGGAGGATCGCCTCGCCGGCCATGGTGGGATTGATGAACGTCGCAGCCGCGCGGCCCAGCACCATGCCTTCGGTGTCGAGGGGATAGAAAAACCCTGGCCGCGCAAAATCGACGATGACCGCGCAGGGCACGAGAACCATGAGCACGGCGACCGGATACAGGTAATCGCGGTGCCCGCTGGCATACGCGGCGAAACCGAGGAGTATCGAGAACAGGATGTACTGGATACGCGTCGCAATCAGCGACTGCCTGGCTTCGTTTTGATTATCGATGATATAGGTATCGCCCCAGCCGCCGCCAATGGACAAACTGGTCAGGTGAACGAGATTGAGCACTAAAAACAGGCCGGCCCATACGACGAAAGGCGATGCCAGATAGGCGCTGAAGGATCGCAATTTCAGCAGCACCAGGGGTGCCAGCAGGACGAATATTCCGAAAAAGAAGTATTTCGGCAGCAATTTTGGATTCAGGATATAGATATAGATCGGCAGGTTCGAGAAAATCGCTGCCAGCGCGGCGCCCAAGACCAGGATCTGGTAACGCGCGAAAAAACTTTTCCGGGGGCGTGGCAGCGATGTCGATGGTCGTTTTTTAGCGGAAAAAGAGGCTGGCTGGGCCGAGAGCTTTAACGTCATGGGCCGCACCGTTTTGCTGCTGTCACATTGCCGCCGACTCCCCCGGAGACGGACGACTCTTTTGACAGGCTCCTGAACAGCGCCTCCCACATGCCTGCCACCTTCTCGATCGAGAAGCGCTCTCTCGCCTCATACGCCCTGCCGGCCAGTGTTTCCCTCAGGCTCGCATCGCCCATGACGCGATCCAAAGCCTGGCACAGCCTGGCCGCATCGTGGACAGGGACGAGGAAGCCATCGATTCCGGCGCGGACGATGTCGCGCGGACCTGTGTCACAGTCGTAGCTCACTGCGGGCAATCCATGTGCCAGCGCTTCGGCAAGGGAATTGGGGAAACCTTCGGAGAGTGATGTCATCACATACAGGTCGGCCCGCTCGTACCAGGCACCGACATTACCCGCAATGCCCGGGACAAGAATACGTGTTTCCATACCGTTGTCGCGAATCGCCGCCTCGATCGATGGCCGTTCGGGACCTTCGCCGAGGATGACGAGATCCCAATCCCGGTGTTTGTCCGCCAGTTGCGAAAACGTTCGGATCAGGTCCGGATAATTTTTTACGGCATTCAACCGGCCTACTGCCAGCAGTATCTTTCGGTCAGGCGTACACAGCGTGCTCGGCGATATCACCGGCGGATTGGCGGGCATGGGCCAGACCGCGGCGTTGGGAATGACGGAGACTGGATAGGCCGACGAGTGCGCACTGATCCATTCGGCGCATTCAGTGGTCAACGCGACGACCGCAGACAGCTTTCCATACATTTTGCTGCACAAGGTACGCCAGATACGGCCCAGGGGTGCATGCGGCGGATAGCAGTGCTCGGAGCCGACGGCGCACACGTCGAGCCTGCGGCTGGCAAATGCCAACAGCACGTTGGGCGTGCTCATCATTGAAAGAGCGACCGCCGGGCGGATTTGCCGCAGCACGCGTCTCAGTGCGCGGACACGGCGCACGTTTTGCAGCAGCGCGTCGGCCATATTCCGGCTGGCGCCGGCAAGATCGAGTGAAACGCGCGTGACACGCGGGTCGAGGCGATAAAAATCCTGGCTTACGGAGTCCAGCGTCACGATCGTGACCTCCCACTGTTGCCGGACCCAGAAATTGGCCAACGTGGCGGCGACGCGTTCGGTGCCGCCCCCGGCCAGACTATTCAAGAAGATAAGAATTTTCATTTGATTTGCTCCGTTAGTAGCCCTGAGCCGCCAACGCCCGAGAAAGAACGTCATGACGAGCGCTTCACCGACAGCCAGAAGAGACAAGCGTTCAGCCCGTAGACAACCGTCGATCCCAATGCGACGCCATTGATGCCAAGGTGCGGAACCAGGAGGAGATTGCCGATGATCTTGCCGATGCAACCCAGGACGCCCGACCAGAAAATCAACTTGTAGCGGCGCTGGCTTAGTGCGTAACTGACCAGCACCATGCATGAAAAGTAAAACGGCAACTGCGGCAATCCGAAGCGCAACACTTCGGTGACGATCGCAGTGTCACGGGCCGTGAACTGGCCACGCTCGAACAGCAGCTCGACCGCGAAGGGGGCAAGGGCGACGCTGATCAATACCACGACGATCCCCACCATGAACATCAGGCGCGCCCAATAGGTCGCTACCTCGTGCACATCGCCTCCAGCGCCGGACCTGGTCTGAGAGAAAACCGGCAAGGTGGCGCGCGATACGGCGACCGCGGCCAAGCCGAGGATCAATGCCAGGATACGGTTTGCGTAGCCGAGGGTGGCGATGGCGCCGGTTCCCAGGCCGACTGCATAGAACTGATCGATGATGACGGTCATGCTCATGAGCGCCTGGCCGCCGATCATGATGCCGAAGCCCTGCCAGAACCAGGTCCAATGCGGCGAGACGCGTCGGAAAACCGGTCCTTCCAGTTCGTTGCGCCGTGCCATCGGCAACAGCAGAGCCAGCAAATGACATGCAAAACCGGTAACCGTACCCCATACCAGGGGTTCGATTCCGCCGCTGGGAAACGCCAGGATCGATGCCGCGATGAAAAACGTGGGAATGCTGTCCATGAGCGTATTGACGTGCCGGCCGGCAGACAACATCCACGCAGACTGAAGCGCGACGAGCATTCCCAAGGGCAGCAGCAGGAGCAAGCCAGGTAGTGCCGCTTGCGCAAGTTGAGCCGAATACGCCGGCAGCCCGCTTGCTCCGAGCGCCAGCATGCTGCGAAGTCCCAGCCCGGCGAGCAGTGCCAGTCCCGCGGCTAGCGCGAGGGCAAAGCCGAACAGCTCCGACCGAAAGCGCGGCACGCCGAGCGGGTCGAGCTCGCGCATCTTGACTGCCAGCGGCACGAGCACGGCAGTGAGCACACTGCACCAGATACCGATAGGCCAGGCGATCAAGTTGTAGAGAAAGTGATAGGCGTCGACCTCCGCCGCGATGCCGTAACGGTATGCAACCACCATCTCCTTGGCCGCACTCATCAGTTTTCCAACGAAGGTGAAAATGGCGACCGTCACCATCCCCCTGAAAATCGCCAAATGATGAGGATCGGCGGCCTTGAAGCGTGCTCCCAGTGTGTTCAGTAAGTTCACTTCAGCCTCGTGCCCCATATCGCTGACGCAGTTGCATGCCGAATTTGGCGTCGCCCGGATGAACGGTGACCGCACCCGATGACAGTGCCGAGCCCGTCCAACCAGGCCTGTCTGCTGTAGCTGGCCGCCCCGGCGCCCTAGCCAAGTTGCTCGAGGTACCATGGAATGGTCGCCTCGAGTCCCTCGTAGAGCCGGTAGAGAGGTGCATACCCAAGTTCTCGTATCGCCTTGTCCACGTTGGCTTGGGAGTGCCTGACATCTCCTTTGCGGAATGCCGCGTAGGCGGGTTCCCGCGTAACCGTCACACCGTTCGCTCGCAGGATGGTCCGCAAATAGTCGAAAAGCCGATTCAGGGTAGTGGCGTCGTTGACCGCGACGTTATAGATTTCGCTACAGCCATCCCGCGGACATGTTGCTGCCAGCAAATTGGCCTGCACTGCGTTGTCGACGTAGCAGAAATCCCGGCTCGTATTGCCATCGCCGTTGATCAGCACCTGAGCGTCTGCCAGCATCGCCGCAATCCATTTCGGAATGACTGCGGCATATGCGCCATCCGGATCCTGCCGTTTGCCGAAGACATTGAAGTAACGAAGACCGGCCGATCCGAAGCCATAGCACCGTGCAAAGACCTGGGCATACAGTTCGTTGACATATTTTGTGACTGCATACGGGGACAGCGGATTGCCGATGCACTCCTCGACCTTCGGCAAGCCGGGATGATCTCCATACGTTGAGCTCGATGCTGCATACACGAAGGATTTGACCCGCGCATCCCTGGCGGCGACCAGCATGTTCAGGAACCCGTTGATATTCGAGTCGTTGGTCGCGACGGGATCGTCGATGGATCGGGGCACGGAGCCCAGGGCGGCTTGATGCAGGACGTAATCGACGCCGGCCACCGCCTCCCGGCAGGCAAGGCCATCGCGGACATCGCCGAGGATGAACTTGAATCGCTTCCATTGCGCTGCGCCAACGAGAAGGCGCACCTCTTCCAGGTTATGTTCATGGCCCGTCGAAAAATTATCGAGCCCGACAACTTCCTGGTCCAGCTTGAGCAATGTTTCGAGTAAGTTGGAGCCGATGAATCCAGCGCAGCCTGTCACCAGCCACCTTCCGGGATGACTGCGCAGGTATGCATGCACGCTTTCGATATTGGTCATCAAACCGCTCCTGTCATGTTACCGTTCAAGCCGATACGCCATGGTCACGCATGCGCGACCGGTCAGATCGATCTGCTTCTTTGTTGTGGCCGCAGGCCAAGGACCACGGCCAGGCTGCGGCAGCGGCCCCAGTTGCCTCGGACCAGCCGCATGTAAACCGCGATATACAGCAGCACTTGCAGGAGAACGAGCGCGACTGCCGCGGGAATCGTTCTTGCGAACGAAATGGCAGCAACAGTCGCAATGCCCAGCCATGCCGCGACGAACCAGGCCACACCCGCATTGCGGATCCAGGAATACTTTTTGATACTGATCCGGTGGCAGGCAATCCGCCGATAGAACAGGGAATGGAGATGAAGCCGGTCGGGCGCGCCGACGAAGGCATCGCGCAGCATCCTGCGCCGATACATGCTGAACACCACCTCGATGACTGGATAAGCGTAGATGGCCAGGATCTGCCAGGCGTTGATTTCAGGATTTCGAACGACGGCCAGCACTGCGACTTCTGCGGTCCAGAATCCCATGAAATAGGCGCCGCCATCTCCCATGAACAATCGGCCGGTCGGATAATTCAGGAGCAGGAATCCGAAAGTCGCGCCGATTCCTGCCAGGGCGAGCTGGGTCACCAGAACGTCTCCGGCACTCCAGGTCAGATAGGCGGCGCCGCCCAGGATAATGACGATCGTGGCACCGGCGACGCCATTGAAACCGTCGACGATATTGATCGAGTTCGTGACGCCGACGACAGCGAAGGCCGTGATTGCGAGGGAAATCGGAACCACGGTCAGGATGCCATCGAGCCCCCATACATCGAGCCGCGGCAGATAGGCCTCCAGCAGCCAGGCCGCGAGCAAGGCGCTTGCCAATATCGAACAAAAACGTGTCCGAACGGATACTTTTTTAGTGATATCTTCAATCACCCCGGCCAAAAAAGCAGGCATTGCCGCGACCAGAAGTTTAAACAGGGCGGTTCTGGTCTCCATTTGTACAGTGCTTGGAAAGTATTCGAATTTTGCCAATAAGGGAACACTCAACACGCCGCACATGATGGCAATGCCACCGGTTCTGGATACAACATGCTTATGCACTTTCTGGACGCCCTTGACGTCGAGATCGAAAGAAAAGCGTCCATGCCAGCGCTCGGTAATTACATTGAGCGAACACGCAGCTAGGCTGACCAGCAGTGCCAGGACCAGCGTTTCGAGAAAGGCCGATGTCGCGACTTCCGATAACCCAGACTGATACCACCGATAGAATACTTCCCCGATTTTCATGGTCAGCTCCATTCTTGTCGCGTTGCATCCGCGTTTCCGTTCAGTGCATTTTTATTGCCGTTTCACGACTCCGTCCTTTCGCTGCACGAGCGCTCGATCGTTTTTCCAGCACGTTTTTTTAGGTCCGTATCAAAGGTGATACTGGAAATGCCAAACGCACGTCCACCATGGCCGCGGACCATCCGCGGTGTCGATTACATCGATCGATGTGCAAATGCGATTTACCCAGATGATTTGCCGACCTCCAACAAGCTCGACAGATTTATTACTGTAGCAAAGTCCGCTTACGCATCAGATTCAAAAAATCGATTCTCGACTCGAAATACCTGCGCTTGCATGGACTTTTATAATCAGTTTCATCACAGAAAATTGAACATGCCGAAATAATTTCTTATACAAAATGAATGACCCAAAAACACTGTTCCGTTCGATTTCTTTGTAAGAAATGATTTGGACAGAATATTTCTTGAATCGGTCTGATTGCTGAATCGGCCTTTGGCAATTGGAATAACCGGCGATCACTTGCCGTGGCTAAAAAATGGATGACAGGGATGACGCAGATCGGGTCGTTTTGCAGCGGGGGGTGCGCTGCACGGCGCTGCGGCGCTGTATGTTTCAGGAAGGAAAAGCGCCTATGTGCAAGCGCAGATCAAGTGAGGTGGGAAATAAGGTGAAGCCGATCTCGATCGACGGCACACGCGACACCCTGGGCGGTCTTTCCTACGCGTGTCATGCCGGCCTGGACCGAACCAGGCCAAGATGGGGTGGACGACGGCGCGGTTGGAGTACTCCCCGGAAACGAACGTGTTGTTGGCTGCTGGATCCTGCATTGCTTCCTGTCCGCTTGCAGTGCTTGCACCGTCTCCCGTTCCGCTGCCAAGATTGACGTTTATTTCCGGGCGATCAGTCAGCGCCGCTTGAAGAAGCGCTCGCTGCAGGAATGAAGCGCATTGGCAAACGCTGTCACGGCGGAATCGGCCGCCGGGGGCCGTCCAGCGACGAGGAACAGGCTCGACTGGTAGCTGGCGCCGCCGGCGAGCGGCAAGATGCGCAACTGGTTCTCTTCGAGCCATTGTTTCGTCTGGTAGGCAGGAAGCCAGGCATAGCCGAAACCGTGGCGCATCATGCCCACCGCCCGCTCCGCGCTGCTGACGTTCCAGGGCCGCTCATAGCGCGGCAAGCGGCGGCTCGCTTCGCTCGCGATGTAGTCGTTCGATCCTGAAATTGCGATCTGAAATTGTGTTTTCAGGTCATCGAGGCCAAGGTTTCGCTTCAATGCGAACAAGGGATTATCGGGATGAGCAACGGCGATGTGCTCGATGTCGATCAAGTGCTTGCCGCTGCACCCGACCGGTATGCGGGAGCTGATCGCGAGCTCGACCGTGTAGTCTTGAAGTACGGCCTTGATCTGATCCGGCGCTGCCTCTCGCACGCTCAATCGGATTTTCTGTGGAAACGATGACAGCGTCCGTAGGGCCAGCGTGAGCAACTCGGGCGGAAAACTGGGCTCCATTGCCAGCCGTATTTCCGGTCCCCAGCCTTGCCTGATATTTTCTGCCAGCTCTTCGAGTTCCATGGCATTGCGGACCAGGTCACGCGATCGCTCCAGCAGCACCTTCCCTTCTGCGGTGATGTGTGCCTTGCGTCCTTTCAACTCAAGCAGGGAAACGCCCAATTGTTCCTGGAGTTTGGCAACCGCGTGGCTGACGGTCGATTGCGTGACGTGCAAACTGTCGGCCGCGCTGAAAAATCCGCCGGAGTCGATTACTGCATGGAACATTTTCCACTGCTTGAGACTGATCCTCAGATTGCGCGCGCGCAGTGGAGGAGACTCCAGGCTCATCGATGCACCACTGGCCTCGTGACCGTTCCCCAAGTGCAAGGGGCCTTCCATTGGCTCTGTCATTTTCACTTTGCACACCCGCTGGCAGTATTCGGTTCGACGTCATTTCTGCACACTGCGTCATCATCATGTGTGACGAACCCACAGCTCTGCTCCGTGCACCCATGTTATGCAGTGCAGCTGACCCGGCCACTGAGCATGGTCAAGTGTGACCTTGATGGCCGGCGCAGCGGGCCACGGACGCGCGATGCCGCACCTCTTTTTCTCAGCGAAAACGTTTTGTCTGCGCCCCATCCATCAATCGGTCCGCGGCGCCGGGCGCAGCTGATCTGGAGCAGACCCTGACTGGAAAGCACTCGCTACCGTGGTCGGTGTCGCGCCACGCATCGACGAGGCTTCGCCGTCGTTGACGCTCTTTCTCGGCGCACATTGACCGATGAAAAAAAGGAGATTGCCATGGCAAGGTTCGGAGTCGAAGCGATCCGATACTTCAATCATGCGCGCGCCGCTGGCGTGAGCACGGCGGGAGATCTGACCTACACGTTTAACCGAAGTAACGGTTTCGACGCGAAGCTGCGCTCGGCCGGCCATGCGCGCGCGTTCTACTGGGCCAATACCGACTGCTGGGAAAGCGACATCCGCGATGTCGACCAGGGCGGCGCCGACCGCAGCTGGGTCGACGACGTCGACCTCTACTGGCAGGAGACCCACGGCGGCCATGAAGCCGACGGCCGCGCGCGCATGCTCTACGACGCGCCGCGCACCGAATGGCGCACCTACTCGAACCGCTGGCAACTGGGCGAGGACTGGAACAACGAGTGGGTAATGGCCTATTCGTGCGAGACCGTCAAGCGCGACCGCGTCACGGGCCTGTGGAACATCTTCGCGCGCATGCACATCTATTGCGGTGGATGGGGAACCATGTGGGACGGCATCACGACCGACGAGTGCGGCGAGGACGTTGCCGACAACCTGACCGACGGCGACACGGTCTCCCAGGCCTGGCACAACGGTGTCTCCGACTGGTATGTCGATAACCATCCGATCACTGTCTGCGTCGGCAATGCGGCGACCTGGAACGGCGGGGCCATCCGCTGGGACTTGTCGACGCTGAACCGCGATCACCTGTGGGGACACGGCAACGTCGAAGCGGACCTGGCGCCGGCCCAGCAGGCCTGCATCCTGTGGTACTGGACGGAGGGTTGAACCATGAACGAGCAAACCTTGATCGACAGCCTGGCTGCCGATTGCACAGACTATCCCCATCGCGTCGACGTCCTGGCGTTGCAAGCCTTTACCCGGGACGACGTGCGCGCCCGCGCCAGCCGCTTCCTGTCGCTGATCGAGGAAGTCGACCAGTGCCCGCATGACCGCGCCAATTTCGTCGCCCGCGACGACCGCACCCTGGTGCAACTTGCCGGCGGCGCCCGTGCCGTCGTCTATCACGCTTCCGGCGCCCTGCAATTCCATGCCGGGACCTCGCCATTTACGGCGCCCTTCCAACGTGTCGAGGAACGCGCGGTGCTCACGCGCCTGGTGACTGAAGCGGCGCAGCGCCTGCGCGTGGCCGACTGGGTGGGCGAGAACGGCACCCTGCAATTCGAACGCCTGTTCCAGTCCAAGGGACAGGGCGCGGACCGCCAGGACCGCATCGCCGAGCCGGTGCTGTTCAGGGCCACCGGCGCCTGGCGCCAGGCGATCGGCGGCATCCCGGTGCTCGGCGCGGCCTCGGTCGCGCTGACCCTGTCCGGCGACGGCAGGCTCGACGCGCTGGCGCTGCGGATCCGTCCGGGCGTGGCCGAAAGACTCGACAGCGCCGCCGTCGTGGCCCCTGAAGCGGCCTCGCGCCAGATCGCCGGCCACCTCGCCAGCGTGCTGGGCAACGCCAAGGAACGCATGCCGGACAAGGTGATCGCTTCGCAGACGATGCGCTTCGGTTACCTCGACCTCGGCAAGCGCAAGGCGCAGCGCGTACTGGCGCCGGTCTATCTGGCCCAGATCGTGCTGCGCCACCGCCTCGAGACACAGGGCTACGTGTTCGCCGTGGCGGCCACCGAACGCTCCTACCTCGCGTTGCCGCTGTTCGGCACCGAGACGAGCGCGAACCGTTCGCGTACCGGCAACGTCGGGCCTTGCAAGGACCCGGCGCGCTGACGCGTCCCGCCGGCGTCAGGCGGTGGCGGCGCCATGCTGTTCCTCCACCAGCAGCCTGGCGATCTCGGGCAGGCAGGAGCCGCAATTGCCGCCTGCCTTCAGGCAGGCGGTTACCGCGGCCGGGCTGCGCAAGCCCTGCTTGCGGATCGCCGTGCACATGGTGTTGCGCCCGACCCCGAAGCAGGAGCATACCGTCGGCCCGGGGTCCGGCCCCAGCTGCGGCGCGCGTCCGGCCAGCAGCGTGGCGCGGTCCATGGGCGCCAGCTTCTCCTGCCCGAACAAACCGGCCAGCCACTGGCGCGGCGGCAGCGGGGCCGCCCGGCGCGCCACGAAGACGCAGGCTTCCAGCCTTCCCTCCAGAACATGCGCGGCGCGGTAGACGCCGGCGCCGACGTCGTCGTATTCGATCCAGTCGGCCTGCTCGTCGACGTTCAATACCGTGCGTGCCCATTCGGCATGCGCCGGGCCGCGGCCAGCCAGTTCGTAGCGCACGAAGCCATCGCCCTGTACCCGCGTCCAGTTGGCGACGTCGTGGACCGCCAGCGCCGTCCGGCTCAGCACGAACGCCTGCCACTCCACCACGAACGGCTCGACCCGCACCGGCGTGTGCTTGAACTCGGGCTCGCCCGATACCGGATCGACCACCGGGTTGACCAGGGCGCCGACGCGCGCATCCGACGCCGTCTGGCCGCTCCAGTGGATCGGCGCGAACACGCTGCCGCGCGCGATGCCGCCACCATGCGTCACGCGCGCGACCATTGCACCCCAGCGGCTGGTAAGGCGCGCCAGTTCGCCTTCGCGCACGCCGTACAGCAGGGCGTCGTTCGGGTGCAGGTCGATGAAGGGTTCCGGCGTATGCCCGGCCAGGCGCGCCGACTTGCCGGTGCGCGTCATCGTGTGCCACTGGTCGCGCAGGCGGCCGGTGTTCAGGGCCAGCGGAAACTCGCCGTCGACCGCGTGCACCGGCGCGCGCGGCGCGGTGGCGACAAAGCGTGCGCGCCCGTTCGCATGGGCGAAGCGGCCGTCGGCGAACAGGCGCGGTGTCGGCGTCACCGCACCGTCCGTATCGCGCAGCACGGGCCACTGGATCGGCTCGAGCGCGTCATAGGCCTGGCGGTCCATGCCGGTCATCCCCGACAGGTCGAAGACGCGACGTCCGGCCTCGTGTACACCGTTGCGCCAGCTCGACAGCCGGGCGTGCTCGTCGAAGATCGCCTGCGCGCCCTCGAAATCGAAACCTGTAAAACCCATGCGCCGCGCGACTTCGCACACCGCCCACCAGTCGGCCCGTGCCTCGCCCGGCGCCGGCAGGAAGGCGCGCTGGCGCGAGATGCAGCGTTCGGAATTGGTCACCGTGCCGTCCTTTTCGCCCCAGCCCAGCGCCGGCAGCAACACGTCGGCGTAGGCCGTGGTGTCGGTGGCGCCGACGATGTCGCTGACGACGACCAGCGCGCACTTGTCGAGCGCGCGCCGCACCTGGTCGGCGTCGGGCAGGCTCACCAGCGGATTGGTGGCGATGATCCATACCGCTTTCACGGTGCCCTCTTCCACCGCGCGGAACAGGTCGACCGCTTTCAGGCCGGGTTTGGCCGCGATGCGCGGCGACTCCCAGAAGCTGCGTACGGCCTCGCGCTGGCTTTCCTTGTCGAGGTCCATGTGCGCGGCCAGCATGTTGGCCAGCCCGCCCACTTCGCGCCCGCCCATCGCGTTCGGCTGGCCGGTCAGCGAGAACGGCCCCATGCCGGGACGGCCGATGCGGCCCGTGAGCAGGTGGCAGTTGACGATGGCGTTGACCTTGTCGGTCCCGCTCGATGACTGGTTCACGCCCTGCGAGTACGCGGTGACGACCCTGGACGTGGCGGCGAAGCCCTCGTAAAACGCGAGCAGCTTGCCCTGGTCGATGCGGCAGATGCGCGCGACCTGGGCCGGATCGCTGCAATCGGCGTCGGCGGCCGCCAGCGCCGCATCGAATCCTTCGGTATGGGCCGCCACGTAGGCTGCATCGCCGTGCCCGTGCTTGGCCAGGTAGCTGAGCAAGCCGTTGAACAGCCAGACATCGGTGCCCGGCTTGATCGGCAGGTGCAGGTCGGCCGACTCGCAGGTGGCCGTGCGGCGCGGGTCGATCACGACGACGCGCAGCTGCGGCCGCGCTTCTCGCGCGCGCAGGATGCGCCCGAACAGCGTCGGATGGCACCAGGCCGTGTTCGAGCCGACCAGCACGACCATGTCGGCCAGTTCGAAGTCTTCGTAACACCCCGGCACCAGGTCCTCGCCGAAGGCGCGCTTGTGGCCGGCCACGCTGGACGACATGCACAGGCGCGAATTGGTGTCGATGTTCGCGCTGCCGACATAGCCCTTCATGAACTTGTTGGCGACGTAGTAATCCTCGGTCAGCAGCTGGCCGGAGACGTACAGCGCGACCGCATCCGGGCCGTGCTCGGCGACGATCGAGGCGAAGCCGCCGGCCACGCGGTCCAGGGCCTCGTCCCAGCTTGCGCGGCGCATCGCGCCATGCTCGCGCACGACCGGATGCAGCAGGCGGCCGTCGAGGTCGAGCGTTTCGCCCAGCGCCGCGCCCTTCACGCACAGGCGCCCCCGGTTCGCGCCGTGGGCGGCGTCGCCGGCGATGATCGGGACGGTCCCCGGGCGCACGGTGGCGGTCACGCCGCAGCCGACGCCGCAATATGGACAGGTGGTGCGCACGGTTTGCACAGGCAGAGTCATGTCCATGGAGTTTCCTCTTTCAGGTGGCGGGCGCGCACAGCGCCTCGCCGAACAACAGGCGGTCGCGGAAATTCGAAATGTCGGCGCCGCGCTGGATCAGCTCGAAATACCAGGGGCCGTCGCCGACGTCGCCCACCAGCACGGCGCCGGTGACGCGCGAGCCTTCGAGCACCAGGCGCTTGTAGACGCCGCTGTGACGGTCGCGCAGAACCAGCTCTTCGCTGCCGGCGCCGCCGGCGATGTCCCCGGCCGAGTACAGGTCGATGCCGGTCACTTTCAGTTTGGTCGCCGTGGCGGCCTGGACGTAGCGGCGGTGGCCGGCGCCGGCCAGGTGGGCGGCGCAAACGCGCGCCTGCTCCCATACCGGCGCCACCAGGCCGAAGGTGGCGCGGCGATGCTGGACGCATTCGCCGACCGCGTAGATGCGCGGGTCGTAGGTCTGCAGCGTGTCGTCGACGACGATCGCGCGCTCGCAGTGCAAGCCGGCCGCGCGGCCCAGGGCCACGTTGGGACGCACGCCGGCGGCCATCACGACCAGGTCGGCTTTCAGCTCGCCGCCGTCGGCAAGGCGCACGGCTTCGACCTGTTCGTCGCCCGCGATCTCGCTGGCCTGGGCGTCGAGCACGATGCGCAGGCCAGCGCGTTCGAGCGAGTCTTTCAGCAGGCGGCCGGCCTCCAAGTCGAGCTGCTGGTTCATCAGGCCCGAGGCCACGTGCACGACGGTGACATCCATCCCACGCCGCATCAGGGCGTGCGCCCCTTCCAGCCCGAGCAGGCCGCCGCCGATGACGACCGCGCGCCCGCCGCGGCGTGCCGCCGCGAGCATCGTGTCGACGTCGTGCAGGTCGCGAAAGCCGACCACGCCCGGCAGCGTATTGCCCGGTATCGGCAACATGAAGGGCGTCGAGCCGGTCGCCAGCAGCAGCCGGTCATAAGGCGCTTCCATGCCGGAGCGGGCGACGACGACGCGGCGCTTGCGGTCGATGCGTACCACCGGGTCGCCCGCGTGCAGGGTGATGCCGTGCTCCAGATACCAGGGGCGCGGATGGAGCATGATCTCGTCGACGTTCTTGTCGCCCGCCAGCAGCGGCGAGAGCAGCACGCGGTTGTAGTTCCCATGCGGCTCGGCGCCGAAGACGGTGATGTCGTAGAGCCCAGGATCGAGTTTCAGCAGTTCCTCGACCGTGCGCATGCCGGCCATGCCGTTGCCGACCACGACCAGGCGGGGCCGCGTTCCGGTATCCGTCATACCGCGACCCATACCGTGCCGTTTTCGACCCGCACCGGGAAACTGCTGACCGAATGCGCCGGCGCTTCCAGGCATTCGCCGGTCTGCAGGTCGAAATGGTGCTTGTAGATCGGCGAAGCGACGACGATGCGCCCGCCCAGGCTGCCCACCAGGCCGCGCGAAAGCACGGCCGCATTCGAGTTGGGGTCGTAGTTGTCGATGGCGAAGAGCTGTTCGTCGCCGACGCGGAAGACGGCCACCTGGCGGCCGTTGAGCAAAGCGCACACGCCGGTGTCGGGAACGATTTCGTCGAACGCGCAGACCGCGTTCCAGTTGTGGAGTTGAATATCCCGGTGCATGACATGCTCCTTCAGTTGGCGGCGACGATGGGAATCGTGCGGCGGCGTTCTTCGATGGTGGCGGGACGGACCTGGCCGCGCTCGGCCATGAAGACGACATTGTCGTCCCTGGCTTCGCTGTTGACGAAATGGCGGAAACGCTTGCGCACGTCCGGATCCTCGACCGCGTTCTTCCACTCGCAGGCATAGGTGTCGACCACCGCCTGCATGTCGGCTTCGAGTTCGGCCGCGATGCCGAGCTTGTCGTCGACCACGACCTCTTTCAGGTAGTCCAGGCCGCCCTCGAGGTGCTCGCGCCAGGTGCTGGTGCGCTGCAGGCGGTCGCCCGTGCGCACGTAGAACATCAGGAAACGGTCGACCAGTTTCACCACCGTCGCTTCGTCCAGGTTCGAGGCCAGCAATTCGGCGTGGCGCGGCTTCATGCCGCCGTTGCCGCACACGTAGAGGTTCCAGCCCTTGTCGGTGGCGATCAGGCCGACGTCCTTGCCCTGGGCTTCGGCGCATTCGCGGGTGCAGCCGGAGACGCCGAACTTGACCTTGTGCGGCGTGCGCAGTCCCTTGTAGCGGTGCTCCAGCGCGATGGCGAAGCCGGCGCTGTCGCCCACGCCGTAGCGGCACCAGGTCGAGCCGACGCAGGATTTCACCGTCCGCAGCGACTTGCCGTAGGCGTGGCCCGACTCGAAGCCGGCCGCGATCAGTTCTTCCCAGATCGGCGGCAGCTGGTCCACGCGCGCACCGAACAGATCGACGCGCTGGCCGCCGGTGATCTTGGTGTACAGGCCGTATTTCTTGGCGATCATCCCGACCGCGATCAGGCCGTCGGCCGTGACCTCGCCGCCCGGCATTCGCGGCACCACCGAGTAGGTGCCGTCCTTCTGGATGTTGCCGAGGAAGTAGTCGTTCGAATCCTGCAGGCTCGCGTGCTCCGGCTTCAGGACAAAGTCGTTCCAGGTCGACGCCAGGATATTCGCGGCGACCGGCTTGCAGATGTCGCAGCCCAGGCCCTTGCCGTGGCGCGCCAGCAGTTCGCCGAAGCTCTTGATGCGGCCGACGCGCACCAGGTGATGCAGTTCCTGGCGCGTGTGGTCGAAGTGTTCGCACAGCGCGCGGCTGACGGTGACGCCCTGCCTGGCCAGCTCGCCGTTGAGCACTTGCGTCACCAGCGGGACGCAGCCGCCGCAGGCGGTGCCGGCGGTGGTGCACTTTTTCAGGGCGCCGATGCTGGCCGCCCCCTCCCGCACGGCCGCGCACAAGGCGCCTTTCGAGATGTCGTTGCAGGAGCAGATCTGGGCCGAATCGGGCAGCGCCTCGACGCCGAGGCCGCGCTTCGGTGCGCCGCCGGCTTGCGGCAGGATCAAGCTTTCCGGCGCTTCCGGCAATTCGATGCCGTTCAGGGCCATCTGCAGGAGCGTGCCGTATTCGGCCGCGTCGCCCACCAGCACCGCGCCCAGCAGGCGCTTTCCGCAGTCGCTGACGACCAGTTTCTTGTAGGTCTGGCGCCGCTCGTCGAGGTACTGGACGCTGCGGCTGCCCGGCGTCGCCCCATGGGCGTCGCCGATGCTGGCCACGTCCACGCCCATCAGCTTGAGCTTGGTGCTCAGGTCCGCGCCGGCAAAACCGCCCGGTGCGCCCAGCACATGGCGCGCGGCGGTGCGCGCCATGTCGTAGCCGGGCGCCACCAGGCCGAACAGCTGGCCGCGCCAGTTCGCGCATTCGCCGACGGCGTAGATGTGCGGGTCGGAAGTGAGGCAGTCGTCGTCGATGGCGACGCCGCCGCGCGGACCGAGGGTCAGCGCGCATGCGCGGGCCAGCTCGTCGCGCGGGCGGATGCCGGCCGAGAAGACGATCATGTCGGTGTCGAGATGGCTGCCGTCGGCGAATTCCATCCGGTGCCGGCCCTCTTCGCCGTCGACGATGGCGAGCGTGTTCTTGCCGGTGTGGACGGTCACGCCCAGCTCCTCGATCCGGCGGCGCAGCACGCCGGCGCCGGAATCGTCCACCTGGACCGCCATCAGGCGCGGCGCGAATTCGACGACATGCGCTTCCAGGCCCAGGTCGCGCAGCGCCTTGGCGCATTCCAGGCCCAGCAGGCCGCCGCCGACCACGACGCCGGTGCGCGCGCGGGCGCCGCATTCGCGCATCGCTTCCAGGTCTTCGATGGTGCGGTAGACGAAGCAGTCGGCGCGCTCGCGGCCCGGCACCGGCGGCACGAAAGGGGAAGAACCGGTGGCCAGCACCAGCTTGTCGTACGAGAGAACTTCGCCGTCGGCCAGGGTGACGCGGCGCGCGCCGCGATCGATGGCGACCGCTTTCGCATTCAGTTTCAGCGTCAGGTTGCCGCGCTCGAAGAAGCCGGGAGCGACCAGCGACAGGTCTTGCGCTGTTTTCCCGGCGAAGAATTCGGACAGGTGCACCCGGTCGTAGGCAGGACGCGGCTCTTCGCCGAGCACGGTGATGTGCAGGTGAGGCGCCGCGCTGGCGAGCGACTCGACGAATTTGTGGCCGACCATGCCGTGGCCGATGACGATGATGTTCATGCCGCTCTCCTTATGCACGCGCCGCGGCGGAATCGGCAGCGGCGGCGGTACTGCTGAAACGGGCGCCGAGTGCGCACAGGCTGGCGACGACGACCAGGCCGCCGAGGATCATCAGGGTCTGGCGCACGTCGCCGGTCCCCTTCATGAGGAAGCCGGCCAGCACCGCGCCGACGTTGCCGCCGGCGCCGACGATGCCCGCCACGCCGCCCAGGGCGCCCGGCGCCACGAACGGCACCAGCGCGTAGGTGGCGCCGCAGGCCATGTGGGTGAACAGGCCGAAGATCAGCATGGCGATCAGTGCGAAGGCGACGCCGTCCGCATTCGCGAACCAGAGCAGGCCCAGGCCCTCGCCGACCATCAGCACGAACAGCACCGTGACGCGGCTGTTGAGGTCGCCGCCTGCGCGCGCGGCGCTGCGGTCCGACAGCCAGCCGCCCAGGGCGCGGGCGAACAGCGCCAGCAGGCCGAAGCTGCCGGCCGCCATGCCGGCCGCGCCCAGCGACAGGCCGTAGTGTTCGACGTAATAGATGGCGGCGATGTTGTGGATGAAGATCTCGATGCCGAAGCAGGCGCCATAGGTGACGAACAGGAGCCAGGCGCGGTGGTTGCGGCAGGCCGCCTTGAAGCTGGCCATGCCGCCCTTGCCGCCACCCTCGAACGGGATGCCGGCCGCGCGCAGCTCGCTGAAGTTACCGCTCGGGCAGTCCTGGGTATAACGCCAGTAAACGCAGGCCATGACCAGCATCGCCACGCCCGGCACGATCAAGGCGACGCGCCAGCCCAGCGTTTCGCTCACGCCCGCCATGACGAGGGCGCCCAGCAGCAGCGGCATGGCCGCCTGCGCCGCGCCGCCCCCGGCATTGCCCCAGCCGGCGGCGGCCGCGTTGGCGGTGCCGACGACCCTGGACGAGAACATCACCGAGGTGTGGTACTGGGTGATGACGAAGCTGGCGCCGACCGCGCCGATCCCGAGGCGAAACAGGAGAAAGCTTTCGTAGCTCTGCGCAAAGGCGACGCCGAGCACGGGAATGGCGCCCAAGCCCAGCAGCGCCGTGTAGGTCTTGCGCGGCCCGTAGCGGTCGCACATCGGGCCGACGATCAGGCGCACCAGGATCGTGATGGCGACGGCGGCGATATTGATGTTGGCGATCTGCGCCACCGACAGGCCGAACTCGCCCTTGATGACCGGCATCAGCGGCGCGCAGGCGAACCAGGCGAAGAAGCAGATGAAGAAGGCGACCCAGGTCAGGTGGAACGCCCGCATCTGCGGCGTATGGAAGTCGGTGAGTGTGATGCTGCTTGCTTTGCTGGCCATGGTATCCCTCGTTCTTGGAAAACAAAACGGCGTCCGCGTCCCGAGGTGGTCACCCAGGGAGGCGGACGCCGTTGTCCGAAAGGCCGGTCCAGCATTGGACCAACATTGTTTTTTACTGAAGGGATCGTCGTTGATCCTGCCCCCAGTGATTGCAAGAGCCGTGCCAGTGGCGCTGCGGGGCCGCTGGCGGGAGAGTTGCCCGGGAGGCGCCACATTGCAGTGCACAATGCGCTGGAATGATGCGGCAGGCCGCACTGCATTGGCCGGCGCATCAGCCCGCGCGTTGCAGGCCGCGCGGGATCGCGCCGATGTATCGCGGACGATCCCGCCTGCGCACTGTGCGCACCGTCGGCGCCGGTCGCCACCGGGCCTGTCATGCGGCTCCTTCTGCCGCGCCTAGCCCAGCAAGTCCTCGACGTCGAGGATGCGCTGCGCGACCTCGGCCAGTCTCATGTTCTTGTTCATCGCCAGGCTGCGCAGGCGGCCGTAGGCTTCCTCTTCGAGCAGGCCGTGGCGTTTCATCAGCACGCCCTTGGCGCGCTCGATCACCTTGCGCTCGGCCAGCATGCGGCGCGTGTCGGCCAGTTCGCCCAGCAGCTTCTGCTCGTGCTTGAAGCGCGCCAGCGCCACGTCGAGCACGGGACGCACACGCTCGGCGCGCAGGCCCGCCACGACATAGGCCGACACGCCCGCCGCCACCGCCGCTTCCATCGTCGCGGCGCTGTCGTCCTCGGTGAAGAGCACGATCGGGCGCCGCGTCCCGCGGGTCGCGCTCACGATGTGCTCGAGCACGTCGCGCGCGTCGGACTCGCTGTCGATGATGATCAGGTCCGGCTGGAACTGGGCGATGCGCTCGGCCAGGAAGATGTCCGGAGGAAGCGAGGCGACGAGCTCATGGCCGGACTCGAGCAGGCCGGCGCGCAACGCCGCGCTACGGCAGGCCCGGGCGGCCAGGGCAGCGTCGCCGGCCCGCTTGTCGCCGCCGGTGACGACGACGATGCGCAGGCTGGAAGATGGATCGGCTCGTGTCATGCACTGCAACATGCAAGAAACAGGCCATGGATGCGGGCAGCGTCGGCGGCGGGAGCCTGGATTCTTGTATCAATATCCCTGTTGCATGACGGCTGCGCTAGAATGCAAGCGCATTTTTATCGCCAGAAAAACCTTCCCTCTCACCCAGTTCACCTCGACGATGCGACTTCCTGCACTGACCTTCCTTGCTGCTGCGCTGTGTGCGCTCCTGGCGCTCCCGGCCCTGGCAGCGCCCACGCCCATTACCCTCGACCAGGCCATGGCCCATCCGGACTGGATCGGCAATCCGGCGGAAGCGGCATGGTGGGGGTGGAACGGCAAGGATGTGTACTTCATGCAAAAGCGTCCCGGCTCGCAACTGCGCGACACCTTTATCGCCGCCGAGGGCGGTCCGCGGCGCGTGGCCGATACCGAGCTGTCCAGGCTCGACAGCCCGACCGTGGTCTATGACCGCGCACGCAAACGCACCATCATGGTGCGCAATGGCGACCTGTTCGAGCGCGACCTGAAAAGCGGCACACTGGTCCAGGTCACGCGCGGGGTGAAAGCCGAGGATCCGCAATTCTCCAGCGACGAGCGCGCGGTGCAGTTCCGCGTCGGCCACGACTGGTTCAGCTGGGACCGCGCCAGCCGCCTGCAAGCCCCCATCGCCCTGCCGCGCGCGGCCAAGGACCCGGCGGTCCAGGACCCGGACGCGCTGCGCGACATGCAGCTGCGCCTGATCACGACCTTGAAGCGCGCCAGGGACGACCGCGACGCCGCCAGAGCCCGCGCCGAGGAGGAGCGCCGCTTCGACGCCACGCGCGCGCCGGGTCCGCTCTACCTGGGCGACAAGGTCGCGATCGAAGGCAGCGCCCTGTCGCCGGACGGACGCTGGCTGGTGGTCGTCACCGCCGCCAAGGATGCCGCGAAGGGCCGGGTCGGCAAGATGCCGCGCTACGTGACCGAATCGGGCTACGAGGAGATGGACGACCAGCGCACCCGCGTCGGGCGTGCCAACCCGGCGCCGCACGCCCTGAAACTGATCGACCTGGCTTCCAGCCGCGTGCAGGACCTGTCCTTCGACACCCTGCCCGGCATCGCCGTCGACCCCTTGGCCAAGCTGCGCCTCGAGGCCAGGCTCGATCCCTTGAAGGGCAACCGCCCGCTGCGCATCGCCGACGGCGCCGACGCGGTGCGCTGGAGCCTGGACGGCAAGCAGGCCGCCGTCATGCTGCGCGCGGTCGACAACAAGGACCGCTGGATCGCCGCCATCGACCTGGCAGCGGCGAAGCTGCAGCCGCGGCACCGCCTCTCGGACGAAGCCTGGGTCAACTTCGACAACAGCGACTTCGGCTGGCTGCCCGACAACCGCACGCTCTGGTACGTGTCGGAGGAAAGCGGCTACGCGCACCTGTACACGCAAGGCCCGGACGGCCGCGCGCGCGCGCTCACGGGCGGCAAATGGGAAGCCGGCGACATCCAGTGGAGCTTCGACGGCGGCACCGCCTACATGCTCTGCAACCGCAAGAACCCGGGCATCTACGAGGTGTGCGCCGTGAACGCGCAGGATGGCGCCACGCGCGAAGTGACGAGCCTGGAAGGCGTCGAGCGCTTCGCGCTGTCGCCGGACAGCCGCAAGCTGCTGGTGCATTACTCGTCGAGCTACATGCCGGCCCAGCTGGCCACCGTGCCCGTCTCCGGCGGCACCGCCGTCAAGCTGACCGATACCCGCAATGCCGAGTACAAGGCGCGCGAATGGATCGAGCCCGAATACGTGGCCGTGCCGTCGAGCGACGGCGGCGATCCGGTCTGGTCCAAGCTGTACCGCCCCGCGAAAATGGAGCCGGGTAAAAAATACCCGGTCGTGATGTTCGTGCACGGCGCCGGCTACCTGCAGAACACGACCAGGCGCTTCCCGGTCTACTTCCGCGAGCAGATGTTCCACAACCTGCTGGTCGAGAAGGGTTATGTCGTGCTCGACATGGACTACCGCGCCTCGAAAGGCTACGGCCGCAACTGGCGCACCGCGATCTACCGCCAGATGGGCCACCCGGAACTGGTGGACTACCAGGACGGCGTGAAGTACATGGTGGCCAATCACCAGGGCGATGCGGCCAACGTCGGCATCTACGGCGGCAGCTATGGCGGCTTCATGACCTTCATGGCCCTGATGCGCGCGCCGGAAGTGTTCAAGTCCGGCGCGGCCCTGCGCCCGGTCACCGACTGGACCACCTACAACCACGATTACACGGCCAACATCCTGAACACGCCCGACCTCGATCCGCGCGCCTACAAGATCTCGTCGCCGATCGAGTACGCCGACAAGCTGCAGGGGAACCTGCTGATCGCGCACGGCATGGTGGACGACAATGTCTTCTACCAGGATTCGGTGCGCATGGCGCAGCGCCTGATCGAACTGAAGAAGGATAACTGGGAGCTGGCGAGCTACCCGCTCGAACGCCACGCCTATACCCAGCCGGAAAGCTGGTTCGACCAGTACCGCCGCATCTACAAGCTGTTCGAGCGCACGCTCAAGCAGTAGTTGGCGCACCCGCCGCGGACAAGCGGGCGCCCCGCGGGGCGCCTTTTGTTTTACTGTTCAGTCTCTTTTCGTTTTCCATCGGTCCTCATGACTCCTGCGCGCCCGCCGTTTCGTCTCTGCCTTGCCAGCTTGCTGAGCGCCCTCGCCTGCGGCGTCCACGCCCACGAACCCCAGCCGGACTTCGTCGGCCTGCCCAGCACCGGCAGGCTCGATGCCAGCCGCGTCCTGGAATCGCGCCATGGCGCAAACGCGCCGCAGGAAGACGACAAGGCCGCGCACAAGGAGCCGGCGGACAAGGCACGCCCGCGCAAGGACGCGGCCAAGCACGCACCCGAGCGCGAACGGCCCGAGGCGCCCGCACCCGCGCGGGCCTTCGCCATTCCCGCCGGCGGCATTACCGGCGTGGTCGTCCAGGGCACCGGGCGTGCCGACCAGTCGGACGTCCCGCTGAGCTTCGGCCAGGTGTTCGCGCCGGGCGACCTGCCGCGCGGCGCCGGCCTCGCCGGCAAGCTGGCCGACGGCACCCTGTTGCCGCTGCAGCTCGACGTCAAGGCAAGCCACCCGGACGGCTCGGTGCGCCACGCCGTCGTCTCGGCGATCCTGCCGCGCCTCGGGGCCGGCAAGGAGCTCGGCCTGGCGCTGGTCAAGAGCGCAAGGAAGACCGACAAGGCGGACAACGCCGACGCTGCCAAGCCTGGCAGCGCGCCCGACACGGTGGTAACGGTCGTCGTCGACGGCGAGCGCTTCAGCGCCTCGAGCGCGGCCCTGCTCAAGGCGCGCAAGGCGCAGGTCTGGCTCCAGGGCCCCATCGTGACCGAACTGCAGGTGGCCGCGCCGCTGGTCGACGCGCAGGGCGAGGAGCACCCGCACCTGGCGGCGCGCTTCGCAGTCCGCACCTATGGCGGGGCCAGGCAGGCGCGGGTCGACGTCGTCGTTGAGAACAACTGGGCCTACGAACCCGACCCGCGCAACATCACCTACGATGTGACGATCGCGGCCGGCGGCAAGCAGGTCTATGCCAGGCAGGGCCTGACCCACCTGCACCATGCGCGCTGGCGCGCCCTGGCCTGGACGGGCGAGGCGCCGGCGCTGCACCTGCGCCACGACACCGCTTACCTGATCGGCTCGCGCGCGCTGCCGAACTACGACCGCTCGGTCGTCGTGCACGACGCCGCGCTGGCCGCGCTGGCGGCGAAATGGAACGGCGCGAACACCGAACCGATGGGCGTCGGCCTGGCCGCGCGCACGATGCCCGGCCCCGGCGGGCGTCCCGATATCGGCCTGCTGCCCGGCTGGGCCGCCGCATACCTGCTCAGCATGGACGCACGCGCCAAGCAGGTCACGCTCGGCACGGCGGACCTGGCCGGCAGCTGGCCGATCCATTACCGCGACAAGCAGACCGGCCTGCCGGTCAGCCTGATCGATTATCCCTACATGACCATCCTCGGCCGGCCGGGCGACACGCGCAACCGCAAGAGCGGCAAGTCCGAGGCCTTCCCGCGCTGCCCGAAGAGCGCATGCAAGTCACCGAATACACCGGACAGTTCGCACCAGCCGGGATTGGCCTACCTTCCCTACCTCGTCACCGGCGACCATTACTACCTGGAAGAGCTGCAGTTCTGGGCCATGCACAATGTCTTCGAGTCGAATCCGGGCTACCGCAAGAATATCCAGGGCCTGTTCGCGCCGGGCCAGGTGCGCGGCCAGGCCTGGAACCTGCGCACGCTCGGCCAGGCCGCCTACATCACGCCCGACAGCCACCCGCTCAAACGCCACTTCGCCACCATCCTCGACAGCAACCTGGCCTGGTACAACGCCGCCTACAGCCACAACCCGGACGCCAACAAGCTGGGCATCATCGCCCACGGCTATGCGGTCGTGTACAAGGGCAAGACCGCGGTCGCGCCCTGGCAGGACGACTTCTTCACCGCCGCCGTCGGCCACCTGGCCGAACTGGGCTTCAAGGACGCCGAGCCGCTGCTCAAGTGGAAGGCGCGTTTTCCGGTGCAACGCATGGTGGGCGAGGGGGCGTGCTGGATAGCGGGAGCGAACTATACCTACGCTGTGCGGGCGGCCCCGAACGCTCCCTATTTCGAGTCCATCGCGGATGCGTACGCGGCGACGGTCGGCCCGGAGCTGGCCGCACTGCCCTGTGCCAGCGACCAGCTGGCGGCTGGCCTGAAGCGCAAACCGGGCGACATGGGCGGCTACGCGGCAGAGCCGACCGGCTTCCCGTCGAACATGCAGCCGGCGCTGGCCTACGCCGCCAGCGTCGGCGGCGAAGCGGGCCGCAAGGCGTGGGCGCTGTTCAAGGCGCGCAGCGTGCAGCCCGATTACGGCAAGAGTCCGCAGTTCGCGATCGTGCCGCGCTGAAGGGCGCTACGCGGCCAGCAGATCGAACAGCGTCAACGCCACCACCTTGGTCGCGCGGCGCAAATCCTCCAGCGCCAGCTTTTCGTCGGCGTTCTTCGCATTCGATTCGAGCACCGTACGCGGCCCGGCGCCGTACATCACCGCCGGAATCCCGCGTTCGCCGTACAGGCGCGCGTCCGCATACAGCGGCGTGCCCACGGCGGGAATCGCTTCGCCCAGCACAGCCTGCGCATTGCGCCGCAGGCTGGCCACGAGCCGCTCGCCCCCCGGCAGCGGGCGCAGCGCCTGCGACAACAGCAGGCGCCGGATCTCGACGCGGATTCCCGGCAGCCCGGCCACCGCGCCTTCGATCAGGGCGCGCACGTCCGCTTCCACCGCAGCCGGGTCTTCTTCCGGAATCATGCGGCGGTCCAGCTTGAGCACGACCTTGCCGGGCACGACATTGGTATTGGTGCCGCCTTCGATGCGGCCGACGAGCATGGTCGGCGAGTCGATGCCGGGCACGCCCGACCTGATTTTTTTCAGCTCCGGCAGCTCGGCGTAGATCGCATTCAGGATGCGCGTGGCCGCCTGCAGCGCGTCGTGCGCGGTGTCGGGCATGGCGCCGTGGCCGGCCTTGCCGTGCACCGTCACTTCCAGCTGCAGGCAGGCATTGTGGGCGGTGACGACCTGGTAGCTGAAGCCGGCGGCAATCACCAGGTCGGGCCTGGTCAGGCCTTGCCCGAGCAGCCAGCCGGGACCCAGCAGGCCGCCGAATTCCTCGTCGTACGTGAAATGCAGTTCGACCCCGCCCTTCAGGTGCGTTCCCGTGGCTTCGAGCGCGCGCACCGCGAAGACGTAGGTGGCGAAGTCGCTCTTCGAGACGGCCGCCGCGCGCCCGTACAGGAAGCCGTCCTCGATCTCGGCGCCGTAAGGCGGATGGCTCCAGCCTTCGCCCGGCGGCACCACGTCGCCGTGGGCATTCAGGGCAATCGTCGGGCCGGCGCCGCCATAGGGCCGGCGCACGATCAGGTTGGTGATGCTTTGCATGCCGTAGTCGCGCACCGCGTCCAGGGGCACGGCGTGGCGCTCGACCTTCCAGCCGAAACCGGCGAGCATGTCCGCCACGGCTTCGGCATGCGGCGCATTGTCGCCGGGCGGCGTATCGGTCGGGATGCGCACGACCGATTGCAGGAACGCGACCTGTTCGTCGAAGTGGGCGTCGATCCAGTCGAGCAGCTGCTGTCGTGCGGTCATGGTGTTTTCCCTGTGCTTGCGCCGGCTTCGAACCAGGCGCCGACCTGGGCCCGCTCGGCGTCCGTCATCCGGGTGAGGTTGGCCAGCGGCATGGTCTTGAGCTGCACCGTCTGCTGGTAGATGCGCGCCGCGTGCTGCGCGACGCGCTGCGGCGAGTCGAGCATCACGCCGGCCGGCGCGGCGGAAAAGCCCGGCTGGGTCGGCTGGGCCGCATGGCAGCTTGCGCAGCGCTGGCCGACGATGGCGTTCACCCGGGTGAACTGGGCCGCGGCGTCGGGCCCCGGCTGCCGCGCGCCGGGCGCCTCCGGCGCGATCAGCACCGCCAGCACGGCCAGCAGCGCCACGCCCGCGGCTGGAAACTTCCACTCGACGCGACCCTTGTGGCGCAGGTTGAAGAAGTGGCGGATCAGCACGCCCGCCGCCATGATCACGGCCAGCACCGCCCAGGCATGTCGGTGGCCATAGGTGATCGCGTAATGGTTGCTGATCATGAGGAACAGTACCGGCAGCGTGAAGTAGTTGTTGTGGACCGAGCGCTGCTTCGCGCGGATGCCGTAGGCGGGATCGGGCTTGCGGCCGGCCCGCATGGCCTCGACCATCCTGCGCTGGCCGGGAATGATCACGTGCGCCACGTTGGCGACCATGATGGTGCCGATCATCGCGCCGACGTGCAGGTAGGCCGCGCGGCCGCTGAGCAGGTGCGTCAGTGCATAGCTGGCCGCCACCAGGAACACGAAGATGACGGCGCCGAAGGCCAGGTCGTGCTTGCCGAGCGGGGACTTGCACAGCAGGTCGTAGACCAGCCAGCCGGCCACCAGGCTACCCAGGCCGATGCCGACCGCTTGCCAGCCGGTGAGTTCGAGCACGCTGCGGTCGACCATCATCGCCTGCGCGTTCAGGTAGTAGACGATGACGAGCAGCGCGAAGCCCGACAGCCAGGTCGAATAGGCTTCCCACTTGAACCAGTGCAATTCCTGCGGCAGCGTGGCGGGGGCCACGAGGTATTTTTGCGGATTGTAGAAGCCGCCACCATGCACGGCCCAAAGTTCGCCGGCCACGCCCTTGCGCGCCAGGTCGGAGTCCGGCGCCGGCGGCCGGATGGTGTTGTCGAGCCAGACGAAATAGAAGGAGGCGCCGATCCAGGCAATGCCCGTGATGATGTGCAGCCAGCGCACCAGCAGATTGAGCCATTCGAGGGCATAGGTCCCGAGGTGTCCGAACACGTCCATGTACCGATCCTTGTCGCAGCAATTGGTTGACGATAAACCGATTTCATTTTATACAACTTGGAAATTGACGTATATTCGACATACCTGATCGGATATATGACAAACATGGCCGGCCTGCCCCAGCACCTGGATATTCACCTGATCCGTATCCTCTACCTGCTGCTGGTGGAAAAGAATGTCTCGCGGGTCGCGCTCAAGCTGAACCAGCCCCAGCCCTCGATCTCGGCCTCGCTGCGCAAGCTGCGCGAGCTGACCGGCGACCCTCTGCTGGTGCGCGGCGCGCGCGGCATGGTGCCGACCCAGCACGGCGAGAGCCTGCTCAAGCCGGCCAAGCGCATCCTCGACGAGACCGAAAGCCTGTTCATCAAGAAGTCGGCCTTCGTGCCCGAAGAGGCGGCGCGCACCTTCCACATCGCCGCGCCCGACTACCTCGACACCCGGTTCCTGCCGAACGTGGTGGCGGCCGTGCGCCGCGGCTCGCCCAACAGCCGCGTCGCGATCCACGGCATGGGCGCGGGGGCCGACTACCTGCGCATGCTCTCTGACGGCGAGATGGACCTGGTGATCGCCAACTGGGACGAGCCGCCCGCGCACCTGCACATCTCGAAACTGTTCGAGGACCCGATCGTCTGCACCATGCGCGCCGACAGCCCGTATGCCAAGCGCACCGGCGTCGACGCGATGACCATCGAAGACTACCTCGGTTTGCCGCACGTGGCACCCTCGCAGACGCTGCCGGGCTACCACGGCGTGATCGATGCCTTCCTCGCGCGCCAGGGCATGCAGCGCAGGATCGCGGTCGAGTCGCCCTATTTCGGGCTGATCCCCTACATGCTGACCCAGACCGACCTGGTACTCACCACCGGCCGCCAGTTCATGCGCTCGTACGAGAAGACGCTGCCGCTCAAGACCTTCAGCATGCCGCTCAAATTCCCGCCGATGCGCTTCTACCAGCTCTGGCACCAGCGCGTGCACCAGTCGCCGGAACACAAATGGCTGCGCGACCAGGTCAGCCAGGCGGCGCGGGCACTGGTGAGCGACTAGGGCCTGGGCCTCGGTATATGCGCGCGGCGACGAGGCGCAAGGGCCTGGACTTATGATCGAATCGCGCGCAGGATTTAGCATCGACTGCTTCGGATATTCACGAGACCGGCCATGACGACCCTTGCCACCCTGAACACCCTGGACCCTGCCGCCTTCGCCGCGGCGCTCGGCGGCATCTACGAGCACTCGCCCTGGGTCGCCGAACGCGCTGCCGGCCGGCGTCCGTTCGCCACCCTGGCCGCGCTCAAGCTTGCGCTGCAGGCCGTCGTCGACACGGCATCCGCGGACGAGCGCCTGGTGCTGCTGCGGGCGCACCCGGAACTGGCGGGCAAGGCGGCGATCGCCGGCGCGCTGACGCAGGAATCGACGGACGAACAGGCCGCCTCCGGCTTGAATGCGTGCAGCGCCGAGGAATATACGCGCCTGCAGCAGTTGAACGGCCAGTACAACGCCAAGTTCGGCTTTCCCTTCATTTTGGCCGTGAAAGGCCCGACCGGACGCGGCCTCGCACGCGGCGCCATCATCGAGACCTTCGCACGGCGCCTGGAGAACGGACGCGCCGACGAGTTGGCCGAGGCCCTGCGCCAGGTGCACCGCATTGCCGAGATCCGCCTCGACGTCCTGCTGGGCCTGACGCCGGCGCTGGGCGCGCAGGTGATGGACTGGTGCGACACGATCGGCGAGTGGAGCGACGCCGACGAGGGCCTGACCTGCGCCTACCTGACGCCGGCGCACCGGCGCACGGCCGCGCGCATCGTCAACTGGATGATCGACGCCGGCATGGACGCGCACATCGATGCGGTCGGCAACGTGGTCGGCCGCTACGCCGCGCTCGACCTCAATGCGAAGACCTTGATGACGGGCTCGCACTACGATACGGTGCGCAATGGCGGCAAGTACGACGGGCGCCTGGGCATCCTGCTCCCGATCGCGGTCGCCGCCCACCTGCACGCGCGTGGCGAGCGCCTGCCCTTCCATCTCGACGTGGTCGGCTTCGCGGAGGAGGAAGGCGTGCGCTTTCGCAGCACCTTCCTGGGCAGCAGCGCGATCACCGGGCATTTCGACGCTGCGCTGCTCGATGCGGCCGACGCGGATGGGGTGACCCTGCGCGAGGCGCTCGTCTCGAGCGGCCACGATCCCGCCGCGATCCCCTCCATCGCGCGCAAGCCCGAAGAACTGCTCGGTTTCGTCGAGGTCCACATCGAACAGGGGCCGGTGCTGCTCGAACGCGGCCTGCCGGTGGGCGTGGTGACGGCCATTGCCGGCAGCTCGCGCTATTGCGTCGAGCTGGCGGGCGTGGCCAGCCATGCCGGCACCACGCCGATGGGCATGCGCCGCGATGCCGCCGCCGCCGCCGCCGAGATCGTGCTGCTGGTCGAGCAACGCTGCGGCGGCGTCGAATCGCTCGTTGGCACCGTCGGCCAGCTGGAAGTGCCGGGCGGCTCGGTCAACGTGGTGCCAGGCGCCTGCAGGCTCTCGCTCGACATCCGCGCCGCCGACGACCGGGTGCGCCTGGCGGCCGTGGACGACATCCTGGCGGGGATCGGCGCCATTTGCGCGCGGCGCGGGATCGACCGGAAGCTGTGGAAGATCGTCGAGGCAAATGCGGCGCCTTGCGCTCCGCGCCTGATGGACCAGCTCGGCGCCGCGGTCGAGCGCCAGGGCGTGCCGCGCTGCGATCTGCTCTCCGGCGCCGGCCACGATGCGATGCAGATGGCGCGGATCACCGAGGTCGCGATGCTGTTCACGCGCTGCGGCAATGGCGGCATCAGCCACAATCGGCTCGAGACGATGACGGCGGACGACGCCGAACTGGCGGGACAGGTGCTGCTCGATTTCCTGCGCAGCATCGAGGTCAGGGAGTAGGCGGGAAGGTTTTCGCGGTGCCGGGCAGCGCGCCGCGCACCGTCAGCACGATCGACAGGCCGATGGACAGCAGCAGCAGGGGGCCGCCCAGCGACTCGTCGAACCGCCGGCCGAGCGCGGCGGCCTGTCCCGGATCGGACGCGCCCGCCAAGGCGCCGCTCAAGAACAGGGAACCGAGCCAGAATACCACGGCCCACAGCACGCACCAGGCAATCAGCTTGAACGGATTGCGCTGGACGGCCTGGGCCTGCTGACCCGTGCGCAGTGCGCCGCATACGGGGCAGGCGCCGCTGTCATGCAAACCGCTGGCACAACCCGGGCAATAGATCATTTCCATGTTCGCTACTCCATCGGTTGCACGTCGATGTCATGTGGTGCGAAGAAAAGTCATGCGGCAGGCGGGCCATGGCGCTGACCGCTGTCATTGCCACTTTAAAGACACTGGCAAGCATGTCAAGGATTACGGATGATCGGATTGCGTCCTGCCTGTCATCGATGCTTCCGGACGCGCATCGTCCAGCGATCCTTATTGTTTTGGCCGACGCGCCAGCACCAGTGCGATCCCGCCCAGTATCGCCGCCGACGCCAGCACCAGCCGCCACGTCACCGGCTCGGCCAGGAAAGCCACCGCGCCGACCGCCGTGATCAAGGGCACCGACAGCTGCACCGTCGCCGCCCGCATCGCCGTCAACCCGCGCAGCGCCGTGTACCACAGCGCATAACCGACGCCCGAGGTCAGCGCCCCCGACGCCACCGCCAGCACGATGCCCGATGCGTCGGCATGCGCGCCGTCTATGAACGGCAGCCATGACACCAGCGCCAGTGGCGCCGCCCTCAGGAAGTTACCGGCCGTGGCACCCAGCGGGTCGGGCGCGCCGCGACCGCGCAGCGAGTACACGCCCCAGGCCGCCCCCGCCAGGGCCATGGAGGCCGCACCGGCCAGCGGCGGCGCGCTCACGCCCGGCAGCACCAGGCAAACCAGCCCCCCCGCCGCCAGCGCCAGCCCGCACCAGGCCAGCGGCGTAAAGCGCTCGCCCCCGCGCATGGCCCAGCCGAACATGGTCAGCTGCACGGCGCCGAACAGGATCAGCGCGCCGGTTCCCGCGCTCAAGCCCACATAAGCGAACGAGAACAAGGCGACATAGGCGAACAGCATCGACGCCGAGAGCCAGTCGCCGCCGGCCGCTCCACTGCCCGCCCGTACGCGCACGATGATGACCAGCGCGAGCGCGCCCGATGCGATCCGGATTGCGCCGAAGCTGGCCGGATCGATGCCGCCGCCGGCGAGGGCCAGGCGGCACAACAGCGAATTGGCGGCGAAGGCCAGCATGGCGGCCGCCGTGAAGGCCAGGGTGGCAAGGTGCGGCGTTTCTGACGAGTGGTCACGCATGGTCTGCTTCCGGCCGGTGGTTGATCTGGATGCTCCCGTCCGGGCGGCTACCCGGACGGTTGGTTCATTCGAATGCGCGCGGCGGCGCACGCCGCGCGCCGGCACGGCTTTTCAGCCAGTCGCGTCCGCCCGCATCGAGGGCCTGGGCCACGACGGCCGGCGGCAGGCTGTAGACGGTTGCCCAGGTGGCGCGGCCGTCCGCGCCGTTCGACGGAAAGCTGCTCGTTTCGATCGGCCAGTTGTATTTGCGTTTCAGGGTGCGGACGATGGCCGCCAGCGTGACGCGTCCGCGCAGCGGTTCGGCGCCGGTCTGGTCTTCGTCGGACAGCAGGACGGCCAGCACGGCGCCACGCGCGGTCAGCGGTCCGGGAAAGCTTGGGGATTTGCTCGGCATGCTGGCATTTTAGCCGCTCAGCCCACAACCCCGGCGCGTTCCAGCATCGCATGCAGCAGCACGTTGCAGCCGGCCTCGAGGTGCGCCGGCTGGGCGTCCTCGATCTCGTTGTGGCTGATGCCGTCCTTGCAGGGCACGAAGATCATGCCCGAGGGCGCCACGCGCGCCGCATAGATGGCGTCGTGCCCTGCGCCCGAGACGACGTCCATCGTCGAGTAGCCGAGCTTGCCGGTCGCGGCGCGCACGGCGTCCACGCACACCGGATGGAACGTGCATGGCGGGTAGTAGGAAACCCGTTCGAGTTCGATGCCCAGTCCCGTTTCGCGTCGCGTCTTCGCCACGAAGGCCAGCATTTCCTCGTGCATCGTGTCGAGCAGTTCGTCGTTCACGTTGCGCAGGTCGATGCTGAATTTCACCTCGCCCGGGATGACGTTGCGGCTGTTCGGGAATACCTGCACCATGCCGACCGTTCCGCGTCCGTAGGGCGGATAGCGGTGCGCGATCGCCACCACCTCCTGCATGATGCCGGCGGCCACCTGCAGCGCGTCGCGGCGCAGGCCCATCGGAGTCGGTCCGGCGTGCGCTTCCATGCCGGACACCGTGCAGTCGTACCAGGACAGGCCCATCACCGCCGGCACCACGCCGATCACCTTGCCGGCGTCTTCCAGCACCGGACCCTGCTCGATGTGGGCTTCGAAATAGGCGCCGATCGGGTGCCGGCCCGGCTCCTCGCCGCCGAGGTAGCCGATGCGTTCCAGCTCCTCGCGCACGGTCTTGCCGTCGACGTCCTGCGCGGCATAGGCGGTATCCAGGCTGAAGGCGCCGCAGAAGACGCCGGAGCCCATCATCACCGGCACGAAGCGCGAACCTTCCTCGTTGGTCCAGATGGCGACTTCGACCGGGGCCTCGGTGACGATGCGATGGTCGTTCAGGGTGCGCACTACCTCGATGCCGGCCAGCACGCCGTAGTTGCCGTCGAACTTGCCGCCGGTGGGCTGGGTGTCGACGTGGCTGCCGGTGACGATCGGCGCCAGACTGTCGTCGCGGCCGGCACGGCGCATGAAGACGTTGCCGATCCTGTCGACGGTGACGGCCATGCCGGCTTCGCGGGCCCAGCCGACCACCAGGTCGCGGCCCTGGCGGTCGAGATCGGTCAGGGCGAGGCGCTTGACGCCGCCCTTGGCGGTGGCGCCGATATGCGCCAGTTCCATCAGCGAGTTCCACAGGCGTTGGCCGTTGATGCGCAGCGTGTCGGGCATGGTCGCTTTCCGTTATGGGGGTGGCGGTTTACAGCGGCGCGAAAGCCGGCCGGTCGATGTGGCGGCCGGCGCCCTCTTGCGCGCGCAGGTCGCCGCGTTCGAACACGAGCTTGCCGGCGGCGACGGTATGGGTCGGGATGCCGCGCACGGTGCGGCCCTCGAAGACGTTGAAGCCGCCTTTCGCGAACTGGGTCCTGCTCGATAGGGTGCGGGTGCCGTGCGGGTCCCAGACGACGATATCGGCATCGGCCCCGACCGCGATCACGCCCTTGCGCGGATACATGTTGAAGATCTGCGCCGCGTTGGTCGAGGTGACGCGCACGAATTCCGACGGCGTGAGCGTGCCCGTGTTCACGCCTGCGTCCCACACGACCGCCATGCGTTCCTCGACCCCGCCGCAGCCGTTCGGAATGCGCGTGAAGTCGCCGGCGCCGGCCGCCTTCTGTTCGGCGCAGAAGGTGCAGTGGTCGGTCGCTGTCGTATGCAGGTTGCCCCCGCGCAAGCCCTGCCACAGTGCCAGCTGGTGCCGCGGGCTGCGAAACGGTGGGCTCATCACATGGGCGCGCGCGAAGTCCTCGTCGGCGCTGGCATAGACGCTGTCGTCGATGACGAGGTGGCCGGCCAGCGCTTCGCCATACACGCGCTGGCCCTTGGCACGGGCGCGGGTGATGGCCTCTAGGGATTCGGCGCAGGACACGTGCACGATGTACACCGGCGTGCCGAGCACATTGGCGATGGCGATCGCGCGGTTGGCCGCCTCGGCCTCGACTTCCGGTGGGCGCGACAGCGGATGCGCCCTGGCGCCGGTGATCCCTTTTTGCAGCAGCTCCTGCTGCAGCTGGTAGACCAGCTCCCCGTTTTCCGCGTGCACCGTCGGGATCGCGCCCAGTTCGAGCGAACGGCGAAAGCTCTTCACGAGCGTCCCGTCGTCGGCCATGATCGCGTTCTTGTACGCCATGAAGTGCTTGAAGCTGTTCACGCCATGCTCGCGCACCAGGGTGCCCATGTCGGCATGGACCGAATCGTCCCACCAGGTCACGGCCACGTGGAAGGTGTAGTCGCCGGCCGATTTTTTCGCCCAGCCGCGCCAGGCGCGCCAGGCTTCCATCAGCGGCTGCTTCGGGTCGGGAATGACGAAGTCCATGATCGTCGTCGTGCCGCCGGCCAGGCCCGCCGCGGTGCCGGTGAAAAAATCGTCGGCGCTGACCGTGCCCATGAAGGGCAGCTGCATGTGGGTATGGGGGTCGATCCCGCCCGGCATCACGTACTGGCCGCCGGCATCGATCACGGTGGCGTTCACCGGCGCCTCCAGGTTCTCGCCGACGGCCACGATGCTGTCGCCGTAGCAAAGCACGTCGCCGCGGAAGGCGCGGTCGGCGTTGACGATGGTGCCGCCGCGGATAATCGTCGTCATGGAGCGCTCCGGAGGTTCAGGTTCTCGCCGGGCGCAGTGCCGGCAGCGCGCGCCCTTTCATCATCAGGCCGTAGGCGAGGCCGGAAATGAGCACGCCGACGAACCAGGCATAGGTGTAGATGGTCTTGAAGGTGTCGCCCACGCCGGGGAAGGAGGCCGGGAAAGCGGCGTTCAGGAAGCCCGGGATGTTGGGCGCCACGCCCAGCAGGAAGGCCACGATCGCCGCCACGTTCCAGCCGCTGCCGTACGAGTAGATGCCGCCGTGGCGGTACAGCTGGTCGACGTCGAGCGTGGTCTTGCGGATGAAGTAGTAGTCGATGATCATGATCCCGGCGATCGGCCCGAGCAGCGCCGAGTAGCCGATCAGCCAGGTGAAGATATAGCCTTGCGTCGTCTCCAGGATTTTCCACGGCATCATCACCAGCGCGATGCCGGCCGTCAGGTAGCCGCCGGCGCGGTAGCTGACCTGCCTGGGCGCGAGCGCGGAAAAATCGTAGGCCGGTCCCACCAGGTTGGCCGCGAGATTGACGCTGACGGTATCGATCAGGAGCACGATCAGGGCCACCAGCACCGCCACGCCCGTCATGCGGCTGGCGACGTCGACCGGGTCCCACAGCGCCTTGCCGTACAGGACGACCGTGGCCGAGGTGACAATCACCGCCAATGCCGCCAATAAACCCATCGGCGCCGGCAGGCCGATCGTCTGACCGACGATCTGGTCGCGCTGGGATTTGGCGAAGCGGGTGAAATCGGGAATGTTCAAGGCGAGCGTGGCCCAGAAACCGACCATGGCGGTCAGCGAAGGCCAGAAGGTGGTCCAGAACTGGCCGGCTTTCTTGCCGCCTTCGACGAACTGCGAAGGCTGGTCGAGCAGCGGGCCGAAGCCGCCCGCCTTCTCGTACACCCAGCCCAGCAACACGAAACAGATCGCGATTTTCAGGGGCGCGGTCCAGGTCTCGAGCTTGCGGATCGATTCCATGCCGTGCACGATGAAATAGAACTGGATCGCCCAAAAGGCCAGGAAACAGAGCAGCTGGCCAAGGTTGATGCCGAGGCCGGCGATCGGCTCGCCGCCGACCGGGTGGCCCAGCAGCACCCCGAGCAGCGTGTAGATCATGCTGCCGCCGAACCAGGTCTGGATGCCGTACCAGCCGCAGGCGACGATGGCGCGCATCAGCGCCGGCAGCTTGGCGCCGGACGTGCCGAAGGAGGCGCGCGCCAGCACCGCGTAGGGGATGCCGTACTTGGTGCCGGCGTGGCCGATCAGGAGCATCGGCAGCAGCACGATGGCGTTTGCCAGGAATACTGTCCATACCGCCTGCCAGCCCGACATGCCGGCCTCGATCAGGCTGGCCGAGAGCGTATAGGCGGGGATGCACATCACCATCCCGACCCAGAGCGCGGCGAAATGGTACCAGCGCCAGGTACGCTGGGCGGCGCTGGTGGGCGCCAGGTCGTGGTTCCACAATTCAGGGCTGACAGGGTGTTGCGTCACGGTAGATTTCTCCAATCAGGTTGAAACTGCGACGCAGTCTAAAGCACTCACCCAGGAATAAACAGCTTCCCGGCTGCCGGAAGCGGCGCGTTGCCGCACCGGAGCGTGCCTGCACCGCCTCCGCCCCTGCTTACACGGTTTCACGTTTGTTTCCTTTCAAAAACATCGCGCGTACCTATCGGTTCAGGCCGTTTCGACGGCGGCCGCCGCGCCCACGACGGTCAGCAGCGGCCGCGTCTCGGCGTGCGGATTGCGCGGGTCTTGCGTCCAGTTCATGGTGGGCTTGCCGGTTTCCTGCGGCACCATCGTGATGCAGGTGTCGACCGGGCAGGTGATTTCGCACAGGTTGCAGCCGACGCAGGCGTCGCGCAGCACTTCGTAGCGGCGCGCGCCGTTCTCCAGCACCGAGCGGCCGATGGCCTGGTGCGAGGTGTCCTCGCAGGCCACGAAGCACTTGCCGCAGGCGATGCATTTGTCCTGGTCGATGTGCGCGATCGTCTGGAAATTCATGTCCAGGTATTTCCAGTCGGTCGTGTTCGGCACCGCCTTGCGCGAGAAGGCGGCGATGTTCGCATATCCCTTGCCGTCCATCCAGCGCGCCAGGCCGTCCTTCATTTCCTCGACGATGCGGAAACCATGCAGCATCGCCGCGGTGCACACCTGCACCGAGCCGGCGCCGAGCGCGATGAATTCGGCCGCATCGCGCCAGTTGCCGATTCCGCCGATGCCGGAAATGGGCAAGCCGGCGGTAGCGGGATCGCGCGCGATTTCCGCCACCATGTTCAGTGCGATCGGTTTCACGGCTGCGCCGCAATAGCCGCCATGGGTGCTGGCGTTTCCCACGGCCGGAAACGCAACCATGTTGTCCAGATCCAGATGGGTGATCGAGTTGATGGTGTTGATCAGCGAGACCGCATCGGCCCCGCCGGCCAGCGCGGCCCTTGCCGGGGCGCGCACGTCGGTGATGTTGGGGGTGAGTTTCACGATCACCGGCAGGCGCGTATGCTTCTTGCACCAGGCGGTGACCATCCGCACGTAGTCCGGCACCTGGCCCACGGCCGCGCCCATGCCGCGTTCGGGCATGCCGTGCGGACAGCCGAAATTGAGTTCGATGCCATCGGCGCCGGTCGCTTCCACCAGCGGCAGGATTGCCGCCCACGGCGCTTCCTCGCAGGGCAGCATCAAGGACACGATCATGGCGCGGTCGGGCCAGGCCTGCTTGACGGCCGTGATTTCGCGCAGGTTGATTTCCAGGCTGCGGTCGGTGATCAGTTCGATGTTGTTAAAGCCGATCACTTCACGGTTCTTGCCGTAATGGGCCGAATAGCGCGACGAGACGTTGACCGCCGGCGGATCTTCGCCCAGCGTCTTCCACACCACGCCGCCCCAGCCGGCGTCGAAGGCGCGCACCACGTTATAGGCCTTGTCGGTTGGCGGGGCCGAGGCCAGCCAGAACGGATTGGGCGATTTGATGCCGCAGAAATCGATGCTCAGGTCGGCCATGCTGCCCCCTCCAGGATGTCGTGATGGATCGCCAGCGCGGCGAGCTTGCCGTGCTGGACCGCCTGCACCGTCAGGTCGGGTCCCAGCGCCACGCAGTCGCCGCCCGCATAGATGCCGGGGACCCGGGTGCGCAGGGCGCCGTCGACGACGATCCGTTCGCCGCCCCGCCACAGTCCCTGGGCCAGCGTATCGAATCCGGAGGGCGGCGCCATCGCCTGGCCAATCGCCTTGAAGACGGCGTCGGCGGCGATCTCGATGAAGGCGCCGGTACGCGCCAGGCGGCCTTCGTCCATGCGCGTTTCCTCGAAGCGCATGCCGGCCACGCGGCCGGCGTCGTCGACCAGCACTTCCAGCGGCGACGCCCAGGTTTTGATGCGCACCGAGTCGAGCTTGGCGATCTCGATCTCGTGGCCGGTCGCGCTCATGGCATCGAAGCCGCGGCGGTAGACCAGGGTCACTTCGTCGGCCCCCAGCCGCTTGAGCTGCACCGCCATGTCGACCGCGGTGTTGCCGGCGCCGATCACGATGGCGCGGCGCGGCACCGGCAGGGTCGACAGGTCGCGCGCCTGGCGCAAGGCGGCGATGTAGTCGGTCGCCGCCAGCAAGCCGGGCGCGTCTTCGCCGGTGAGGCCGAGACGGCGGCTGGCGCCCAGGCCCAGCCCCAGGAACACGGCGTCGAAGCGCGCATGCAGGTCGTGCAGCTGGAGGTTGTCGCCCAGCGCCTGGCCGTACTGGATGTCGATGCCGCCGATCGAGAGCAGGAAATCGACTTCCTGCTGGGCGAAGTCGCCAGGCAGCTTGTACCTGGCGATGCCGTATTCGTTCAGGCCGCCGGCTTTGGTTCTGGACTCGAAGACGACGACGTCGTGCCCGAGCATGGCCAGGCGGTGCGCGCAGGACAGGCCGGCGGGGCCGGCGCCGACTACGGCGACCGTCTTGCCGGTCAAGGGCGCGCGCGCGAAGGGGTGGCCATGGAAGCTGGCATTGTCGATCGCGTGGCGCTGCAGCAGGCCGATTTTCACCGGCTCGCGCTCGGCGTAGTGGTTGCGCACGCAGGCGTCCTCGCACAGGATCTCGGTCGGGCAGACGCGCGCGCAGCTGCCGCCAAAGATGTTCTGGCCCAGGATGCCGACGGCGGCGCCGTCGATGTTGCGGTCGTGGATATTGCGGATGAAGCTGGCGACGTCGATGCCGGTCGGGCAGGCGCGGGTGCAGGGGGCGTCGTAACAGTAGAGGCAGCGCGCCGCTTCGATGGCCGCCTGGCGGCTGGTCAGGGGCGGCGCCAGGTCCGTGAATTGCGCCGCGAGTGCGTCGTGGGAATCGGCTGCGGGCGGCAGGTGCAAGAGAGTCTCGATCATGTGCATCCCTTATTGAGGTGGAGTGCTGGTGTTCGACTGCTGCTTACCTGTTGCTGGCGATACTGGCGGTGCTGGCGGTGCTGGCGGTGCTGGCGATGCTGGCGGTGCTCGATACTTCGACCGGTCGCGCGGCCGGTCGCGCGACGGCGCTCGGCGCGCGGGCGACGCGCCCGGCGCCACGGGCCTTGCGCCGATACCGCCGGCACGGCGCATGCCCGCCCGTGGGTAATGCGCCCCTTATTTCATCTGCGGGAAGGCGAATTCCACGCCGGCGCTCGCCGTATTCGGCCAGCGCTGCATCACCGCCTTGTGGCGCGTGTAGAAGCGCACGCCTTCGGGTCCGTAGGCATGGTGGTCGCCGAACATGCTGCGCTTCCAGCCGCCGAAGCTGTTGAAGGCCATCGGCACCGGCAGCGGGACGTTCACGCCGACCATGCCGACCTGGATCTGGCGCACGAATTCGCGCGCCACGCCGCCGTCGCGGGTGAAGACGGCCACGCCGTTGCCGTATTCGTTGGCGTTGATCAGTTCGACCGCGCTGCCGACATCGGGCAGGCGCACGACGCACAGCACCGGGCCGAAGATTTCTTCCTGGTAGATGCTCATCTCGGGCGTGACATGGTCGAACAGGGTGCCGCCGACGAAGAAGCCGTTCTCGCGGCCGGCGACGCTGAAGTTGCGGCCGTCGACGACGAGGGTCGCGCCCTGCTCCACGCCTTCGCCGATCAGGCGCTCGATGCGCTGGCGCGCCGCCTGCGTGACGACCGGGCCCATTTCGGCGCCCTCGCTCATGCCGTCGCCGATTTTCAGCTTCGACGTGCGCTCGGCCAGCGTGGCGACGAGCTTGTCGGCGGCGTCGCCGACGGCCACGGCCACCGAGATCGCCATGCAGCGTTCGCCGGCCGAGCCGTAGGCGGCGCCGATCAGGGCGTCGACCGCCATGTCCATGTCGGCGTCGGGCATGACGACCATGTGGTTCTTGGCGCCGCCCAGGGCCTGCACGCGCTTGCCGTTGGCGCTGCCGCGGGCGTAGATATATTCGGCGATCGGGGTCGAGCCGACGAAGCTGATGGCTTGCACGGCCGCGTTGTCGAGCAGCGCGTCGACGGCGACCTTGTCGCCATGGACCACGTTGAAGACGCCGTCTGGCAGTCCGGCTTGCTTGAGCAGGCGCGCATGCAGCATCGACGGCGACGGATCACGTTCGGACGGTTTCAGGACGAACGTGTTGCCGCAGGCAATCGCCACCGGGAACATCCACATCGGCACCATCACCGGGAAGTTGAAAGGCGTGATGCCGGCCACGACACCGAGCGGCTGGCGCATCGACCAGGCGTCGATGCCGCGCGCGATCTGGTCGGTGAATTCTCCCTTGAGCAGTTGCGGAATGCCGCAGGCAAACTCGACGACCTCGATGCCGCGCGCCACTTCACCCTGGGCGTCGCTGAAGGTCTTGCCATGCTCGCGCGTGATCATCGCCGCGAATTCGTCGATATGCTGCTGGCACAGCTGCAGGTATTTGAACAGGATGCGCGCGCGCCCCAGCGGCGGCGTGGCCGACCAGGCCGGGAAGGCGGCCTGGGCGGCCAGGACCGCGGCATCGACTTCGTCGACGCTGGCAAGCTTCACGCGGGCGCAAGGCTCGCCCAGGGCGGGATTGAAGACGTCCGCATAGCGGTCGCCCGCCGTGTCGACGACGCGGCCGCCGATGAAGTGGCCAATGGTTTCAAGTTGGTTCATGTCTTATCTCTTCTAGTCCAGGGTTTTCAATACGGCAGTGAGCTTGCCGAACAATTCGTCGATATGCTGTTTTTCGAGGATGAGGGGCGGCGACAGCGCGATGATGTCGCCGGTGGTCCGGATCAGGACGCCGTCGGCGAACGCTCGCTTGAACGCCTGGTAGGCGCGCGCGCCGGGTTTGCCGGGAATGGGTTCGAGCTCGATGCCGGCGATCAGGCCGATGGTGCGCAGGTCGATCACGTGCGGCAAGCCCTTCAGGGCATGCACCGCGTCTTCCCAATACGCCTGGATGCCCCGGGCGTGGTCGAGGATCCGCTCGTCCTGGAACACCTCGAGCGTGGCCAGGGCCGCCGCGCAGGCGACCGGGTGGCCCGAATAGGTGTAGCCGTGGAACAGTTCGATGCCGGCCGGCGCGTCCATGAAGGCATCGTGGATATATTTCTTGCTGAACACCGCGCCCATCGGGATCACGCCGTTCGTCAAGCCCTTCGCCGTCGTTATCAAGTCCGGCTCGACCTCGAAATAATCGGCGGCGAACGGCGTCGTCAGGCGCCCGAAACCGGTGATGACTTCGTCGAAAATGAGCAGGATGCCGTGCTTGGTACAGATCTCGCGCAGGCGCTTCAGGTAGCCCTTGGGCGGCACCAGCACCCCGGTCGAACCCGACACCGGCTCGATGATGACGGCCGCGATGGTGGAAGCGTCGTGAAGGGTGACGAGACGCTCGAGTTCGTCCGCCAGCTCGGCGCCGAAGTCGGGCTCGCCGCGCGAGAACGCGTTCTTCAGCAGGTTGTGCGTGTGCGGCAGGTGGTCGACGCCGCTCAGCAGCGGCCCGAATTGCTTGCGGTTCGGGCCGATGCCGCCGACCGACAGGCCGCCGAAGCCGACCCCGTGATAGCCGCGCTCGCGCCCGATCAGGCGGGTACGCCCGCCCTCGCCGCGCGCCCTGTGGTAGGCCAGTGCGATCTTGAGGGCGGTATCGACCGCCTCGGACCCGGAGTTGGTATAGAAGACGTGGCCGAACTTGTGGCCGGTGTAGTCCATCAGGCGCTCGGCCAGGTCGAAGGCGGCCGGGTGACCCATCTGGAAGGTGGGCGCGAAATCGAGCTGGCCGATCATTTCGCGCACGGCGCCGACGATCTTCGGCTGGGAGTGGCCGCACGGCACGCACCAGAGGCCGGCGGTGCCGTCGAGGATCTGGTTGCCGTCGACGTCCTTGTAGTACATGCCCTGGGCCGAGACCAGCAGGCGCGGACTGGCCTTGAAGTCGCGGTTGTTCGTAAACGGCATCCAGAAGGCGGACATCGATTCAGGTCTGGACTCGTTCATGCGGGCTCTCCCTTGTTTGCAGCCAATTATTGGTCTGTATGGCAAAACGATGAGGCAATCATAGCAATGTGCACGTCGGCGCCGCGAATGTAAAGCCCGGGAGGGACGCAAGGCTTGCCGGCCGCACGGAGTACGTTGCAAAAATGCAAAAAAACCTGCCGATCCGATAATATAACCGTGCGCCGCGATGCCGTCATAGCGTAATGAATATATGCGAAGTCAACGGCGATGAACAGGCATGCTAAATCACCGGGCCCGCTGCCAGTGTGAGAATGACAACGCTTTTGATCTGACGCAAACTCAGCCATCGCGGCCAAGGAGCGCGATGCTTACCGGAGACCGCCAATGTCCGCTACCCTGCCCGATGTCCTGAGCACCCGGCGTCTGGTGCTGCGCCCCTTCCACCGGGACGACGCCACAGCGCTATTTGGAATCTTTTCCGACCAGCAAGTCGTGCGTTTCTGGTCGGCCGGCGCCTGGACCGAGATCGGCCAGGCCGAAAGGATGATCGAGGAAGCCATGCTGGCCTATCGGGGAGGCGGCCTGTCACGGTATGCGATCACGCTGCGCGCTACCGGCGAGCTGATCGGCATCTGCAACCTGCGCGGCTTCTTCGAGCAAAACCGCCGCTGCGAACTCGGCTACGCGCTGGGCAGCGCGTACTGGGGCCGCGGCTATGCCGGCGAGGCGCTCGAGGCCCTGCTCGGCCACGCGTTCGAGGCGCTCGGCATGAACCGCATCGAGGCCGACATCGATCCGCGCAACGATGCCTCGGCGCGCCTGCTCGAGCGCCTGGGCTTTCGCCAGGAAGGCTTCATGCCGGAACGCTGGATCGTCGACGGCGAAAAGGCCGACACCGCCTTCTATGGCTTGCTCAAGCGCTATTGGGACGAGCGCGCCCTGGCCCGTTCGTCGCTTGCCGCTGCCGGTTAGCCCACGAAAACCGCGTTTCGTCGCAGTCGGCTCGTCCGCATTCGCGAGCGGGGATACAGTGCCTCCATCGACCATTGACAAGCGGAGCATCCCCATGAAAACGACGACCTTCCGATCCTTCGCCGCCGAACTCGAAGACGCCGCGGCAAGCTGCCTGCGCGTTTTTCGCGGCGGCCTGCGCACCTTCTCGGCCCTGCCCTGGCCGGCGCTGCTGCTGGCGGCCATCCTGGCGGCCTGCGCAATCGCCGTCATCCCGACGGCCCTGATGCTGTTCGCGCTCTTTCTCGCCATCAAGTACGCAGTGCTGGCGATCAATGGCGACAAGACTATCCCGCTCGAGGATTGACCATGCATGCCAGCCAGATCAACCGGACCCTCGACTTCACGCGCGAAGCCTGCAGGGAAGCGAGCAGGCTCGGCTGGTCCTTTTTCGACTGGCTGGCCGTCGTCGAATGGCGCCAGCTGGCCATCACCTGGCTGCTCGCCTTCGTCTTCTTCGCCGTCGTGAGCACGCCCGAGCCGGCGTTCTGGTACATCTTCGTTTCCTTCGGCATCAAGGTGCTGGCCGGCGGCAAGCGCCGCGCCGATCTCGTGGCGAAGGATGCGACACTCAAGGCCGAAGTCGCCACGCTCGAGCGGCGCCTGACCGAGGCGCAAATGGCGGCCCTGCAAGCCCAGGTCGAACCGCATTTCCTGTTCAACACCCTGGCCCTGATCGGGCGCCTGATCGAGACCGATCCGCCGGAAGCGGCCAAGGTGCATGCCCACCTGATCTCCTACCTGCGTTCGAGCCTGCCGCAGATGCGATCCGCGGGTGGCGCCACGCTCGGCAAGCAGCTCGAACTGTCGCGCGCCTATCTCGCCATCATGCAGGCACGCATGAAGGAGCGCCTCGCCTTGCGCGTCGACGTGCCGGACTTCCTGGGCAGCGCGCCCTTTCCGCCGATGATGCTGCAGACCCTGATCGAGAACGCCATCAAGCACGGGCTGGAACCGAAGATCGAAGGCGGCACCGTCACGGTGCGCGCCCGGGTCGACGGCGCCACGCTGGTCGTCGACGTCTGCGACGACGGCATCGGCATCGACCCGCATGCCGGCGACGGCGTCGGCCTGGCCAACATCCGCGAACGCCTGCACCTGCTGTACGGCACCGAAGCAGAGCTGGTGATCGAAGCGCCTCCGGGCGGCGGCGCCTGCGCCTCGGTGCGCCTTCCCTACAAGATGATGGAGGGCGCATGAACCCGGTCACCGCCCTGATCGCCGACGACGAAGCGGCGATGCGCGACCAGCTGCGCGCACGCCTGGCGCAAGCGTGGCCCGGACTCGACGTGGTCGCCATCGCCTCGAACGGCATCGAGGCGCTCGAACTGGCCGCGCGCCACCGGCCGCACATCGCCTTCCTCGACATCCGCATGCCGGGCATGGGCGGCATCGAGGCGGCGCGCCAGCTATACGACCGCTGCCACATCGTCTTCGCCACCGCCTACGACCAGTACGCCGTGGACGCTTTCGAACATGGCGCGATCGATTATCTGCTCAAGCCAGTCACGGCCGAGCGCCTGGCGACCACCTGCGAGCGCCTGCGGCGCCGCTTGCCGCAAGCCCCGCAGAACATCGGCGCCCAGCTGGCGCGGCTGGGCAGCCTGCTGCAGCAGGGCGCGACGCCGAAACGTTCCTGCCTGCGCTGGATCCAGGCGCAAGTCGGCGCCAGCCTGCGCATGGTCAGTACGCGCGAAATCCTGTTTTTCCAGTCCGACGAAAAATACACGCGCGTGCAGACGGCAACGGCCGAACTGCTGATCCGCAAGACACTCAAGGAACTGGCGGACGAACTCGACCCGGACGAATTCTGGCGCATCCACCGCTCGACCCTGGTGCGGGTCGATGCGATCGCGGAGGTGGCGCGCGACCTGCGCGGGCGCCAGATGCTCAGGGTGCGCAATTACCCGCACGAGCTGGAAGTCAGCCGCAACCATACGCACCTGTTCCAGCAGATGTGACACGATTGCCGCCGTTGCGCGCTGCCTGGCGGGGGCGAAGCGGCGATTACTTGTTCAGATCCCGCCCGCCAAACGCGTTCGGCAACTGGGCGGCCGCGGTGGTCTCGAAGATGTCGCCCTTCAGGTTGCTCAATACGACCGGCAGCGCATTCCCGCCCAGTTCCAGGATCACCTGGCGGCATGCGCCGCAGGGGGCGATCGGGTCCTCGGTCTGGCCGATCACGGCCAGCGCCGCGAAGTCGCCCGGCTTGTAGCCGTGAGCAATGGCGCTGAAGAAAGCGGTGCGCTCGGCGCAGTTGCACAGGCCGTAGGAGGCGTTCTCGACGTTGCAGCCACGGAAAATGCGGCCATCCCTGCATTCGAGGGCGGCGCCCACCTGGAATTGCGAGTACGGCGCGTAGGCCAGTTCGCGCGCCGCCCTCGCTTCGTCGATCAGTTTTTGGTAGCGCATGGCGGGTCCTTATCGTGGGCGGATGGTGCGGTAGATCATCGGCGCGGCGGCCGGCTTGTCGGCGCCGATCCGATAGGCGGCCTGCACCTGGCGTACGGCCTGCGCGGCGGCTTCCCGGGAACGCGCGTGGACCATCGCCAGCGGCTGGCCGGCGGCGATCGTGTCGCCCAGTTCGACCAGGCCGGTCAGGCCGACCGCGAAGTCGATCGTGTCTTGCGGACGCACGCGCCCGCCGCCCAGGGCGACCACCGCCAGGCCGAGGCCGCGGGTATCGACGGCGCTGGCGTACCCGGCTTGCAGGCTTGGGGCCGGCACGATGACCGGTGCGGTTTCCAGGTAGGCATCCGGCTTGTCCATCAGGTCGGCGGGGCCGCCGAGTGCCGCGACCATGCGCGCGAAGCGTTCCGCCGCTGCGCCCGAGTCGAGCGCGGCCTGCAGCCGGGCGCGCGCCGCCGCATCGCCGGCGGCCAGGCCGGAGATGACGAGCATCTCGGCGCACAGCGCCATCGTCACTTCGTGCAGGCGCGCCGGGCGTGCCTTGCCGCTCAGGTAGTCGATCGCGACGCGCACCTCCACCGCATTGCCGGCGGCGTGGCAGAGCGACTCGTCCATGCCGGTCAGGATGGCCGAGGTACGGGTGCCCGCGCCGTTGCCGACGCTGACGATGCTCTCGGCCAGTTCGACCGATTTCTGGTAGCTCGGCATGAAGGCGCCGTTGCCGACCTTCACGTCCATCACCAGGGCGTCGAGGCCTGCCGCGAGCTTCTTCGACAGGATCGAGCCGGTGATCATGGCCACCGATTCGACCGTCGCCGTGGTGTCGCGGATGCTGTAGAAGCGCTTGTCGGCCGGCGCCAGCTGGGCGGTCTGGCCGATGATGGCGACGCCGACTTCCTTGACGACCCTGCGCAACAGCGCCGGGTCGGGCACGGTGCTGTAGCCGGGGATCGAATCGAACTTGTCGAGCGTGCCGCCGGTGTGGCCCAGGCCGCGGCCCGAGATCATCGGCACGAAGCCGCCGCAGGCGGCGATCATCGGTCCGAGCATGAGCGAGACGACGTCGCCGACGCCGCCGGTCGAATGCTTGTCGAGCACGGGGCCCGGCAGGTCCATCGATTTCCATTCGAGCACCTGGCCTGAGTCGCGCATCGCCAGCGTGAAGGCGACGCGTTCGTCCATGTCCATGTCGTTGAAATAGACGGCCATGGCAAGGGCCGCGATCTGGCCTTCGGTGACTTCACCGCCGGGGATGCCGCGCACGAAAAACCGGATTTCCTCGGCGCTGAGGGTGCCGCCGTCGCGTTTTTTGCGGATGATTTCTTGGGGAAGGAACATGGCGTAGGCGCCTCTCAATGTGAATCGGGGCAGGACGCGACCATCCCGGTCACGCCGAAAACGACGCAGGGTGGACGCCCCGTGCCCACCCTGCCGGACCGCTCAGACGCCGTAGGGGATCCAGACGTTCTTGACCTGGCTCGCGTGCTGCAGCAGCGTGCGGCCGCAGGCCTGCTTCGGATCGAACCAGTCACGCCCCTTGCCGCCGCCGACCCAGGTACGCTTGAGCGTCTCGGACGACAGGCGCTCGACTTCGGCGCAGCCTTGCGCCGTACCGTCGTGGCGCCACAGCGCGTCGACGTCGCCGTGGGTGGCCAGCGTGCGCGCCAGCTCGTCGGCCGAACCGGTGACGATGTTGAGCGCGCCGCCCGGCAGGTCGGAGGTGTCGAGCACCTGGTACAGGTCGGTCGCGGCCAGCGGATGCGCTTCCGACGGCACCGCGACGACGCGGTTGCCCAGCGCCAGCGCGGGCGCCACCAGCGAGATGAAACCGAGCAGCGGGTTCTCGTTCGGGCAGATCACGCCGATCACGCCGACCGGCTCGTTCAATGCGACGGTGATGCCGTGCATCGGCGGCTGGTGGGCCTGGCCGTCGTACTTGTCGGCCCAGGCTGCCCAATAGAACAGGCGCTCGATCGATGCCGCGACTTCGCGCTGCGGGTCGCGCACGCCGGTCATGGCGCTCAGACGGGCGGCGAATTCCTCGGCGCGGATGGCCAGGTTTTCGGCGATGTAGTACAGCACCTGGGCGCGGTTGTGCGCGCTGGCCTTCGCCCAGCCGGCGGCCTTGTGCGCCGCTTCCACGGCGTTGCGGATGTCCTTGCGGTTGCCCTCGCCGACATCGGCCAGGAAGGCGCCGTCCGCGCCGCCGATGGCGCGGCTGTAGGCGCCGTCGGGGCGAACCTGCTTGCCGCCGATGTAGAGCTTGGCGGTGCGGTCGACGGCGAACGGGCTGGCGCCCTCGGCCTGGCGTACCTGGCCTTTTTCGGCGACGACCGGCGCGCCTGGGCGCGCATCTTCCGACAGCGGCGTCAGGTACTCGTACATGCCCTCCTTGCCGCCTTCGCGGCCGAAGCCCGATTCCTTGTAGCCGCCGAAGCCGCAGGCCGCGTCGAACTGGTTGGCGGTGTTGATCCACACGACGCCGGCCTTGATCTGCGGCGCCACGTCCAGCGCCAGCGAGATCGATTCCGACCACACGCAGGCGGCCAGGCCATAGACGGTGTTGTTCGCCAGCTGGACGGCTTCGCCGGGAGTGCGGAAGCTCATCGCGACCAGCACCGGTCCGAAGATTTCGGTCTGGGCCACGGCGGCCGAGGTCGACGCGCCGGTGATCAGGGTCGGCAAGTACCACGAGCCGGCGGCCGGCGCCGCGCAGCCAGGTTGCCAGATCTCGCAGCCCTCGGCGCGCGCGGCTTCCACCAGGCCGTGGATGCGCTGCTGCTGCACCGGATCGACCAGGGCGCCGATGTCGTTCGACTTGTCCAGCGGCGAGCCGACGCGCAGGTTCTGCATGCGGTTCTTCACCTTGGCGATGAAGCGGTCGTAGACCGATTCCTGCACCAGCAGGCGCGAGCCGGCGCAGCAGACCTGGCCCTGGTTGAACCAGATCGAGTCGACCAGGCCTTCGACGGCGGCGTCGAGGTCGGCGTCGTCGAAGACGATGAACGGCGACTTGCCGCCCAGTTCCAGCGACAGCTTCTTGCCGCTGCCGGCCGTGCTCTTGCGGATGATGCGGCCCACTTCGGTCGAACCGGTAAAGGCGATCTTGTCGATGCCGGGGTGGTTGACGATCGCCTCGCCCACGCGGCCGTCGCCGGTGACGATGTTGACCACGCCCGGCGGCACGCCCGCCTGCAGGCAGATCTGGGCGAACAGCAAGGCCGTCAGCGGAGTGTACTCGGCCGGCTTGAAGACGACGGTGTTACCGGCGGCGAGGGCCGGCGCGATTTTCCAGGCCAGCATCAGGACCGGGAAGTTCCAGGGGACGATCTGGCCGACGACGCCGACGGCGCGGTAGTCGGCGAATTCTTCCGACTGCAGCTGGGCCCAGCCGGCGTGGTGGTAGAAATGGCGTGCGGACAGCGGCAGGTCGGCATCGCGCGTTTCGCGGATCGTCTTGCCGTTGTCGAGCGTTTCGAGCACCGCGAACAGGCGCGCGTGCTTTTGCAGCAGGCGCGCGATCGCGTACATGATCTTGGCGCGGCCGTGGCCGCCCAGCGCGACCCAGCCCGGCTGCGCGCGGCGCGCCGCTTCGACGGCGCGGTCGACATCGTCCGGGGTGGCCTGCGTTACCTGCGCCAGCTCGACGCCGTCGGCCGGGTTGGTGGTGGCGAAGGTGTCGTTCGCGCCGGTCCACGCGTTGTCGATGAAAAGGCCGAAGCGGCGTCCATGCTGGTCCAGCCACGCCTGTGCTTCTTTGGTGCTTTCGGGTGCGGGGCCGTAATCCATGGTGTGCAAAATCTCGTTAATTGTTGGCATGACGAATCCGTTCGGTATTTAAGGTTGCGCGTGGCGATGTGCGGCCGAGTAGGCGCCTGTCACGTAGTGCTCGAGCTGGCGCTCGATGTCGGTCATCAGGCTGGACGCGCCGATGCGGAACAGGTGCGGCTGCAGCCAGTCGTTGCCCAGCTCTTCCTTCATGACGGTCAGGTACTGGAGGGCGGCCTTCGCGGTCGACACCCCGCCTGCCGGCTTGTAGCCGACCTGGAAGCCGGTCTGCTCGTAGTATTCGCGGATCGCGCGCGTCATCACCAGCGACACGGGGATGGTGGCGTTGACGCCTTCCTTGCCGGTCGAGGTCTTGATGAAGTCGGCGCCGGCCATCATGCAGACCCACGAAGCCTTGGCCACGTTCTCCAGCGTGACCAGGTCGCCGGTGGCGAGAATGGCCTTCACGTGGGCTTCGCCGCAGGCCTGGCGGTAGGCCAGCATTTCGTCGTACAGGGCCTGCCAGTTGCCGGTCAATACATGCTGGCGGGTGATGACGATGTCGATCTCGGTCGCGCCGGCAGCGACCGACAGTTCGATTTCGCGCAGCTTGGTTTCCAGGCTCGCCAGGCCGGCCGGGAACGCGGTCGACACCGCGGCGATCGGCAGGCGGCCCCGCAGGATCCGGGCGGCCGGCGCGATCATCTCGTGGTAGACGCAAACGGCGCCGGTGGTGAGCGACTCCAGGCCCAGCGCTTGCATCAGGTCGGCGCGCAGCGGACGCATCGCCTTCATGCACAGGCGCTCGACGCGGCCCGGCGTGTCGTCGCCGCCCAGGGTCGTCAAGTCCATGCACTGCACGGCGCGGACCAGCCAGGCGGCCTGGTATTCCTTCTTGACCGTGCGGCGGTTGGCCAGGCTGGCGGCGCGGCGGTCGGCCGCATTGCGGTTGACCCTGATGTGGTTCACCCAGCCGAGGTCGAGGCCGACGGCGGTGTTTCGTTTGAAGTCCGGGTTCTGGGTCATAGCAGTGCGGTTCCGTTGGAGAGGGGTTTGACGCCGAGGTGCTTGGCCAGCGTGGCGCCGATGTCGGAGAAGGTCGGTGCGATCGGGAGTTCTCGCGGCGCCACGTTCGGGCCGAAGAAGATCATCGGGATGTGTTCGCGCGTGTGGTCCGAGCCCGGCGCGGTCGGGTCGCAGCCGTGGTCGGCGGTGATCACCACCAGGTCGCCGTCCTTCAGCCTGGCCATGAACTCGGGCAGGCGCGCGTCCAGTTCGTGCAGCGCGTTCGAGTAGCCGGCGACGTCGCGGCGGTGGCCGAAGTGCATGTCGAAGTCGACGAAATTCACGAACGACAGCGATTTTTCAGGGGCCTCGTCGGCCACTTCCAGCAGGCGGTCGAACAGGGCCATGTTGTCGACGCCCTTGATCAGGCGCGTCACGCCCTGCGCGGCGAAGATGTCGCTGATCTTGCCCAGGGCGATGACTTCGCCGCCTTCGTCGGCGACGTGGTCGAGCAGCGTCGGCGCGGTGGGCGGCACGGCGTAGTCGTGGCGGTTCGACGTGCGCTTGTACTTGCCCTTCTCGCCCAGGAAGGGACGCGCGATCACGCGGCCGATGTTGTAGGGCTTGACCAGTTCATAGGCCGCTTCGCAGACCGCATACAGGCGATCGAGGCCGAAATGCGCTTCGTGCGCGGCGATCTGCAGCACCGAGTCGGCCGAGGTGTAGAGAATCGGCTTGCCGCTCGCGACATGCTCGTCGCCCAGTTTGTCGATGATGGTGGTGCCCGAGGCGTGGCAGTTGCCGAGCCAGCCCGGCACGCCCGTCAGCGCCTGCAGTTCATCGGTCAGCGCTGGCGGGAAGGACGGCACGGTCTTCGGAAAGTAGCCCCAGTCGAACAGTACCGGCACGCCGGCGATTTCCCAGTGGCCGCTCTGGGTGTCCTTGCCGGTCGACTGCTCGCGCGCGACGCCCCAGGCGCCCGTGAAGCCGTCGCGCCGGTCGAAGCCGGGAGCCCATTCGCCGCATGCCTTGTGGGCGGCGGCGGCCAGGCCCAGGCGCTCGAGGTTCGGCAGCGACATCGGCTTGCCTTCCTTCGCCGCCCATGCGGCGATGTGGCCGAAGGTATTGGCGCCGGTGTCGCCGTACTTGTCGGCGTCGGGCAGCGCGCCCAGGCCGAAGGAGTCGAGCAGGAGGATGAATGCGCGTGACATGGATGTCCTCGATTATTGAGCCGCCGGGTTTGCGACACCCTGGATCGCACCCAGGCGCTCGGTGAACGAATGGATCAGGGTGACCAGGTCCTTGGCCGCGACAGCCGCGTACTTCAGGGTCTGTTCGTGCGACAGCGCGAACGGGCTCAAGCCTTCGGCCAGGTTCGTGATCGCCGAAATGCCGACCACTTTCAGGCCGCAGTGGCGCGCCGCGATCACTTCCGGCACCACCGACATGCCGACGACGTCGGCGCCCATCGAGCGGAAAGCGCGGATTTCGGCGGGGGTCTCGAAGTTCGGACCGGGCACGGCGAGGTACACGCCTTCGGCGATGGCGATGCCCTTGTCGTGCGCGGTGGCCTTCACCAGCGCGCGCAGTTCGGCATCGTAGGCGTTGGCCATGCTGAAGAAGCGCGGGCCGAAGCGCTCGTCGTTCGGGCCGGCCATCGGGCTGCCAGGCAGCATGTTGATGTGGTCGTTCAGGACGACGACGCTGCCCGCGTCGACCTCGGCGCGCAGCGAGCCGGCGGCGTTCGTCACCAGGAGCATCTCGCAGCCGAGCAGCTTGAAGGTGCGCACGGCCGAGGTCATGACGCTGGCGCCATAGCCTTCGTAGAAGTGGCCGCGGCCTTTCATGCAGACCACCGGCACGCCGGCCAGAAGGCCGAGCACCAGTTCGCCGGCGTGGCCGTGCACGGTGCTGATCGGGAAGCCCGGCAGCTCCGCATAGCTGATCGTGACGGCGTCCAGCATCTGTTCGGCAAGCACGCCAAGGCCGGAGCCGAGGATCATCGCCACGCGCGGCGCGAAGCCCGGCTTGCGGGCGCGGATGATATCGGCAGCGTCGAATGGGGTATTGCTGGACATGAGGTTTCCTTCTTTGAATCCGAAATGGGGACAGGCAGTCGCGCGGGCCGGCGCAGGAGCGGCCCGGCGCCGTCGAAGGGGCGCAGACAAGCCAGGAACGATGAAACTATGCATTATCCCGGATATGTATGGCAAATACCATTTCCCTTATCCATTTATACGACGGTCGAATAAGTCGCGGTACAGTCGTTCGACACCCGGGGCCGCGACCGTATGGCGCAGCCGGGATAACGATTGACTCGCTTCGAACATTTGTCTAGCATTGGCAAACATATGTTGAGGAGCGCACCCGCCGTGACCGAACCGTCGAAAAAAGAACAACTGTACGCCCTGATCCGCGCCAACCCGTTCATCGCGCAGCACGACATCGCCGCCGAGCTGAATCTGTCGCGCTCGGCCGTGGCGGGCCATGTCGCGGCCCTGGTGCGCGAACGGCGCCTGCTCGGCCGCGCCTACGTGCTGCCCGGCGAGCGCCCGATCCTGTGCATCGGCGCGGCCAACCTGGACCGCAAGCTGCGCGCGGTGCAGCCGCTGGCGATGGGCACCTCGAATCCGGCCGGCGCCGTCGAATCCTTCGGCGGGGTAGCCCGCAACATCGCCGAGAACCTGGCGCGCATGGGCGCGCCGACCGCGCTGATCACGGCGGTCGGCAACGATTCCTCGGGAACCGCCCTGCTCGCCCACGCCGAAGGCCTCGGCATCGACGCGCGCGGCGCCCTCAAGCTCGACGACGCCGCCAGCGGCACCTATACCGCGGTGCTCGACCACGACGGCCAGATGGCGGTGGCCCTGGCCGACATGGCCCTGTACGACCGCATCACGCCGGGCTTCCTGGCCCTGCGCGAGCAGCAGCGCGCGGCAAGCTCGCTGATCGTGGCCGACCTGAACCTGACGCACGACGCCATCCAGACGCTGCAGCGCGATGCGGCGCGCGACGGCGTCGCGCTGGTGATCGTCGCGGTGTCGGAGCCGAAGATGAACCGGCTGCCCGCCTCGCTGGCCGGCGTGCGCCTGCTGATCCTGAACGAAGGCGAACTGGGCGCGCGGCTTGGCCGCGCTGCGCCGGACGAAGCCGCACTGGCCGAGGCCTGCCGCGCGCTGCAGGCGCAAGGCGCACAAGACGTCGTCGTCACGCGCGGCGCGCGCGGCGTGCTCTTCACCGGCGCGGACGGCACGGTCGAACGGCTCGATGCGGCGCCGGCCGATGTCGTCGACGTCACCGGCGCCGGCGACGCCTTTGCGGCTGGCGTCGTTCTGTCGCTGCACAGCGGCGGCTCCGACCTGGCGCTGGCCTGCCGCCGCGGCCTGCGGCTGGCCGCGCTCACCATCGCCTGCCGCGAGACAGTCTGTCCGCAACTGGCGCCCGAGACCTTCGGCGCCCTCCTCTGACAATCGGAATTTCCATGCACTCCTTCCTGCTGTTTTCCCCCGAAGTCGCCGCCGCCCGCAACGCCGGCCTCCCCGTCGTCGCGCTCGAGTCGACCATCATCTCGCACGGCATGCCCTATCCGCAGAACGTCCAGACCGCGCGCCGGGTCGAACAGGTCATCCGCGAGGCCGGCGCCGTGCCGGCCACGATCGCCATCATGGACGGCAAGGTCTGCATCGGCTTGTCGAGCGAACAGCTGGAACGGCTCGGCACCGCGCCCGATGCCGTCAAGGTGAGCCGGCGCGACCTGGCCTACGTGCTGTCGCAGCGCCTGCTGGGCGCGACCACGGTGGCGGCGACCATGATCTGTGCGAAGCTGGCCGGCATCGAGGTTTTCGTCACCGGCGGCATCGGCGGCGTGCACCGCGGCGCCGCGACGAGCTTCGACATTTCGGCCGACCTGCAGGAACTGGCCAGGACCAGCGTCGCCGTGGTCTGCGCCGGCGTCAAGTCGATCCTCGACATCGGCCTCACCCTCGAATACCTGGAAACCCACGGCGTGCCGGTGGTCGGCGTCGGCCAGCCTGGCTTCCCGGCCTTCTTCACGCGCGACAGCGGCTTCGACGCCGACTTCCGGCTCGACAGCCCCGCCAGCCAGGCCGGCTTCATCCGCACCAAGTGGCAGCTGGGCCTGGAGGGCGGCGTCGTGGTCGGCAATCCCGTGCCGGAGCAGTTCGCGATGCCGAAAGAGGAAATCGACCGCATCACCGAACAGGCGCTGGAAGAAGCGAAGCGGCAGGGCGTGACCGGCAAGAACGTGACGCCCTTCCTGCTCGCGCGCATCAAGGCGCTGACCGGGGGGCGCAGCCTGGCGACGAACATCGCCCTGGTCGAGCACAACGCCCTGGTCGGCGCGCGCCTGGCCGTGGCCCTGCACGCCCACCCGGCGTGATCGACCGGCCATGTCGATCGACCTGAAACAGCTGAAATACTTCCTGGCCGTGGCCGAGGAAAAAAGCTTCAGCCGCGCCGCCGAGCGCCTGCACATCTCGCAGCCGCCCCTGTCCCAGCAGATCATGAAGCTGGAAGCCGAACTCGGCGTGCGCCTGTTCGCGCGCACCACGCGCAGCTTCGAGCTGACCGTGGCCGGCAGGGCGCTGATGGCGGAAGCGTCGGATTTGCTGGGCCGGATGCGCATGACGATCGACACCATCCGCCAGATCGACCGCGGCGAAGTGGGCCGGCTGCGCGTGGGCATCGTCGGCTCGGCGATGTGGGGGCCGATCCCGAGCCTGCTGGAACGCTTCCAGAGCGAGTTCCCGCGCGTGACCTGGACCATCCACGAACTCGGCCCCGACGAACAGTTCGAGGCGCTGCGCGCCAAGCAGATCGACGTGGGCTTCTGGCGCGAGCCGCGGCTCGAGGAGGAAGCGCTGAGGAACGCCCGCCTGCACCAGGAACTGTGCTTTCGCGAGGACGTCTGCGTGGCCGTGCACAAGGGGCATGCGCTGGCCGCGCGCGAGGCGATCGACCTGATCGACATCGCCAGCGAACCGATGCTGACGCTGCGCCTGAATCAGTCGGCCGAGCCGCGCTACCTGGTCCAGTGCTGCGTCAACGCGGGATTCCAGCCGACGATTTTCCAGGAAGCGGCCGAGCCGCAGACGCTGCTGGCGATGGTGGGAGCGGGCCTTGGCGTGGCCTTGATGCCCGAGACCACCAGCCGGATCGGCTGGCCGGGGGTGGCCTTCCTGCCGATCCGGACGCATGCGCCGTCGGCGAACTTATATATCACCTACACGAGCCAGGACGACGCGCCGGTGGTGCGCGCCTTCCTGAAAATCCTGAAACCGGACGGGGATTGACGCGCCCTCGTCCGGCGCGGCGCACCGGCACCCGGACTGCTAGGTCAATGGGTAGCCCCGCTGGCCTGAGCGTGCGCGCCGCCGCCGCGCACCGCCACTTCCATCGCCACCCGCAAGCCCTCGACGATCTGCGCCAGCGGCATCGACGGCACTGCCCCGCTCGCCGCCTGCTCCGGCAGATACGGCACGTGTACGACGCCGCCGACCGCCGCCCGCCCTTGCAGGTGATGCAGCAAGCCATAGAAGACGTGATTGCACACGAACGTCCCGGCGCTCTGCGACACCGACGCTTGCAGCCCGCGCGCGCGCATGGCGCCGACGATCGCCTTCACCGGCAGCGTCGCAAAATACGCCGCCGGGCCGTCCTCGGCGATCGGCGCATCGACCGGCTGCTGCCCGCCGTTGTCCACGATCGGCGCATCGTCGACATTGATCGCGACCCGCTCCACCGTCAGGTCGGCGCGCCCGCCGGCCTGGCCGACGCAGAGCACGACGTCCGGCCTGATCTCGTCGACCGCCCCGCACAGCACCCGGTTGGCCTGGCCGAACACGCAGGGCAGCTGCAGGATTTCGACCAGGTAGTCCTCGTCCACCCAGCCCTTGAACGAGCGCACCGCCTCCCAGGCCGGATTGATCGTCGCTCCGTTGAACGGTTCGAAACCCGTCAGCAGCACCGTTTTTTTCATGGCTATCGATTCATCAGGAAGTAGAGGAGGACGATGTTCGCCGCCAGCAAGGGCAGCGCCGTCGGGATTTGCGCCTTGATCACCGCGTTTTTGTCAGGCAACTCCAACAAGGCCGCGGGGACGATATTAAAGTTCGCGGCCATCGGTGTCATCAGGGTACCGCAATACGCGCTGAACATGCCGATGGCAGCCATCACCGCCGGATTGGCATCGTACTGCCCCACCAGCACCGGGACCCCGATGCCGCCGGCGATCACCGGAAAGGCTGCAAAGCCATTGCCCATGATGACAGTAAACAGCGCCATGCCGATGCAATACAGGGCCACCGCGGCGAAGCGCGAATCGACCGCGAACCAGGCGGTGGTCACCTCGGCCACCGCCTTGCCGACGCCGGCCTGCGCGAACAGCAGGCCCAGTACGGCCAGCATGTGCGGCAGCGTCACCGCCCAGCTCATGGCGTCGATCAGGCGCCGCGACTCGCGCAGGCCCTGCACGGGACTGGCGCGCGTCAGCCAGCAAGCCGCGCCCAGGGCCAGCAGGGAGCCCAGGCCGAGGCTGGCCAGCGTCAGGTGGGCCTGGTCGAACAGGGCGAAGCGGCCGATGTGCACGTCTTTCAGGACGGTCGCGCCCAGCACCGTCACGAGCGGCACCACCAGCGCCGGCAGGAACAACCGGTTGCCCAGGCGCGCAGCGCTGGCGCGGCGCGCATCCGCTTCGAGCGTGCCGTGCCTGCCCGGTGTCACCAGGCCGCAGCCGGCCAGCAGCGCCATCGCGATCATCAAGGCACCGGCCAGCGCCGGCGCCATGAAGTCGCCGGCCAGATAGACGGCCGCGTACAGTCCCCAGAACAGGGCCGACGTGAAACGGCGCGGGTGGGCGCGGTCGAAGGCGGTCAAGAGCGCCACGAACGCCAGCAGCAGGCCCACCAGCGCATACAGCAGGTCCAGCGAGAAGATCATCGGCCACCTCCTTCGCGGGCGATCGCGGCATCGAGCCGGCGCAGGTTCCAGGCGTGGATGATGAAAGCGCAGACCGCCGTCGGGATGCCCCACAGGGCCATGTGCAGCGGATCGACCTCGATGCCTTCGGCGCGCAGGATGGTCTGCATCAGGACGATCGCCCCGAAGGCGACGAAAATGTCTTCCCCGAAGAAGAGGCCGACGTTGTCGGTCGCCGCCGTCATCGCGCGGATGCGGTAGCGCAGCGCGTCCGGCAGCGTTCCGTTGCGCGCCTCGGCGGCGCCCTCGGCGAGCGGCGCCACGAGCGGACGCACCATCGACGCCTGCCCGCCCAGGCTGGTGAGGCCGGCGGCGGCCGAGGTCTCGCGCAGGAACAGGTAGACGATCAACAGGCGCCCGGCGGTGGCGGAACGGATCCTGGCGATGCTCGCCATCGCGTGCTCCTTCAAGCCGAAGCGTTCGAGCAGGCCGATCGCCGCCAGCGGCAAGAGCAGCACCAGCGGCAGGTTGCGCGTCTTGAGGAAGGCCGTGCCGAGCGACTCGAGCATTCCCATGACGGGCATCGCGGCGGCGGCGCCGGTGACCCCGCACGCGGCGACGACGACCAGCACGGGGTTCGCGCGCAGCAGGAAGCCGGCGGCGATGACGGCCACGCCCAGCAGCGGCCACAGGTTGACGGCGGTTTGCATGCATTCTCCGGCTTGGTGATTGGCGCGGCAAGTGTAACCGAATGAAGCTTGCGCGAACGAAACATGCCGCGTCGCGCCGCCAGCGCGACCGGCCCAGCGGTTTGTGGCGCCGGCGCAGCGCCCGCCCCGCCACGCGCCCCGCGCACCCGCGCACGCTTGATCGCGCGCATACTCGAGGCTTGATCGGACATTAATCTCGGCTCACAAGCGGCGGGATGCCCCGCCATCGACAAGGAGACACCATGCGCCTGCCCGACTTCCTGGACGCCTTGCGCCGCTTCGCCAGGCGCCTGGGTCCCGTGGTCCTGTGCGCGACGCTGGCCGCCTGCGGCGGCAGCGTGGCAATCGGCCTCGGTTACTCCGACCACGACGGCGGCCACCCGGACAAGCCCGACCGGCACGGGCCGCCCGTCCGCGAATCGGGCGTCTTCCTGATCGCGGGCGGCCTGTGCCCCACCTGCGGCGGCTCGTTCGACGGTTCCGGCTCGAGCGCCCGCTTCGACGCGCCGGAAGGCATCGTCACCGCACCCGACGGCAACCTGTATGTCGCGGAAAAGAACAGCGCGACCATCCGCAGGGTCTCGCCCCAGGGCGTCGCCGTCACCTTCGCCGGCAGCGTCGGGGCGCCCGGCAGCAGCGACGGCGCCGGCACGGGAGCCCGTTTCAATATGCCGACCCGGATCGAGGCCGATGCCGACGGCAACCTGTACGTCACCGATACCGGCAACTCGACGATCCGCAGGATCAGCGCCGCCGGCGCCGTCACCACCCTTGCCGGCGCGGCGGGCGAATGCGGCAGCGCCAATGGCGACGCGCGCAATGCGCGCTTCTGCGCGCCCCAGGGAATCGCGCTCGACCGCCAGGGCAATCTGTACGTGGCCGACACGCTGAACCACACGGTGCGCCGCATCGACCGCGCCAATGTGGTCACCACAATCGCGGGCGTGGCCGGTGCCTGCGGCAGCAGCGACGGGCGCGGGAGCGCGGCGCGCTTTTGCGAACCGCAGGACATCGAGGTCGATTCGGCCGGTTACCTGTACGTGGCCGACACGGCCAATTCGACGATCCGCGAAATCGCGCCGAACGGCGAGGTGCGCACCATCGCCGGCGCGGCCGAGCAATGCGGCAGCGCCGACGGCACGGCCGGCAGCGCGCGCCTGTGCCGCGCGGCCGGGCTGGCGCTCGACGGCGGGGGCAGCCTGTTCGTGGCCGATACCGGCAACGGCACCGTCCGGCGCATCAATGTGGCGAACGCGGTGACGACCGTGATCGGGGTGCCCGGCAGCCAGAACAACGTGCTCGGTCCCCTGCCCGGCGGCTTGAATATGCCGCGCGGCATCGCGGTGCTCGGCATCGATGCGCTTGCCGTGACCTCGCAGAACCTGGTGTTGAAACTGGTGCCGCGCTAAGAACCTATCTCAGCTGCGCTCGCTGCCGAGTCAGGTCCCAGTCGGGTGCACCGGCGTGGCGGCCAGGTCGCCCACGACCGTGTTCCAGCGCCGGACATGGAAGGCGCGCACCAGGCCGTTGGTGACGTAGGGATCGGTGGCCGCGAACAGTTGCGGGGTCTGCGGCGAGTCGCAGTGAAACACCAGCAGGGCGCGGTCGGCGGGTTCGTCGAGCGCACCGGCGAGTACGAGTTCGCCGCGCGCCTGCGCTTCCCAGGCAAGTTTCAGGTGAGCATTGCGAAATTCGGCGCGGCGCTCCAGATAGTCGGGGGCGAGGTCATAGGTGAGCAGGAAATGCACGGGAATTCCTTCTTCGTGGATGGATTGGCAAGCTGACCTGCCCATGGTACGCGATTGACGCCTCGGCGCGCCCTCGGCTTGCAGGAGGCCAGGTTAGCGCGTTCCCAGCATGTGTAGCGAAAAACACACTACCGCGCCGACCATCTTTCATGCTGCAGTGCATTGCGACATGACGCACAGAACAAATTCCAACGCCGAGGTAGACTGTCACCATGAACACATCAAGCAAAAAAATGGCGGCGGGGATGGCGGGTTTCGCCAGCGTGTTGTGGCTGGGGCTCACGGCCGCGGTTGCCGCGAATCAGCGCCGGCTGGTGTTCAATCCGACCATCACGCCTGAAGTCAACAACCCGCGCAGCAGCGGCCATCGCACCCGCCCGATCGTGCTGCGCGCAAAAGACGGCACCCGCCTGTGCGGCTGGCTGATGACGCCGCGCGTTCCCGGTCCGCGTCCGGCCGTGCTGTATTTCGGCGGACGGTCGGAAGAAGTCTCCTGGGTCGTGCGCGACGCCGGCAATCTGTTCCCGAACATGACGGTGCTGGCGCTGAACTACCGCGGTTACGGCAATTCGCACGGCATTCCCGACGAGATTTTGCTCGTCGAAGACGGCTGCACCCTGTTCGACTGGCTCGCCGCCCTCGGCCAGGTCGACGCGCGCCGCATCGCCGTCGTGGGACGCAGCCTCGGCTCGGGCGTGGCGGTGCAGGTGGCGAAAGAGCGCGCCGCCCACTCGGTGGTCCTGATTACGCCCTACGATTCGATCCTAGCCATTGCCAAGCGCAAGTTCCGCGCGATGCCGATCGAATACATGCTGCGCCACCGCTTCGAGTCGATCAAGCACGCGCCTTCACTGAAGGTGCCGACCTATGTGCTGCGCGCCGCCAGCGACGATATCGTGCCGCACTCGCATACCGACCAGCTGTGCGAAAAGCTCGCCAACCTTATCCTCGACGACATCGTGCCCGATTCCGATCACATGAACATCCCCTATCTCGACGCGACGCAAAGCCGCATCGCGGGCTTTCTCACCGGGCGCTTCAGCCAGCCCTTGTCCACGCCCGAGCTCATCCAGACTGTGGCGTGAGCCGACAGGATGCCGGCACTGGCCGGCATTTATATTTCTGTCGAATAAATCGCCAAGTAAAATCGTATTTGCCTGCCATCGCCCGGCTGATGCATATTTGACGGGTTGAGCTGCGCCGGATGTCGCTACCCGGCGCCCCGCGGCGCACGGCGGCCTTTCCCTCCGTTTGCTGTTGCGATGACGCGACAATCGGCGCCCGCAGCACGTTGGGAGGAATCGGGCGATACAAATCGTAACCACATGGAATGTCGGGGACTGACACAATCCGCACGGCACCGCCGCCGCGCCCTTGCCTAATAACAAGGCGCGCCGAGCCTTGCCTCTAGGTTGCCCCTGCCAACGCAGCCGTTGCGCCGGGTACAATATCGAAATTCCAGGAGCCCATTCATGAAATTCAAGCAACTCAGCACGACGATTGCGGCGTTGTTCATCGCCGGCAGCGCGATGGCGCAAGCCCCCGCCGGCGCACCGAAGCTGGGTATCGTCTACGATGCCGGCGGCAAGTTCGACAAGTCGTTCAACCAGTCCGCTTTCGAAGGCGCCGAGCGCTTCAAGAAAGAGACGAACATCCCGTATATCGAAGTCCAGGCCAACAGCGATACCCAGGCCGAGCAGGTCATGCGCGGCCTGGCGCGCAAGAAGCTCGACCTGATCGCCGCGGTCGGCTTTTCGCAAACCCAGGCCGTGGCCAAGGTCGCCAAGGAATTCCCGAAGGTGAAATTCGTCCTGATCGACTCGATCGCGCCGGGCGCGAACGTGAACTCGATCATGTTCAAGGAACAGGAAGGCTCCTACCTGGTCGGCGTTGCCGCCGCCATGGCCTCAAAGTCCAAGAAAATCGGTTTTGTCGGCGGCATGGACATTCCGCTGATCCGCGCTTTCGCCTGCGGCTACAGCCAGGGCGCGAAAGCCCAGTTGCCGAAGATCGACATCATGTCGAACATGGTAGGCACCACCAGCGCGGCATGGAACGACCCGGCCAAGGGCGGCGAGCTGGCACGCCAGCAGTTCGACCGCGGCGCCGACGTCGTGTTCGCCGTCGCCGGCGGTTCGGGCATGGGCGCGCTGCAGATGGCCAAGGAAAAAGGCAAGCTGGCGATCGGGGTCGATTCGAACCAGAACTACTTGTACCCGGGTTCGATGCTGACCTCGATGGTCAAGCGCGTCGACCTGGCCGTGTACGACTCGTTCATGCAAGTGAAGAACAACACCTGGAAGGCCGGCACCACGTATAAAGGCTTGAAGGAAGGCGGCGTCGACTGGGTGCTGGACAAGGACAACCGCAAGGTCGTCTCGCCCGAGATCGAAAAGCGCGTCAATGGCGTGAAGGCCGACATCATCAACGGCAAGATCAAGGTCATCGACTACCGCGCCGGCGGCAGCTGCCCGGTTTAAGCTACAGCGTCTCACTACAAGAGCGCGCCGCACCGGATGTTCCGGTCCGGCGCGCTTTTAAATGAATGCAATCTCTTTTTCATTACTCATCGCTATGCAGCCAGCCGTAGAATTTCGCAACATCAGCAAGGCCTTCGGGCCGGTGCAAGCGAACGCCGACGTCAGCTTCACGGTCGCCAAGGGGTCCATCCATGGCGTCATCGGGGAGAACGGCGCCGGCAAGTCCACCCTGATGAGCATCCTGTACGGCTACTACCATGCCGACAGTGGCCAGCTCCTGATCGACGGCCAGGCACGCTCGATCCGCAACAGCCAGGAAGCCATCGCTCTGGGCATCGGCATGGTGCACCAGCACTTCATGCTGGTCGAGAACATGACCGTGCTCGACAACGTGATGCTGGGCGCCGAGGGCGGCTTCAAGCTGGCCGCCAGGCGTCCCGCAGTCGAAGCGAAGCTGCGCGCGATCTGCAGCCGCTACCGTCTCGACGTCGACCCGCTCGCCACCGTCGCCGACCTGTCGGTGGGCGCCCAGCAGCGCGTCGAGATCCTCAAGCAAATCTACCGCAGCGCCGACATCCTCATCCTGGACGAGCCGACCGCCGTGCTGACCGCCCAGGAGACGGCCTCGCTGTTCGACATCCTGCGCCTGTTCAAGGAGCAGGGCAAGACCATCATCCTGATCACCCACAAGCTGCAGGAGATCATGGACATCACCGACCAGGTGACGGTGCTGCGCGCCGGCCGTGTGTCGGGCGCCGTCGCCACCGGCGCCACCTCGAAAGAGCAGCTTGCCAACATGATGGTCGGCCGCCCGATCGAAGGCAACCTGCCGCGCGAACCCTTCGCTCCCGGCGCGCCGGTGTTGAAGGTATCGCATCTGCAGTTGAAGGACGCCAATGGCGTCCAGCTGCTGGCCGACATCGACCTGAGCGTGCGTGCCGGCGAGATCGTCGCCATCGCCGGCGTCTCGGGCAACGGCCAGAGCGAACTGATGGAAATCCTGGCGGGCATGCGCCTGCCGAGCTCCGGCCAGGTCGAGCTGGCAGGCAAACCCCTGCCCTTCGGGCGCCGCGCGAATGCCGACGGCCTGCCGGCCACCTTCCGCAAGCTCGGCATCGGCCACGTGCCGGAAGACCGCCTGCGCGACGGCGTCATCAAGGATTTCTCGGTGATGCAAAACACCGTGTTCGGCTACCAGGACCGCGTGAAGAACCGCTGGGGCCTGCTCGACTTCGACGCCATCGCCAGGCGCTGCGCCCACCTGCTGCAAGCCTTCGACGTGCGTCCGAATAATCCCCACCTGCGCATCGGCCTGCTCTCGGGCGGCAACCAGCAAAAGGTCGTGATCGCGCGCGAAGTGTCGGCGCAGCCGACACTGATGCTGGTCGGCCAGCCGACGCGCGGCGTCGACATCGGCACCATCGAATCGATCCACACCCAGTTGCTGCGCCTGCGCGACGAAGGCGTGGCGATCCTCCTGGTGTCGGTGGAGCTGGAAGAAGTGCGGGCGCTGGCCGACCGCATCGTCGTCATGTCGGGCGGGCGCATCACCGGCGAACTGGAGATCGACGCATTCGACACTACCCGCATCGGCCTGTTGATGGGCGGGATGCACAAGTCATGAAACAGATGAAAACCACCGAACTGCCACGCTGGGCCACCGGCTTCGTCCTGCCGCTGTTGAACTTGCTGTCGGCGCTGCTGGTCGCCGCGCTCGTCATCCACCTGCTGGGCGAAAGCCCGGCCGAATCGATGAAGATCCTGGTCGACTCGGCCGTCATCAACCCGGAAGGCCTGGCCTATACGCTGTTCTATGCCAGTACCTTCATCTTCACGGGCCTGGCGGTATCGATCGCCATGAAGGCGGGCCTGTTCAACATCGGCGCCGAAGGCCAGATGTATTTCGGCGGCCTCGGCCTGACGCTGGCCGTGCTCGCGTTCGACGCCACGCTCCCGCCCTGGCTCCTGATCCCGCTGGCCATGCTGGGCAGCGCGCTCTTCGGCGCCCTGTGGGCTTTCCTGCCGGGCTACCTGCAGGCGAAACGCGGCAGCCACGTGGTGGTCACGACCATCATGTTCAACTTTATCGCCGCCAGCCTGATGAATTTCATCATCGTGAAATACCTCATTCCCGAGGGCGAGCAGAACCCGGCCAGCCGCGTGTTCGCGGACTCCGCCGCCCTGCCGACCCTGAACGCCTGGTTCCCCCTCTTCGGCGACACGCCCCTGAACATCGGCTTGCCCGTGGCGATCGTGGCGCTGGTGATCTACGGCGTGGTGGTCTCGCGCTCGAGCTGGGGCTATCAATTGCAGGCCACCGGCCTGAACCAGCACGCGGCCCATTACGCGGGCGTGCGCATCAGCCGCATGATCATCGTGGCGATGCTGATCTCGGGCGCCCTCGCCGGCCTGGCCGCGGTGAACTCGGTGATGGGCTCGACCCACTACCTGAGCCTGAACTTCCCGGCCGGCGCCGGTTTCGTCGGCATCGCCATCGCGCTGATGGGACGCCAGCATCCGGTCGGCATCTTCCTGTCCTCGGTGCTGTTCGGCGCGCTGATCCAGGGCGGCTTCGACCTGTCGCTGGAAAAACCGAACATCCCGGTCGAGACCTTCGTCTTCATCCAGGGATTGATCATCCTGTTCTGCGGCGCGATGGAAAACTTCTATGCCCCGGCAGTCCTGAAACTGATCAACGCAACGCGCAAGGGTTAAGCCATGGAAGACTTCCATATCGCCAGCATCGTCGTCTCGACGATCCGCAACGCGCCGGTGCTGATGTTCGCAGCGCTGGCCGGCCTCTTCGCCGAACGCAGCGGCGTGGTCGACATCGGCCTCGAGGGCAAGATCCTCGCCTCGGCCTTCGTGTCGGCCGCCGTCGGCTACACGACGCAAAACCCGTGGGCAGGCATTGCCGCCGGCATCGCCGTTTCCGTCGCGCTCGCGATGGTGCAGGCGTTCGTGTCGATCACCCAAAAAGGAAACCAGCTGGTGGCCGGCATCGCCATCAACATCGCCATGAGCGGCCTGACCTTCGTCGTCGCCCAGTACATCTTCCAGCAGGGCGGCCGCACGCCGGACCTGGGCGCGGCGCGCCTGTCGGACGTCGTCTTGCCGGGCACCGTGCTTCTCGCCGATATTCCCTTCCTCGGCTGGTTCTACGGCAGTGTGCTGGGCGGTCATTCGCCGCTGGTCTACCTCGCCTTCGCCCTGCTGCCGCTCGTGCACTGGGTGGTCTACCACAGCCGTTTCGGTTTGCGCCTGCGCGCCTGCGGAGAAAATCCGCACGCGGCCGATGCCGCCGGCGTCTCGGTCGACAAGACGCGCTACCTGGCGATGCTGGTCGCCGGCGTGCTGTGCTCGTTCTCGGGCGCCTACCTGGCGATCGTCCAGAGCGGCTTCTTCTTGCGCGACATGTCGGCCGGCGCCGGCTACCTCGCGTTGACGGCCCTCGTGTTCGGCAACTGGCGTCCGCTGCAGACCGTGCTCGGCTGCCTGATGTTCGGCTTCTTCTCGGCCGTGCAGATCCAGATCGAAGGCGTCGACCTGCCGCTGGTGGGCCGCATTCCGGGCTCGCTGATCCAGATGATTCCGTATGTCGTCACCGTGATCGTGCTCGCGGGCCTGATGGCCAAGTCGGTGGCGCCGAAGGCGGTAGGCAAGCCGTTCGTGAAATCGCGCTGACCGGCAGGGTGCAAAGGCGTAGGCGGCAGGCGGTACCGGTGCATCCCGGGTTGGCGCCCGCGCCCTGCCTGCGTCCTGGCGGAGCGCGACGTCTAGTCGCGCGGCAGCGCCTGCGCGCCGGCATCGCGCTCTTGCGGCGGAGGCTTTTTGCCGCTGCGCGCTGCGTGCCAGGCCGGCAGTACGCGGAAGGTCAGCGCCAGGTCGTAGTCGCCGGCGATGCTGCCGGCGTCCATCGGCACGTCGCCGGCGCGGTTCTGGAACCAGCGCAGCCAGGCCGCCGCGCCGGGCGCGGGCGAATTCAGGTAGGGCGCGCCGGCGTTCGCGGCCGCGTCCGGCGCGGGCGGCACCAGCGGCATCATGAACGAGGCCATGCCCTTGGCCGGATTGGCCGGGTTCCACTGCGAGGCGCCGTGGCAGCTGAGGCAGGACGAATTGGGCGCGCGCCGCACCAGGCTGCGGCGCCCTGCCGCCACGACCGAGAGATCGTTCACGCCAAGGTCGTTCGGTCCCGACAGGCGCCCTCCCCAGCCGAGGGTCTCGAGCGCGTACGGCGGCGCGTTGCGGTTGATCCACGATTCGAACAAGGGCGCGCCCGGATTGGCGGCGCTGTCGACACGCGGATCGTTGCCCCATTGCGCGCCCAGCGGCACCATCTGGTCCCACACGCCGTCGCTGCCGGGCCGCGCCGCGCGGTCGTAGACCAGGGTCGTGAACACCCAGCCGGTCTGCGGCGCCGATTGCCTGTCCTTGACCACGATATCGAGCTGCATCAGGTAGGCCTTGCCCAGCGTCGGACGGTCGTAGTGGCCGGTGGTGGCGTTGGCCGTCATCATCATGGGCCAGCTCGGCGCGCCGCGCATTGCCGGCCAGTCGTGCGGCCCGGCCGTCGTGAAGGCGAGTTTCACCGTGATCGAGCCGTCCGCATATTGCGTGGCGCCGCCGCCCAGCCGGGGCACATGCGGATCGCGCCAGATGGCGCCGATCGTCTGCGCCGCCGTGCGGTTGTAATAGGTGATGACATAGGTCGTGAACGGTTTCGTCAGCCCGCTCTTCTTGAACAGGCCGTCGTCGACGCGTTCGTGGCCGAGCAGCATGCCGTGGATCGCCTCGCGCTGCGGTCCCAGCCAGGGGTCGTTGAACCAGCCGCGCCGGCCGGGGTCCCAGCCGCCGTCGCCGGCCAGCAAGGCCAGCATGTCCTGTGCAACATGGTCTTTCAGCGCCTGGACATAAACGGGGGCGTTCGCGACCGTGATCGGTGCATTGCCAATCGCCGCGCGCCAGGGCATGGCGGGTGCCGGCAGTCCGGAGGGATAGGCGTGGCTGAGCTTGAAAAGCGGCCCGGCATAGTCCGAACGGGGCGGCGTGTGGCCGTTATGGTCGAGGTAGGGGTCGGCAGCGGCGCTTGCCGCCGGCAGCGCCAGCAGCACGCCGACCACGCAAAGGCAATAGCAGAGATACAGGGTGCGAATGCGCATGTTCGTTCCTTGGCAGGAAGTGAAAACAGTACATTCTTCCCTGCTGCAATCCTTCGGGATTGCGGATGAACAAGGTCTTGCGAAAAGCTAGCGCCGAGTCCTTTACGCCACCAGCTTCTCCTCCCCGCCGGAACAGGTTCTCAGTCGCTGGCGAGCCTGGTGGAACGCTTGAGGGTCCAGATGAGCCCCACGCCCGCCGACAGGCCATTGTCGCGCAGGTGCAGCGGGCTGTTACGGTTGGCGCCGACGCCATAGTTCTCGGCGCGCAGGAAACCGTAGACGCGCACGTCCGGATTGATCACGCGGGCGGCGAAGACGCCGGCACGCACCAGGATCAGGCCGGCGTCTGCGCTATAAGCGGCGCGGGTGGCGGTCGCGAATTCGGGACGCACCTCATAGAAGTAGCGGTTGATCTTGCCGTCGCCGACAACGGCGGCGACCTGGGTGTCGAAGGCCCACTTGCCGTCGGCGCTGCGTCGTTCGTAGACCAGGCGCGGCTCGAAGATCGTGCCCTGGTGGCGCACGCCGCCGCGCACTTCCATCACCGCGCGCAGCGGCAGGTCGGCGCGCAAGCCGCTATAGGCGTCGAAGCGCGCCAGGCGCAGCTTCAGGCGCGGGCCGAATTCGGCCAGCGTGCCCAGGTCCGGCATGCCGGTTCGCGCGGCGACGTCGTCCGACTCCGCCGGCAGCGAGGCGGCCAGGCCGATGTCGAATTCGGCTGTATCGCTCTTGAACACGCGCGCGCCGATGCCGCCCTGGTCGGAACGAAACACCTTGCCGCGGTAAATCAACACGGGCAGTGCCAAGGCGCGCGTTTCGCGGTCGCTCGCTCCCGGATACGAAGGGGTGCCGACGGCGCCGGCGGCCACGCCCAGCTCCCACAGCGGTTGTGCAGGCGACCCGGCGAGCGCGGTGGACGACTGGGCGTGGGCGGCGGTCGCGGCCAGGCAGGCCAGGCCGACGCTGGCAAGGAGGTGACGGTTCATGCGGTGTCCGAAAAAAGGCGGCGCGGCGCGCCGGAACCGCTATTTTAAGTACTCGCCCGGAAATGCGTGTTTTCATGGCTCGCGGAACCGTGAAGCCATTCAAAAGTCCGCTCAACGACCCACCGCCATCTGTCTAAAGATCGGTCGAGAGCGATATATCGAACGTGCCAGATGCATCGTGCACACACAGCCTCTGCCAAAGGTGTGCCTGCGAAGGACGTCGCGGCGACGGGCCGAAGACAGGATGGGACGCATTCTTTCCAACCGCGTTGGCGCCGCATTCATCCCCGTGCGCGTTTCTGCAAGCTCGCCGTTCCGGCACCGATCATGTCCACCGCGCGCCGTCTCGCCGAGACCGCAACCTGGATGGAGCTGCGCCGCGCCGAAATTGGCAAGCAGGGGTATGTCGGGAGCATGCCGGCGCGACCCAGCGCCACGCCCCGCAAATTCCCGGTTCTCCAGTGCAACCCGCTGCGATCCCACGGCCAGCGCCAGCCAGGTTTTGGCAGGCGATCGCGAAGTTTTCGTTGGTCGCCGTCGCAACCCACGTTCCCGCTGCGGACAATGTCGCGGTGTTCATTCTTGCGATCAGCTGCCAATGACGTCTCCCGCTGGTGCAAGCACATCTATGTTAACATTCGTCCGTACGAATCAAACGTTTCATTTTCAATCCTGTGCCTATCATGAGGTGCTCTGGCGCGGAGAAGACCTGAGGGATCTGCTGCCGGAACTGGGCTGCCTACTGGTCGTGGCCATCATGGGTACGACGCTGGCGGTGCTGGTGTCCAGCTTGAGGCTCGGTCCTAGGGATATCCAACATGGCGACATCGACGATCGATAGACGGGTCAGCAGTGCTACTACAGCGGTCGGGCTGGTGCTTGCGGGCCTGGTTGTAGGCACATGGCTGGCCGTCCATATCGGCGCGATCTTCCTGGTCGACTGGACGGCGACATGGCTTTGGCTCGCGGCACCTGTTGTCGTTGCCCTTCAGTGCTGGCTGAGCGTTGGCCTGTTCATTGTCGCCCATGACGCGATGCACGGCTCACTGGCGCCGCAACGTCCGTGGCTGAACCGCGCCATCGGCTGCTTCTGCGTCTTTATCTATGCCGGCTTTTCGTACGACAAGCTCTACGAAAACCATCACGCCCACCATCGCAATGCCGGCACGGCCGATGATCCCGATTTCGATATCGATCATTCCAGGAGCTTCTGGCCGTGGTACTTCAAATTCTTCCGCCACTACTTTGGCTGGCGTGAATTCGGGATGCTCACCGTCGCCGTGGTCATGTACTTGCTCATCCTGCGTGAGCGCTTCCCGACCATGTTAGTGTTCTGGGCTTTGCCAGCGCTGCTGTCATCTGTGCAGCTATTTTATTTCGGCACCTATCGTCCGCACCGCGTCGATGACATACCGTTCGGCGACCGGCACCGCGCCCGCAGCAACGACCTTTCGCATTTCGCATCCCTGCTGACCTGCTTTCATTTCGGCTACCATTATGAGCACCACGACGCACCATCGGTGCCGTGGTGGAAACTGCCGGCGCAGCGCCGGTCGACAATCAACCGGGAATATCCTGAGGTCGGGAATGGATAGCCTGTTGTATTACCTTATCCCCATGATGCTCGTGGTGGGGGCCGTAGCTTTCATGGAATGGTTTGCGGCCTGGTCGCATGAGCACATCATGCATGGCTGGGGCTGGGGCTGGCATCAGTCCCACCACGAACCGCATGATGCAGCGCTGGAGAAAAACGATCTCTATGCCGTTGTTTTCGCCGCGTTCGCAATTGCACTGTACTTCGGAGCAGCCTGGTTGTGGCCATTGTGGTGGATCGCCATTGGCATAACGATCTACGGCGTGTTGTATTTCTTCATGCACGACGGTCTGGTGCATCAGCGTTGGCCATTCAAGTATGTGCCGCGCAAAGGCTACCTCAAACGCGTCTACCAGGCCCACCGGTTGCATCACGCAGTAAAGGGTCGTGATGGCTGTGTGTCATTCGGATTCGTCTATGCCGAGTCTGCCGCCAAGCTGCGCAAGAAGCTGCAGGACGACAGGCGGGGTCTTCCCACCAGCGCCCGAGAGGACCGGGACCAGCGTCCATCCGGGCACTGATCAGGGGCGCTGCCACAGGTCTTTGCGCGGTGTTTCACGCATGATGATGCGTGTTGCTGCCACGTCCCCCAGGGCAAGGCCGAGCAGAGCAGGCTTTGGATCCCAGTGGTCGAGACGCCCTGGTCCCAGACCGCCGGACCACCCGCTCGGAGCTAGCTGCCAATGGCGCGGTGAATGCGCCGTGCCGCTGCTATCGCCAGGCGGATCGCGCCGGCAGTGCCGCCAGAGCGTTATAAGCAGACGCACAGTAGCGCTCGGCCAGGTCGGGGAGTTCAAGCGCTGCGGCCTACAGTGCAGGCCGCAGCGACGGGTCATCGACGCCGATCTGCTTGACACCATGCCGAAGCAGACATCCGCCGGTACATAGACGCGGCTCCCCCCCGTGCCAATATAACTTGAAACACCTACCTGATCTGCTTTGGCATTGTGCGACATCCTTCACGCGAAGACTCACAAGATCGCAGCCACGGAGCTTACTGTCGATTGCCAACTTGAATAGCGCCAGATCTTTCAAATGCTCGGCTAACTGTAACCTTATTCTGATCGCCCAAATCACTTCGTCTTGTAGCCAGCCGTTACCTCTTTCTTATGCGCTGCGAAGGCGGCGAGAACTTCTCTCTTCTCACGCGCAGGTACTTTGGCGAAGTCAAGGCTGCGCCCCAGCTCGGCCGCCACCTCGTCGAATTCTTCTGGTGAGATCTTGAGGTCAAGATGCGCCTTCTCCAGACCCAAATGAATCGCCACGAGTTTACTAGACACTCGCGAGCCGCTGGAAATACTGCTTTTCATATTCGACCG